>PLPU01000520.1:0-3509 GCA_003159975.1 Acidobacteriaceae bacterium
TTCAAATATGTTTGGATAGGTTTGAACCCAACGGGTAAGAAACAGGACCAGCCCTTTCACTTCTCATTCGAAAGCCGCTGAAAGTTGGTTTTCAGAGTCACGAATCAAATCCGAGCCCGGCTTGCTGCTGGTTTGGGAGATGGACGAGAAGCTCGGACTGGGCTAGCTCATATTTGCCAGCCCGAAGGACGAGCGTCGCGGCAAGAACTCGCAACTTCCTCTTTTCCGGTCTTCCGTGCGAGTCGCTTGTTGGGCCTTGCTCTCTGCCTCTGGATCGGTACAATGTAGAGACTCTAGGTCGAGAAAGGAGATTCCGGTCCAGGTGCCTGGAACGGAGAATCAGAATGGATAACGACCGTAGCGTGGAGCATCCTTTGGTGACTGCTGTAGTTCCAACCCGCAACCGCCCAGGGTTGGTACGTCGCGCTGTGTGCAGTGCCCTCAGTCAGACTTATTCCAATCTTGAAATACTCGTAGTGATTGACGGGATAGACACTGCTACAGTCGAAACGCTTGAGGCGCTGAACGAATCGCGAGTGCGCATTGTTGCGTTAGCTGAAAACGTCGGCGGTAACGAGGCACGGAATATTGGTGTTCGCCAGGCCCGCGGCGAGTGGATTGCGCTTCTCGACGATGATGATGAGTGGCTGCCGAAGAAAATTGAACGGCAAATCGAAACAATTCAATCTGAAAATCGCGAGATTCTGTTCACTGCAACTCAATACCTCGACAGAAAGGCTGAAAGAGTGATTGTATCTCCAGCGTACTTTCCCGCGCCCTCGCAGCCGATTAGCGAGTACCTGTTCTGTGGAATAAGTTGGCTGGGGCGGCGAGAAACGTTCATGCAGACATCGACTTGGATGGTCCGGCGCAGCTTCTTCATTGATCATCCGTTTACGCCTGGTCTCAAGAGGAACCAAGATTCAGATTGGCTTTTGAGAGCCTTCCGCGATGGCGTCGACAAGGCGGCGTTCGTGCTGGAGCCGCTGGCGATCTTTGAAGACCGGCGCGATATCAAGCGGATCAGTACATCGTTGGATTGGGAATATAACTACAATTGGGCTCAGCGGAATGCAGATCTGTTCACGACTAAGTCTTACGCATTCTATCTTATGACCGGTTGTGCGGGAACTTCGGCCATGCAAGGGGCGGCCATGAGTACTTTGACGTTTCTTTGGAATCAATGCGACAAATCCATGAAGCGATCCCCGAAGCTCATGTTTTGTTTTGTGCTGGCGATGTCTCATCGACGTGGCTTCGTCTTCAATGTATGCAGGTTCCTCGTGAAACTATTGCCAGGAAGATCGACCGGGCTCACGAAGAGGACAGGTTGATGAAGATTGTCTATCGAATTCTCGCGCATGATACACCGAAGGATCTGCAGAGGCTGAAATCAATCCTTTCAACATCTTCCGTCTCGATTTTTCTGCATCCGAACGCAAGCTCGGGTGCAAGTGCATTCAGGCACCTTGAGGAGAATAACGTTTTCGATGATGAAGGACCGAGTTGAAGTGTTCTGGGACAAATATTCCCAAAATGGCGCAGCGCTCTGGACTCGTCCCCTAAATCTCGAGGGTAGCGAACCCGGCCATTGTATTTTTTTCGCGGGAGGTGGGATCAAGTCCCCTCACCAAGTGTCTCCTACAACCTCTATTGGAGCCGTGCATGTCGCTGTCGAAAGATAAGCCGAATGTGGTCGTGTACCATAATGATCTTCTTCCTCTGAGTACAACGTTTATCCGTACGCAGGTCGGAGCGCTGGCAAGCTTCCATGCCGGCTTTGCTGGCCTCCTTCCCAGTCATGGTCGTTCTCTCGATTTGAATCTCAGCTTTGGTCCCATTTTGCTGACAAAGGACCACGGCTTGCGCTCCCGGGTCGTTCGCTGGATCTATAAGAGGACGAGGTATCTTGGAGGGCGGTTCTATAAGAGACTTAGAGCGCACAACCCTGCGTTGATCCATGCACACTTCGCGCTGGACGGGGTTTTCGCTCTACGCGTAGCCAACGAATTGAATATCCCACTGATCACAACACTGCACGGATTCGACGTAACAGTGCGCGGCGATGTCTTTGCGAAGTCCATCAAGGGCAGGATCTATTTGCGCCATCGGGAACGTCTGTGGGGAGAGTGCTCGAAGTTCTTTTGCAGCTGCGACTACATCAAGCAACGGGCAGAGGCGCTTGGATATCCCAGAGATAAGTTGGAGACCCTGTACTCGGGCCACGATTTTGCGAGGTTTAACATTGCGCCCACAGTCCGTAACAAGAACCTCATCCTCTACGTTGGCAGGCTGATTGAGAAGAAAGGATGTTCCTACCTCATTCGAACTGCCGCGCTGGTCATGAAGGAGTGTCCGAGCCTTGAATTGGTCATTATCGGCGAAGGTCCTCTTAGCGAGGAACTGAAAACGCTGGCCAAAGAACTCAAAGTGAAGTGCAGGTTCCTGGGGAACCTTGCTCAGCCAACACCGGGCAACCCAGTATTTGATTGGATGAGCAAGGCGCGAATCTTCTGCATGCCCAGTGTGACAGCACAGAACGGCGATACCGAGGGCCAGCCGGCGGTTTTCGTGGAGGTGCATGCCTTGGGACTTCCGGCGGTAAGCTTTCAAACAGCTGGAATTGGCGAGGTCGTATTGCATGGTGAGACAGGCCTACTGGTGCCGGAGAAAGACACGGTTGAACTGGCAGCCGCGCTCGTTCACCTGCTTCTTGACGACCGGCTCTGGGAAAAGTTCAGCCGCAGAGAGCCGCAATGGGTTAGGGAGCGCTTTGATATACAAAAACTGAACAGCCAATTGGAAAGGGCTTACTGGGAAGTGATCAGGCAGCCTCGTTCAGCTTCAGATTCATGAGTCTCAATTACTTCAGTGTTCGTATTTCGTGCAATTGCGCTCTGCAGCGTCGTTCTGACAGTTGTCTCTGCCAACGGGGCGACACTCCCGAGCTCTCTTGAGGCCCTCAAATGTCGAGGATGCGTGGAGTAGAGTGCAGAGAGGAGGAGAGGGATGATCGCATGCACTTCAAAGAACGACCGAGCCGGGCTTCTATTTGATGAACTGAAGAGGGTACGGCCGGACATTGTGGACCTCGGATCCATCCGCTCATCCCGCGCCGTGAGATTGTTTGGAGCGATTTCGTCTATCTCCTTCAAGGCGTCGAATCTCCGGCACGACTTTCAGTTCTCTCCCATGGTCGCAAAAGATCTCGAACGAACTTCGGTCAGGCGGCTCAAGAGCGCTCCTAGGGTCAGGCACATTCTGCAGTGGGGTGCTACCAGCTTTCCCCAACCTCCAACCCAAACCGCATGCGGATATTCCCTGGTCACGGACGGCCCGTACGACCCGGAAGATGCGAGTTATCCATCCGAGTGGATTCCGGGACGCTGGAAGAATGAGTTTTTCTCAAGACAGCGCAAAATCTATACGAAGGCGCGCTTTGTCTTTGCCTTGTCTGAATGGGGCAGGCAGAAACTGATCAAGGTCCATGGACTTGACCCCGGTAAAGT
>PLPU01000466.1:0-6907 GCA_003159975.1 Acidobacteriaceae bacterium
GCGGCGAAAGGCGGCGGCGTTTCAATTCCCGACTCGGGATCGTCGTGCGAGAAATCCAGTTCCGGCTGATCCTCCTTCGTCCCTTCAATGACCGGATAAACAATGTAAGCCTGCCTGCCCTTCGCCACCTGCTTGCGTACAAAATCCCATACTTCGTCCGCGCGTTCACCGGGAACGCGCCGGGTCACGATGGGCGTGCGTCCCGGCGGCAGCTCATCCAGAATGCTCACGTCCAGGTCNNTGAACCGCTGCAGCACGCCGAAGCGATGCTGCTCATCCACCACCACCAGCCCCAGCCGGTCAAACTCAACCTTCTCTTCGATCAGCGCGTGCGTCCCGATCACCAGTTGCGCCTCGCCTCGATTGATGAGGCCGCGCGCGTGCCGCTTACTCTCCTCGTCCAGCGAGCCGGTCAGCAAAACGACGCGATAACGGCGCGAAGATCGCTCCAGCAGCTTGCGCGCGGCCAGGAAGTGCTGTGTAGCAAGAATCTCGGTGGGCGCCATCAGCGCGGCCTGGTAGCCGTTTTCCATGGCCACCAGCATGGCCTGCAGCGCGACAATCGTCTTGCCCGAACCAACATCGCCCTGCAGTAAACGCCGCATCGGGCTTGGACTCTTCATATCGGCAACAATCTCACCCAGCGCCCGCTTTTGCGCCCCGGTGGGATGAAAAGGCAGCACCTCGCGGATGGCCTCCCGCACCTTGTCGTTGGTGGCAAACCCAATGCCGGCACGCTCCCGCATCCGCCTGCGCTTCAGTTCCAGGCCCAGCTCCAGAAAGAACAGCTCTTCAAAGATCAGCCGCCGGTGCGCAGGCGTAGCCCAGCTTTGCAACCGGGCAAACTGAGTGCCCTCGGGAGGATAATGCACCTCGCGCAGCGCCGATTCCCGATCAGGAAGCGCGAGCCGCGCCAGCATTGCCTGTGGCAGGCACTCCGGCACCGCCCCATGCATCCCTTCCAGCAGGTGAAAAATCACCTTGCGCTGCCAGCGCGATGCCAGCCTTGCCCCGCCCAGCGACTCGTAGACCGGCGTAATGCGCCCCACCTCAAGCAGGCGCGTCTCGGCATCGTCGCTTGCGTCCGGCAGCAGCTCAAACTGCGGCTGAATCATCTTCAAATTGCTGCTCGACCGCGAAGGCTCGACCCGCCCGTAGACTGCCACCGTCTGCCCTGCGTGAAACTTCCCTTGCAGATAGCTCCCGTTGAACCAGATGCACTTCATCGCCAGCCGCCCCTGCCCAATGGTCAGCTCGAAGATGGGCGCTTTGCGCGTTCGCAGCAGCAAGGAGCCGCGCACCTCGGCAATCACGCTCGCCATCTCGTCGGGCTTCAGTTCATCCAGGCTGCGCGGGTTCTGCCGATCCTCATAGCGGAAGGGCAGGTGGTAGAGCAGGTCCTCGGCGGTGAGGATGCCCTTGGCGGCGAGCAGCAAAGCCACTGCTGGGCCAACGCCGCGCGCGTATTTCACTTCATCGTCGAGCCGAGCCACACTTTGGATGCTACAACCGTGCGGCGGTCTGGGGCGAATGGGAGGATCAGACGGAAGCGGCCATGGGCTCTCACTGGACGTCGAGGAATGTCGCGGACCAGCCTGTTAAAGGTCCGCTAAGCCGCGTTCGGTTCGTAGACGCGCACCTCTGCTTCAATAGTTTTGGCCAACGCGAGCCTGGCTTTGGTCAAGTCGTGCATCTGTTGAAGATTGAGCCAGAACTCCGGGCTGTTATCGAAGAAGCGGGCCAGGCGCAGAGCCGTATCGGGAGTGATGGCGCGCTTGCCTCGAACAATTTCGCCGATCCGTGTCGACGGCACGCGAATGCTCATGGCAAGCCGGTGCTGACTCAAACCCAGCGGCTTCAGAAACTCCTCTGCCAGCATCTCTCCCGGCGATGTCGTCACGTACTGGTAGTTCCAGCCATGAGCGGGGCGCACCAGGGGCACACTATTTTTTCCCTTTCCGTTCTCCGTGATAATCGACGATTTCAACGTCATAGGCTCCATCCTCCTTCCATACAAAACAAATACGAAATTGATCGTTGATGCGGATGCTGTACTGACCCCGCCTCTTTCCTTTCAATGGTTCCAACATGTTTCCCGGAGGCTCCCGGAGATCGTCCAGACGGGTAGCTGCATCCATCCTGTTGAGTTTTCGCCGAGCCACGACTTCTATGGAGCGCCATCGCCGATTTGTGCCGACCTGAGCCAGTTCCGCAGTGTCGTGGTCCTTGAAGCTCCGGATCATGGAGATAGGATAGGATGCAACGCGTTCAACGTCAAGCGTTAAGAACCTCGAGGAGGACGGTTCCGGCCTGCCCGGCCCCCGCCGGGAACCATTCCCCGGCCGCCCACGTACCCCCTTACGGACCAGTCTGCGCACCACGGCCTTTGCTACACTTGCAGAGACCGTTCCCAAGCTTCACCAAGACCCAGTTTTTCAAAAGAACGCCGGGAGTATTCATGCCAGTAGTCGAACTCGCGGGAGTCACCAAGGCCTACGAGAACAAGGTTGCCGTCAACAACCTGAGCCTGTCCATCGATGCCGGCCAGATGTTCGGCCTGCTCGGGCCTAACGGAGCCGGCAAAACCAGCTCCATCCGCATGATGATGGGCATCACCATTCCGGACACCGGCAGCATCAGCCTCTTCGGCAAGCCCTTCGATCGCAAGAGCCTCGAACGCGTCGGCTACCTGCCCGAGGAGCGCGGCCTCTACAAGAAAATGAAGGTCATCGAGCAACTGGTCTTCTTCGGCCAGTTGCACGGGCTCACCGCGGAAGAAGCAAACACGCGTGCCACCGCGTGGGCCAAACGCATGGAGATCGCCGACTCGCTCACAAAGAAAACCGAAGAGCTCTCCAAAGGCATGCAGCAGAAGATCCAGTTCATCGCCACGCTCTTGCACGATCCCGGCCTCATTGTCATGGACGAGCCCTTCAGCGGACTCGATCCGGTAAACGCGTTGCTGATGGAGCGCACCCTGCTTGAGCTAAAAGATCAAGGCAAAGCGATTCTTTTTTCAACCCATCGCATGGACCAGGTCGAGAAGCTCTGCGATTCAATCTGCCTCATCAACAACGGCCAGGCCGTGCTCCAGGGCAATTTGCGCCAGATCAAGGCGACCTACGAGCGCAACCGCGTCATCGTTGAATTCCAGGGGAGTTCGGCCTTCCTGAAAAGCGACGAGATTGCCGAAGCGCAGAACTTCTCCGGCCACGCCGAGATCAAGCTCAAACCGCACGGCGACGCGCAGAAGCTGCTCCATGAAGCCGCAGCGGTCGCGACCATCTATCGCTTTGAACTGGTTGAGCCTTCGCTCGAAGAAATATTCATCCAGACTGTGGGAGGCAAGGCCGATGCGTAATACACTTCTCATTGCCAAACGCGAATATCTGGAACAGATCAGAGGCCGCGCCTTCAAGATTTCCACCATCGCCATGCCGCTCATCATTGCAGCGCTGCTGGGCTACAGCCATTACATGGACCGCAAGGCCAACACCGGTAAGCACATCGCTATCGTGGCCGAGGATGCGGCCCTTGCCAACCAGGTTCGTCAGCAGTTGCTTGACGACAAGGACGCTCAGTACAAGGTGGATGTGAATGCGCCGGCAACCAGTGAGCAGCGCGCCAGCTTGCAGGAACAGGTTCACGCAAAGGCACTTGACGGAGTGCTGGCCATCGATTCCTCCAATCCAGACAAGATCTCCGCCACCTTCACCTCGCTCTCTGTCGCCGATGTCTCCGAGAACGGCGGCCTGCAAAATGCCTTGAATCGCGGCGTCATCAACGAGCGCATGATCGGCAAGGGCATGACCCAGGCCGATGCCGACACCATGCTGGCCAAGGTTTCCATCGATGCTTTGCAACTGGACAAGGACGGAAAGATCGGCAAGAGCAAAGGGGGCGCTACCGTCATCAAAGCGACCCTGATGCTGCTGCTGATTTCCATTCCCATCATGCTCTATGGGCTTGACATGGCGCGGGCCATCGTCGAAGAGAAGACATCGCGCATCTTTGAGGTGATGCTGGCCGTGGCCAAGCCCGCCGATCTGCTGGCCGGCAAACTGCTGGGCGTGGGCGGCGTCGGCATTACGCAGATCGCCATCTGGGTCATCGGCGCCACTCTATTCATGGGCACCGCGCTTGCCGCCTCGCTGCTCACCGGCGACATGGCCATTCGTTTCTCCTGGGCCGAGGGCATCTTTTTCCCCATCTACTTTGTGTTGGGATTCGCTCTCTTCAGCGCCATCTTCTCCGGCCTCGCGGCAAGCTGCGAAACGTCGCAGGATTTGCAGAAATTCATGTGGGTGGCGATTGTTCCGCTCTACACCGCCATGGGAATGCTTCCGGTCATGATCAAAGACCCCAACTCCGCCTGGAGCATTGCCGCAACGCTCTGCCCCTTAACCTCGCCCTATGTCGCCGTCTCGCGCATGGGCATGACCACGGTGCCGCTCTGGCAGAGTGCCCTCTCCGTTATCCTGCTGGTGCTCGCCATCTGGGGCACGCTCTGGTTCTCTTCGCGCCTCTATCGTATCGGCATCCTTATGTACGGCAAGCGAGCCACGATCCCGGAAATGCTGCGCTGGCTGCGGTATAGCTGAGCAAGCCAGCGCAGCTAACTCCGCCCGCCCCGCTAACTCCGCTAAAATCAGACAGTGACCGTTGACCCCATGAATAGCCGGGTGCCCCAGGTCTCGAATTTGAGACCTGGGAGTCGCTTCACCCTCGGCCAGCGCATTGTTCTCGCCTTGGTCCCGCGCATTGTCTGGGCCCTCTTGCGCATAGTGAGCCTCACCTGGCGCTTCGAGGTGATTGCGGAACAAGGTGTAACACCCATTCTCTTCGGGCTGAATGCGGGACCCCGGATTTTCTGCTTCTGGCATCAATGCGTGTTGCCCTGCACGGTTTACTTCCGCCGCTCGCACGGGATCATCCTCATCAGCCGCAGCTTCGACGGCGAATTGATCACGCGCATTCTTGAGATGTTCGGCTTCCATGCCGTGCGTGGCTCCAGTTCCCGCGGTGCACGCGAAGGGCTGCTCGGCCTTAAGCAGGTAATCGAGAGCGGAAAGCCCGCCATCTTTACCGCTGACGGCCCGCGCGGCCCCATCTATCAAACCAAGATGGGCCCCATCAAACTGGCGCAAATCACCGGCGCTCCCATCGGCTGCTTCCACCTCGAACCCGAGCACGCATGGGTTCTGCGCTCCTGGGATCGCTTCCTGATTCCGAAGCCATTCACGCGTATTGTGGTGAGTTGGGCCAAGCAAACAGGCGTTCCCTTCGATCTTTCCGCCGAGGAGTTCGAAGCGAAACGCCAGGAGCTGAACGCCGCCATCGAACGCGCCCGCTTCAACGCCTATTCCCACTTCAAGAAGGCGCAGCCATGAGCGGCTTGCCTATTCATCAGGCGTCAAGAGATGTTCTCTCTGCAAATGCTGCCATCCTGAGCGGAGTGAAGCGGAGTCGAAGGACCGGCGGTTGTTTTTGTTTCCTTGCGAATCAACTTTCCCGGCCCAGACCCGCAAGCGCGGTGAAGCCATGAGCGCCCTCCGCGTCGACGACTTCGACTTCGAACTGCCACCGGAGTTGATCGCGCAGCAGCCTCCCGCCGAGCGCGGCCTGAGCCGCATGCTGGTCATGAATCGCGCAACCGGCGCTCTGCGCGATGCGAACTTTGCCGATTTCCCCTCGCTGTTCAACCCCGGCGATCTGCTCGTCCTCAACGANNGCGGGTGACAACCTGTGGCGCGCTCTCGTCAAGCCCGGGAAGAAAGTCGGCGTGGGCGAACGGCTTGCATTTCCCGCTGCCTCCGGGGTTATTGAACTCGAAGCCGAAGTGCTGGATCGTGGCGAATTCGGCGAGCGCATGCTCAGATTCAAGCCGGTCGAAGATTTCTTCGCGGTGCTCGATCGCATTGGCCACATGCCCCTGCCGCCCTACATTCGCCGCGATGATGCAGCCAACGATCGCGAACGCTATCAGACAGTTTTTTCCCGCGAACGCGGGTCCGTGGCCGCTCCAACAGCTGGCCTCCACATGACGCCGCAGGTGCTCAGCGCGCTGTCGGCCAAGGGAGTCGAGATTGCACACGTCACCCTTCACGTCGGTCTTGGCACCTTCGCGCCGCTCCGTGTAGACCGCCTCGAAGATGTCCGCCTTCACCGCGAACGCTACACGCTCTCAGCGGCAACAGCGGAAGCCATCAATCGCGCCGTCAGCGATAGTCGCCGCATCGTCGCCGTCGGCACCACCGTGGTGCGCACATTGGAACACTGCGCACTTCAGGCTGCCGGCGTTGCGCTCGTCCCGCACTCCGGCACAACCGAAATCTTCATCTCGCCGGGCTTCCAGTTCCGCCTGATCGGCGCCCTGCTCACCAACTTTCATCTCCCAAGATCCAGCTTGCTGATGCTGGTCAGCGCGTTCGCCGGCCGCGAACAAGTCCTCGCCGCATATCGTCATGCCATCCAGGGTAAGTACCGCTTCTTCAGCTACGGCGACTGCATGTTCCTGGGCTAGTCCCTTTGTCCCTCAGTCCCTTAGTCCCTGATCTCTGTTCCTGATAAACTCCATATCGATGCCCGACCAACCCAAGCCGCCCGTCTTCCTGCTCGACACCATGGCGTTTATCTTCCGCGCCTACCACGCCATGCAGCGCTCGCGCCCCATGTCCACGCGCGGCGGGCTGCCCACGGCGGCCATCTACGTCTTCGTCAACATGATCAAGAAGCTGCGCCAGGATTTCGCGCCGCAATACTTCGCCGCGGTCTTTGACTTGAGCGGCGAAGTCTTTCGCGACGAGCGCGCCCGCACCATGGGACCGCTGCGCAAATGGAATTCGAAGACCAAGTCGTTCGACGAGGTGAGCTACGAGGGCTACAAGGCCAATCGCGAGGCCATGCC
>PLPU01000476.1:0-3529 GCA_003159975.1 Acidobacteriaceae bacterium
CCCACTTCACGATATTCTGAGACCGAATCATTAAGGAGGAGCGATGGCACACATTGAATTGCCGGAGGGTTATCCGGGCATCAGCGGAGCATTCACGTATCGTCCCGAGACGGCAAAGCCCATGCGGGAACTGGCGCATGTGCTGCTGCATGAGCCGAACTCGCTGACCGCTGGGGAACGCGAACTGATCGCCACCTATGTTTCGTCGCGCAACGACTGCCACTTCTGCCAGTCGAGCCATGGCGCCGCGGCCGCTTGTCACCTGGGCAATGCGGCGGTGGTGGAGCAGGTGAAGACCGACTTCCAGGTCGCGCCGGTGAGCGACAAGCTGAAGGCGCTGCTGGCGATTGCAGGAAAAGTGCAGAAGGACGGGAAGCTGGTGACGGCAGCCGACGTGGAGGCCGCGCGCAAGCAGGGCGCGACGGACACTGAGATTCACGACACGGTGCTGATTGCCGCGGCGTTCTCCATGTTCAATCGCTACGTCGATGGGCTGGGTACGTGGCAGCCGCGCGACCCGGAGATGTATGCGCGCATGGGAAGGCATCTGGCCGATGAGGGCTACAAGGAGCCTTCAATTCGGCAGCCGGTTCACGCGGGCTGAAGCGTTTCCGGTGAAATGAAAAGGGGACAAGCTATGAGCCCGTCCCCTTTTTGATTGCGCAGCAGTGCGGTGTGGCTTAGCGCTTTCCCTGAATGGTTGGCGGCTTGCCGCCGGATTTCTTGATGGCGCGTTTGGCGGCGATTTCGTGCATCTCCTTGCCGATGCTCGATTGATTGATGCCCAGTTGGATGAGCAGGTTGATCATGTTGCTTGTGCCCCAGTAGAGAGCCAGGCCTGAAGCATAGTGCCACAGAAAACTGCCCATGAAGATCGGCATCATGAAGGCCATCATTTTTCGCTGGGTGGGGTCCATGCCCGGAGAGGGCGTGATGATCTGGGTAACAAACATGCTGACGATGATCAGGATGGGCAGAATGTGCAAGGGGTCCGGCAGCGAAAGATCGCCGAGCCAGAACCAGTGGGCCTGGCGCAGTTCAATCACGTTCGAGAGCACTTCAAAGTAGGCGATGAAGAGCGGCATCTGAATCAGCATGGGCAGGCAACTGCCATACATGTTCACGCCCTCGGTTTGATAGAGCGCCATCATCTCGGTGTTCATCTCGGACCGCTTGGGGTCGGTGACCTTGAGATTGGCGTACTTGCGCTTGATCGCGTCTACCTTGGGCTGCAGCCGCATCATCTTCAACGAAGACTTCATCATGTAGAAGCGCGTGGGCAGCATGAGCATGTTAAAGAAGGCGGTGAAGGCGATGATGGCCCAACCCCAGTTGTAGGCGCCCGCGCCCATGAGCCCGTGGAGGAAGCGCAGGGCCAGGTAAAGCGGCTTGGCGACAATGCCCAGCCATCCGTAGTGGATGAGCCCCTCGAGCGTTGGCCCATCCGCTGCGCCACCCGGGCCGGTAGCATGGATGGTATTGAGCACGTCAATCTGCTTGGGCCCCGCGTAGAGGCGAACGCGCGTGTAACCGCTCTGATCGCCGACGGCCAGTCCGAGCACGTCGGCAGGCTTCTTCGGGCTGTTGGGGTCGCTCAGATCGCTGGGCAGGTCGACGCTGTTGTGGAGTGTGACCAGCGTGGCGCCATTGATGTCTTCAGGCATGAATGCCGCGGCGAAATAAAGGTCGGAAATCGCCGCGTACTGATAGGGCAGGTCGAATGTGGCATTGCCGCTGACCCCGGGATTTGTCCAAAACAAAAAGCCGGACGCGGTGGGCGTCAGCGAATCCTGCTTGCCATCGATTGACCAGGCAAACTGCGAAGGGGTGCGTACGGCTCCGCTCCGGGACTTGCCAGGTACAAATTCCTCCATATCGCCGAGTCCGGCGGGCCACGCAACCAGGGCACGCACCGGCGCGCCGTTGCGCTTCACTTGAGCCTCGACGCTGACGACGTAACCCGTATCGAAGCGGAAGGTCTTCAGCACGTCAAGCCCGTTGGCTGCGTAATGGAAGGTGAGCGAGTTGGGCGCCAGCAGAAAACCCGTCGCGGAGGGCTGATAGAGGGCCTGATTCAACTGCGTGGTGAGCGCGGGCTCGTAGGTAAACACCGAAAGCGGAAACCCGAAGCGCGCCGCGCTCTGCGGTTGGACCAGGTCCAGCGGCTGGCCGGAGGTGTCTTTGAAATCCTTGAGTATCCAGTGAATGACCTGCGCGCCGCGATTGGTGAAAACAATGCGGATCCGCTCGTTTTCGACCGTGGTCTGGGTCTCAGAGGCAGCGGTGACGGCCACGGCGTTCGCCGAAGCCTGCGGAGCGGTGTCCGCGGCCAATTGCGGCTGAGCGGGCTGGCTTGAGGCCGTNNGGCTTGAAAAAGTACTGGTAGCCAAAGAGGACAACAAGCATCAGCAGGGCGAAGCCCATTGTGGAGCGCATGTCGCCGCCGCCACCACCACCGGCCGGACCCTGGGTTTGCAGATTGGGATTGCGAATTTCGGGCAAAGGATACTTCCTATTCGTTTAGAGGGGGCTGACCGTCCGGTCGCCACACTTCCTATGGTAACGGTTTGTGGGGAAAAGGTCTTGGCAGGGGCGCTGGCGGCACAGGATCGAGGCCGCTACGGGCGAAAGGGTTGCAGCGCAACAGCCTCCACAGCGCCAGGAAGAATCCGTGCAGAGGGCCGTGGGTTGCGATGGCAATGGAGGCATACTCCGAACAGGTGGGCAGATAGCGGCAGCGGTTGTCGGGATTCAGCGCATGCAGCGCGGGGGAAAGCCAGCGGCGGTAGAAGTCGAGGATGGCGAGCAGGATGCGGGTCATAGTACGGGCGCGGCCGGCGCGGCGCCTGGCCTAAGGAGAACCGTACGCGCCGCTTCGGCTTTCGCCTGCTGAAGGATACGCACAATCTCGGATTCAAGTTTCGCAAATTCGATGGTCAGCACGNNGCTTCGCGCATGCGGCGCTTGATGCGGTTGCGTTCGTGAGCTTTGCCCAGCACCTTGCCCGCCGTGAGCCCGACGCGGGAGCCTTGCACTGCGTGGCCCTGAGCATCTTGCGACACTCGCGGGGCCGGGAACCGCGGAGCCAGGAACCAGCTCATGGAGTTCGATTGCCGCTTGCGGCTGGCCGCATAGGCGCGCTGATAGTCGGCGTGCTTGCGGAGGCGCGCGCCGGTAAGCGTCTGGATCTGAAGGGGATTGGGAGGGGTGTTCATGGAGTTGCCGGAGGCGTGCCAGCCGGAATGTGCATAGTGCCCTCCGGCTGACGAGAGAATCGCGGAGAAACTAGTCGCGGAATCCTGCACTGACGGCAACGCGTTTGCGGCCAATGGCGCGGCGGCGGCTGAGGACGGCGGCGCCGCTCTTGGTCTTCATGCGGGCGCGGAAACCGTGAGTCTTGACGCGCTTGCGGCGATTGGGTTGAAATGTGCGCTTGGGCATAAGAATGCGCTCCTGTTTCCTGGTTAAAATCTGCGCCTTGACGGCAAGTTTTAAGTATATCGCAGGTTGGCGTTTGAATCCAGCGGGA
>PLPU01000096.1:0-10423 GCA_003159975.1 Acidobacteriaceae bacterium
CCGAACAGCAGACGGGGAGCGCTTACGCGCCGGAGAGCTTTGCCGGAAGTTCGCACACGGTGACTGTGCGTCCGCTGAATGAGCAGGAGAAGACGGGCTATCGGAATCTTGCGGTGAATCCATGCGATGTACTGAAGCCGGAGGAGGGTCCGGGGCAGGCTTATCCGCACAGCAGTACCAATAGCTATTCGAGAAATCTGTATGACTTCGCGGCGAGGAACGCGATCGATGGCGTATCGCAGAACGGGCATCATGGCGTATGGCCCTACCAGTCGTGGGGACCGGGGCTGCGGCTGGACTTGTGGTGGAAGCTGGATTTTGGCAGGCCTGTCGATCTGGACAAGATACGGCTTATGGTGCGCGCGGATTTTCCGCATGACAGCTATTGGAAGAGCGCGGTGGTGGAGTTTTCAGATGGGAGCCTGGTTCCGATTCAGATTACAAATTCTGCTGAGTTCCAGGAGTTCAGTTTTCCGAAGCGGCAGGTCTCGTGGTTTCGCATTCACGATTTGGTTCCGGAGGATCCGGCGCGGTGGTGCGCCTTCATTGAGGTTGAAGCCTGGGGGCATGATCTGCCATGATGCTCAACAAACATTTAGAGATGCGAGGGCTGCATGGGTGAGACGAAACGCATTCTGGTGACTGGCGCAACAGGGAAGGTTGGCCGGGCAATTATCGATCGATTTCTGGCTGATCCGGCGTTCGATGCGTTCACCGTGCGGGCGCTCTGTCACAACCGCGTTTTGGAGCCTCGGCCTCGGCTGGAGATTTTGAAGGGATCGCTGGAGAATCGCGCGGATGCAAATGAGGCGGTGCGGGATACGACGCATGTGCTGCATCTGGCGACGTCGAAGGAGACGCCGGAAAGCGTGATGGACGTGGCGGTGAAGGGCATCTTCTGGCTGCTAGAGGCCTGCCGCATCAGTCCGACGTTTCAACAATTCCTTCTGATTGGCGGTGACAACAGCCTTGGGCACTTTGTGTATCCGCATCCGATCCCTGTGACCGAGACGCAGAAGCATACTTCTTATGCGGGTTGCTATGCGCTATCGAAGGTTCTGGATGAAGTGATTCTGGAGCAGTACTACATTCAATATGGACTGGCCGGGTGCTGCCTGCGCGCGCCGTGGATCATGGAGAAAGACGATTTCCGGTATCAGCTTTCGTTTGGCGAAGATGTGTTTGGCGGGCCACGATGGCGCGATCTTGTTGGTGCCGAAAAGGCGGATGAGTATTTCCGGGCGAAGGCTGTTCCAGTGATGCTCGATCCGCAAGGCTTGCCTGTAAAGCGCAACTTTGTGCATGTAGAAGATCTGATTGCGGCGATACTGGGCGCGATCGATCATCCCAAGGCACATCAACAAACGTTCAACATCTGCATGGATGAGCCAGTGGATTATGGCGAACTTGCCGCGTATCTGTCAAAGTCGCGCGGTTTGCCTTCGGTGCCGGTGTCCACCCGGTATCATTCGAACTGGCTGGACAATGCGAAGGCCAAGTTTCTGCTGGGCTGGCGGCCAATATACGATCTGAAGAAAATGACGGATGCCGCGTGGGAGTACCGGCGAAGTGAGGACGATCCGCGAATTGTCTGGTATCCCGGTTGAGTGAAGTAATCCTGTAGAGCTGCCCGGAGCGGGTGGGAGTATAGAATGTCGGGCACCCAATTGATTGGCTTCGCGTTTGGCTCTATATCTATCAAGAACTTGCCGGATACTTTCCTGGAATCTGTTGCGTGGCTCTTGAGTTCGTGTTGGGTAGTGAAGGATTCACACGCCGCACGTTGTGAGCGCCGGGTTGTTCGATCTGGAGAGCGTTACCAAAGCACGCACGCGATTGGACGATCTGCTGATCCAAGTCAAGCTGGTTTCGGCGAATGTAGTATGTGCCCTTGAGGATCAAGCGGATCGAGGCGGACGCCAGGACGATCACCTGATCGCGGGCGGAGCTATCTCGCAACCAACGCTCAATGCGTTTTTGCATCGCATTCTGATTGAGCCCGCGGACCTGAAAGCGACATATATCGATGCGGCGGACCTGATGGGACTGCTCTTGAAGCTGATCTACACGAGCAATCTGGAAACGGTGCAGAAGTTCATCAATGCGATCAAGCTGCCTTACCAGATCGTTAGCGGTTGCGGTTGAGTCCCGAAAGGGGACTAGACCATGTGGTTTCGGAGGGAAAAGCGAAGCTCGATTCAAACAATTTGGGATCAGTGAACTGCATTGGTTGAGTGACCGCTTCGAGGTGGAGATTTCTCGGTATAGCTGAAGTGCAGTTAAGGCGCGAGAAAGAATGGTGCTTCTTGTCCCTAAGCGACACCATTTGAAGCATTTGGATTTGACCCGAGTGTATTTCGGGACCAGGGGGTCGGAGGTTCAAATCCTCTCTCCCCGACCAATATTATCAACAACTTATAGATAGTTAAACTTGACCCCCCGGGATTGACCCAGGTGCTCTAGTGCCGGAAGGTGCATCGAGATTGGGTTTCTCGCAGAGTCCTGGTTGCAAGACCATCTACAAGAATATCTGCGGTCGGAAGAATTTGGAATTGAGTATTCTCGCGTCTGTCATTACTTTGCGCTCTTTGGGTTGGGCCTTTCTGCGTTGTTCCATTTAGTGCACTGCTGGCTTTGATTTCCACCTCGGACGCTTCCGAAGAGCCTCCTCGACCACGCGTGTGGAGGTTTGGCTCGCATCCTCGATCGGCCTTTGACGACTCCCGCGCACATGTGCTGCATGGACGGCGAAGCTGATCGTCAACTCGTCAGGGCTTCGGGGGTCTGAGATAAACTCTGCTTTACACTGGGAACATCCGGAATACCCTGCCGGGACTCCTGAGGAATGAGTTCTTGTCTCATCTCGTCGTCGCGTTCATTATTCGGGTACCGTCCCACCAACACGGCTCGACGACAATTTCAGCATCTTTCATCGCGGTAGCCACATGGCAGACATGGCCTGCGTCGAGCGCAATTTCACGTAGATACCAAATGCGGTCCTCAAAGACGATCGTATCTCCGTTGCTTTGCATAGAATGCGTTGGAACTTGCATGCCGCGGCCGTCTGCCTTGATCACTGCTTCCAGACGGGTCCACTCGCGAAAAAAGACCTCTGGCTCGGCCTCGTCCGATTGCAGGCGCGACCAGAGGTCGGAAGCAAACACGTCCCGAAAATCCTCGATTCGAACTGCACGCACCTTCTCCAGGTCAATGCCTACGCGTTCCTGCGTTGCAACCACGCATGCGACGCATTCCCCCGAATGAGACACGTTGAAATCAAAAATGCAGTTTTCCATCGAAGGGCGCCCATTCGAGTCTTTCCGCAGTCCCTCCAGCGAGACATCTGGACAGCCCAAAGCGGCAAGCGCTTTGAGCAACAGCCACTTGCCGAGAATCCGAGCACATCGATCTTCCGGTCTCCGATAGCGTCGAATCGTCTCTTGGAGCGTCTGCGGAAACAACCGGGCTGAAAGCTCTAATGCCAAAGACCATGCTGCATCCTCGCAGTGAAGACGCGCGTATAGCGCCAGTAGATGGTGGTCAGTGCGCCGCAAGTTCGGTTTAGCAGGCAAATCCGGCATGATCTTCGACAAGAGATCCGGTGAACTTCTTTCCTTTCAGCGCAGCTATCGCATTTCCAACCCGTAGCTTCCACTTATCGACCGCTTCGCCTGACTTGATATTGATCTTACTCGCTTGGTGTGCGACCTTTACTTTTGCCTTGGGGAACTGCAGATCGAACAAAATGCCACTGCGTACGAGATGCTGCTGAACGATCTTACGAGCCATGTTTGTGAAAGCTCCGGCAACCGACGGCGCGGCGTTGCTGCCGGTGGCAACAATGATTGAATGGCGGGCGTTCATCGCATCGGACCGATAAAATAACCCCGGAGGCTGAGGCGAAACTTTCGCCCCGCAATCGATATTGAAATGCTGAGAAAGAGCCGTGCAACGCTGCCATAACAATTCCCTTGCAAAAGTGCCGTTTCGGCTTTAACATCGTGGAATTCACCAATCTATCTGACGACATCGGAATATCCGCGGATTTAAAATTGCGCCACTCCCCTGCAGGACTGGTTCGGAAACGCATCCCTCAGTAGAACAGCGTTTCAGGGGTGGCCTCCGGAGGTTGGCGAGGAGTGGGTTCCACACACCGGAAATCTGTGAGCAAAGCTCTAGTTGGACGGCTATTTGTCTTGAATGTGCCGACGTTCTCCCGGAGGCCTGTAATGGAAGACAGTATTGGCCCAACGCAAGCTAAGCGTGACGCCTGTTTCGATTTCATTGGCTTGGGATTTGGCCCGGCCAATCTGGCGTTAGCAATTGCCGCCGAGGAGAGGGCAAGCCTAACCTCTCAAAATCCTGCGTCGGTTTACCTGGATATACAGAGAGAATTTAACTGGCACCACGGAATGCTGCTGGACGACTCTCGTCTGCAAGTTGTCTTTCTAAAAGATCTGATCACGATGGTGAATCCCCGGAGTCGCTACACGTTCATCAACTATCTTCACCAGAAGGGGCGACTGCATGAGTTCATGAACTTGCGGACCTTCTATCCCACGCGTGCTGAATACAACGACTACTACAAATGGGTTGCCGCACACTTCGACCCACTTACACGTTATGGAAGGCAGATAAGAGGGGTTACGCCCGTCGTGGAAGACGATGGATCCGTCAACTCTATCGATGTGTCTGCCGAGAATCTCGGCACCGGGGAGATTGAGACCTACAGATCTCGCAATCTGGCGGTGGCACTTGGCGGGACCCCAATCATTCCTGAGGCCGTCCACAGGCGCAGGGGTGCCAGGGCATTTCACTCGTCTGAATGCTTGTACCGTCTGAAGGATACGTTCGAAGACATTCGAGCAGCGCATGAATTTGTTGTCGTTGGATCAGGACAGACAGCGGCGGATATCCTGCACCACCTCATCCGCACTTATCCGAATGCGAAGATCAGTTTGTGCATGAGAGAGTTCGCATTTAAGCCGCAAGATGATACCCATTTTGTCAACGAGCTCTTTTTTCCGGAAACAACAGATATGTTCTTTGACATGCGGGAGCCCAACCGGCGGGCTTTGCTTGCGAAGCATAAGGATGTAACTCATTCTGCCGTCGATGTGGATCTTCTCCCACTCATCTACGACGCAATTTATCAGGACAACGTGAGCGGTAGACACCGCCTTACGATCCAGCGGTTTTTTGAATTGGAGAGTGTCGAGGTGAGTGAGGACTCGGTGTCGGCTATATTTCGAAATCATGCTCGCGAGTGTTCCGTTGAAATCCGCTGTGATGCTCTCATCATGGCGACCGGATACGATCGCAACGCTCCGTTGGATATCCTGGACGAATTGCGTCCATTCCTGGCTTCGGATCGCAACGGCCAGTTTCAAGTGGAGCGCAACTACAACATCAAGCGCCTTCCGGGATTCCGGCCCAAAATCTATCTCGAGGGCTACTGCGAAGCCACGCATGGGTTCAGCGAGATACTGTTGTCGCTGCTCCCAATCCGTTCCGCACAGATTATCAATGATATGTTCACCGATGAGGTCGGCCTTGCGGATATGGAACTTTCGGAACGCCTCGCCAACGCTGACACAGCGGCCAAAGTGGGGAAAGGGGATCGAGAGGAAGTGAGAAATCCCATCGCAACAGTTGGCGATGACCAAGCGGAACGACTTCTGACATAACCATAGGTGAAAAGACGGGATCAGGGGTGCCAGCACATGAATGAAGTTCAGCCGGATTCGCATATCTTAGATACGTATTGTCAGCTTGCGGATGCTCGGATGGAAGAGAGTTGCGTCTTCGGGATCGGCGCCGAGATTCCTCGTCGAAAAGGCGACGGCCCTATTCCGCTCTCATTTTCACAGGAGCGGATTTGGTTCCTTGAACAGTACGAGCCTGGGGGCACTTTATTCAACCTGCCCGCTTCTATACCACTTCATGGCCAGATTGACAGAGGCGTCATCGAGCGAGCTCTGAATGAAATCGTAAGACGGCACGAATCACTGCGCACCACTTTTGCGTTGGACAATGGGCGTCCCGTCCAGGTGATCGCCCAATCGCGTCAGATTCCACTTTCCTTCGTTGATTTCAGCGAAGGATCCGACGACTCCAGACAGCAGCGTGCATCGCAATTACTTGCGGACGAGAGCAAGCGCACTTTCGACCTTGCAAATGGGCCTTTGATTCGAGTGTTGCTGGTTCGTCTTCGTGATGATTTTCATCTTCTGTTCGTGATCATCCACCATATCGTTTCCGACGCGCAATCGATGGCTGTCTTCCAATGCGAACTCAGGACATTGATTGAGGAATTGCCGCAAGGAAATCTGTCATTGTTGCCGAACCTGAATATCCAGTACCCCGATTTTGCAGTTTGGCAACGAAACCGTTTTCAGGGTGAAACGCTGACATCGCAGCTCATGTACTGGCGACAGGCGCTTGCTGGTTTGGACTTCGCACCTCTTGAATTGCCCGGAGCCCGGCCCCGGCCACCATTGCCGAGCTATCAAGCCAGAACAAATTCGTTTTCACTCGGTGAATCCGTTTCCGGCCAAGTAGATTTCATGGCTCAATCGCTGCGTCTGACGCCTTTTGTGATTTTGCTTGCCGGCTTCAAAGCGCTCCTGTTTCGCTATACGCGCAAAGCTTCATTGGTCGTCGGTTTTCCTGCAGCTAACCGCAATCGCACTGAATTGGGCGCTCTGATTGGCCTGTTTTCCAATTCACTCCCAGTCCAAACACGCTTTTCTACCCGCACTTCTTTCCGCGACTTGCTGGCTTCTGTGCACGAGGGCACGCTTGCCGCCTTGGCGCATCAGGATCTCCCGTTTGAAAAGCTGGTTGAAGAACTTCACCCTTCGCGAAATCTGAACTTCAATCCGATCTTTCAGGTGATGTTCGACTGCAAGGACCAACCTTGCGAAGATGCTCGGCAGATTTCATTGAAGACTGGAATGTCGCAATACGACCTGAGTCTGTCGATGAGGTGCGACGGATCGCAATTCATCGGCGACATGAAATACAGTGCAGATCTGTTCGACGAAGGAGCAATAAGCCGGATCATCGGGCATTTCAAGACGCTCTTGCAGGCAATGCTGCGGTTTCCAGAGCGCCCGATCTCTGAACTTGATATCATGCCAGAGCCTGAACGGGACCTGGTGCTGAACGGATTTAATCAGACGGCGATGGAATTCCGGCAGGACGCCACAATCAGCGAGCTCTTTGAAGCACAGGTCAAGAAGAGCCCGGATGTTCCAGCTGCTGTCTTCGAGAACCAGGTCCTCACTTATCATGAACTCAACAGCCAGGCAAATTCCCTCGCGCGCCGGTTGCGCCGGTTGGGTGTCGGTCCAGAGACTATTGTGGCGATCTGCACCGAAGGATCCTTCGAAATGGTGGTCGGAATCCTGGGAGTTTTGAAGGCGGGCGGCGCCTATTTGCCCATCGATCCAGGCTATCCTCACGACCGCATCGCGTACATGATCGCGGACGCCGGAGTCCGAATCGTCCTGACACAAAGCGCCTTGCGCGATGTTGTGGACGGGCTCACCTCTGTTGTTATTGTGCTTGACGACGAGAGAGAGACTGCCGATTCGGATGGCTGGAACCTTGAGCCCGCGGCCGAGGCAGGCAGCGCTGCTTATGTGATTTACACTTCTGGATCAACTGGCAGGCCAAAGGGGGTTCTGATTGAACATAGGTCGGTCGTGAGCTTGATCGAGTGCCTGCGGCATCGGTTCTCAATTGGCTTTGGCTCACAGGTTCTACAGTTCGCCTCGTTCAGCTTCGATGTATCGGTTCGAGAGGTATTTGAGTCGCTTCTTACGGGCGCCACCCTGCACCTCGCACGGCGTAGCGATATGGCTCCGGGCGAACCGCTGCTTCGGCTCATGAAAGAGCGCCGGATCACGACAGTAACGCTGGCGCCCTCTGTCTGGGCGCATCTGCCCGATGCCGATCTGCCTGATCTGAAAACGGCCATCGCAGGGGGGGAGGCCCTTTCGATGGCTGTCGTCGATCGCTGGGCTCCGTCGCGCAGCTTCTTCAACGCATACGGCCCTACGGAAACGACGGTGGCATCCTCGGTTGCGCAATGCTTTCCCGGCATGCGGCCTACCATCGGGCCGCCGCTGGCGAATACCAGATACTACGTTGTTGATGAGAATATGCAGCTTTGCGTCATCGGCAGCACGGGTGAGCTGTTGATTGGCGGTATTGGGCTCGCCAGAGGCTATGTTGGTCTTCCCGGATTGACTGCGGAGAAGTTCATTCCAGATCCATTCAGCCAGGACGGTTCCGCGCGCGTGTACCGAACCGGCGATCTGGTGCGACTCCTGCCCAACGGCGAAATCGACTATCTCGGCAGGATGGACAAACAGGTCAAGATTCGTGGCTTCCGTATTGAATTGGGAGAGATCGAGACCGTGCTGATGGAGAGCCCCGATGTGGCTGCCGCCACGGTTGCGGCCGTACCTGACCGCATGGGGGACAAACGGCTCGTTGCCTATTTGGTACCGGCAAGTCCGGAAGTTACTGTCCCACTGGACTCGATTCGAGCGCATGCCGCTTCAAAGCTTCCGCACTACATGCTACCCCGAAACTTTATCGTCCTTGATCGCCTTCCGCTCACCCCAGCTGGCAAGGTGGATGTCGGCGAACTTCCGCTTCTTGACGATGCCAATCAAGGGCGTGGCTATGAGGCGCCTGAGACACAGGTGGAGTGTGTCCTTGCCGAGATCTGGCGGGAGATCCTCAATCGGGATACTGTTTCACTCGACGACGATTTTTTCGAAATCGGTGGGAGTTCACTCGCTGCGGCAGGGCTATTTGCAAGAATCCAACAACGGCTGGGAGCCAAGCTTCCCCTGGCGTCCCTGTTCAAAACGCCCACGCTTCGCCAACTAGCAACGATGGTCGTGTTGCATCAGGAAAAGTTCCGCGATGACTCCGGCACATGGTCTCCGCTGGTGACAATTCGGGCCATCGGGCAAAAACCACCTTTGTTTCTGGTCCATGCGCTTGACGGAAATGTTTGGTACTGCAATTTGGTAAGTGCTCTCTTGCCGGCAGACCAGCCAGTTTATGGCTTTCAATCGGCCGGCCTCAAGGATAATCGCGCTGCCGCAGCGACCATAGAAGAGATGGCAATGTCTTATGTAGAGTCCTTGCGAAGTGAGCGACCGCACGGACCGTACTACATTGGCGGCTTTTCGGCCGGGGGCGTCATTGCGTATGAAATGGCTCAGCAACTGGTTCAGATGGGAGAGCAGGTTGGAGGCATCATCCTGCTCGATTCCGTGATTGAGGAGCCCGTGGGCTTGCTAATTCACAGCCACCAATACCGTCGAGCTGCAAAGAGCGCGATACGCGTGTTTTTCGTGAACTTAATACAATTAAAACGAACCGGCTGGCAGACAGTCCTGGAGAAAAAGCTTGAGGGCATATTCCGGAGGTTTAATATCTTCGTTCACAGAAAGAAGACTGAACGTGGAAACTCCTCTGGCTCCCCTGACATGAAGGACGCGCTTGTGAAAGCGCTTCATGACTACCAGCCAAAGCCATATGCCGGCCGGGCGGTCCTTTTCCAGCCAGCACAGTCATACTCTACCTACCTTGGGGTCGCGAACCAGTGGAGCGATCTGATCGGCTCGGGCTTCCGCATTGTGAAGATGGAAGGCGGCCACGGCTCGGTGTTCAAAGGGACGAATCTCGAGTTGCTTGGCCGTGAGATTTGCGCCTTTATGCATGGCGATATGTCGAGAGACCAGCCCTTTGAGTCGGCTTGTTCAATGCCTTTCGCCCTCGAAACTGTCAGCGCAGCGCGACAGGTCCTGGATTGATTAGGTCGCCTGCATTATTTTCACCCGAATTCTCCAAGCCATCGTCCTGCCGGAGAAAATCATGACCAGAGTCCAAATGCAGAAGGCGACGGTTGGATCCGCCTGACCAAAGTAATCTGTTGGACCAATATCAGTTTATTCAGAGGAGTAACACGCGGCGGTCAGTTTTCTCCGAGCCGATCAACATGGTTCCGACCCCTTCCGCAGCCACAGTGACGAAGGAGGCCATATCCGGTGCTGAAGGCCGGCGCTGTGGTGGTGATGGACAACCTGAGCGCGCATAAGGCACCGGCAGTGTGCCAATGGATAGAAAAGGCTGGTGCCGAGCTGCTCTATCTGCCGCCCTATTCTCCCGATCTGAACCCCATTGAGAAGGCCTTGGCAAAACTGAAACAACTGCTTCGCGAAGCCAAGGCACGAACCAAGGAAACACTCGATCAGGCCATCACCGGGCTCTGCCGCAAATCACTCAAGCCAATGCACAGGCTTGGTTCAGACTTGCACCAAACGGTCTACAGTAAAACAGAAAATGCTCTAACTGCCATGGCGGGCTTTGCCGCGATTTCCGGTTTTTTTGGAAT
>PLPU01000416.1:0-9413 GCA_003159975.1 Acidobacteriaceae bacterium
GCCCGCACCTCCACCGTGTCAAAGAACGGATGCGGCCGTATGTCCCACCAAATCTTCTTGGCATTGTCGATGCAGTTGGTCCGCACCAGCAGGCTGACGTAGTTCTCAAACTCCGAGTAGCTTTGAAACGCATCGGGAATCCCCGTCCTCGGAAAATTCTCAAACACCTTGGCGCGGTAGCCCTTGTAACCCGTGTTAATCCCCAGCCAGAACGGCGAATTCGTCGCCAGCGCCATGATGTGCGGCAAAAAGTACCGCATCGAATTCATGATGCGAATCGCCGCCTCGCGGTCCTCAATGCCTACGTGCACATGCAGGCCAAAGATCAGGTTGGCGCGCGCCACCAGTTGCAGGTCCTTCACCACCTGGTGGTAGCGCGGGTCGGGATAAATCTCCTGCGTCCGCCAGTCTGCAAAAGGATGCGTTGCGCCGGCCACCAGCACCAGCCCATGTTCTTTGGCCAGCTTGATCATCTCGCGGCGCAGCTCGTAAATATCCTCGCGCGCCTCGTCGATGTTGCGGCAGACGCGCGTGCCCACCTCCACCACCGAGGTGTGCATCTCCGCCTTCACCCGCTCCTGCAACCGCATCTTGCCCACGGCCAGCATCTCGGTCTCGATGTGCGAGCGCAGATCGCGGGTGACCGGGTCAATGGTCTGGTACTCCTCTTCAATGCCGAGCGAGAACGATGGGCGCATATGCGGCTCCTCAGGGGAGTGCTTTGGGAAATTGTAGACCAGATACCTGAGGTCGTTTCACGGCTTTCAGGGCAAGGTCGATGAATGAGGCGGATTTGAATGCTCGAGTAGTGCGTTATTTTGCAGGGTGTTGCTGATACTTGAGGGCGGCAAAGCCCAGCCCCGCGAAGAATAGGCCGGCCAAGATGAAAGCATCTTCCATTCCATGGAGTTCCCAATACGTGGCGATCCTGCCGTTCTGGGGATTGCTCCTCTCATAGATAACCTCCACCGACTGCCCCGCGGTGAACGCTGCCGGCCGGGAGTAGTTCGGGGAGTCGATGGCATAGTCGCGGCCATTTACTGAGTAGGCATATTCGGGAGCGTAAAGAGTATGGCCGTTGTCATCCTGCTGGTCGACGAGTTTGACGATTTTGCCCTGGGTTGTGGCGCTGCGGTGGATGAAGAGCTCAGTGTGAATCGCGAACGCGATGCCGATGGCTACAAACAGAAAGCCAAGCCACATGATCAGCTTGCATCCGAACGGGTTGGGAAGCGTCAATCGGGTCTCGATCTTTTGGGGCATGCACACACCGTACCAGACTGCGCGGTCGATGGTCGCTTGAGTTTCTGCATTTCCGTCAGAAAGAAGAGGATCGGGGCTGGAGGTTAGTGATCGGGATCAAGGGGCAGGGCATTGGAGGGGCTAATCGAGGTGTTGCAGGACCCGGCTATCTTATAGTCTGGTACAGTGTTTAAAGATTTTCGCCTTATATTCGCTTTTACGATAGAATGTCGCCAAGCGATGAACCTCTTCTCCCAACTCGCCGCCGAACCAACCCATGAGGAGCTTTTTCCCGGCGCAGTCCTGATGCGCAGCCTGGCCCTCCCGCAGGACGCTGAATTCTTCGCCGCCATTGAGACCATCCTGGCTGCCGCGCCGCTCCACCACGCATCCACACCCGGCGGCCTGCCCATGGGCGTCATGGTCTCCGACTGCGGCACGCCGGAGGCCTTTCGCCGCCGCTGGGACCCAGCCAACCAAGCCGTCAAGCGTCTCTGGCCGCCCATACCCCGCGTCCTCTATGATTTCGCTCTCCGCTGCGCCGTTCGCTCCGGCTTTCCGCTCTTTCGCCCCGACTCCTGCCACATCAACCGCTATGAGGCCGGCATCAAACTAGGCCTCCACCAGGATCGCCATGAATGCGATAGGTCCCAGCCCATCGTCTCCATCTCACTGGGTCTTGAATGCGTCTTCCAGCTCGGCGGCCTCGAGCGCACCGACCCCACCAAGCGCATCCTGCTTGAGCATGGCGATGCCATCGTCTGGGGCGGCCCATCCCGCATGCGCTTCCACGGAGTACTACCGCTGAAGCAGGGCCATCACCCGCTCACCGGCCCCTACCGCTATAACCTCACGTTTCGCAAGATCACGGCGTGAGGGGAACGCCACCCCCCGGATAGGGTTGAGTGCTATCCGTACCATCAGTGGGTACCCCCCCTGTCCTTTTCGTAAAATACCTATTTTCATGGGGTTACGCGATGGGGACGCTCTATCTATGACATAACAAAGGAGTTATTTACAGTCGTAAGATAACAAAAGACTTAACGGATGCCTAAGGCAAACTGCGGCGAGAAGCTCGCGGGAATCTATTGTTTTCTGAGTTTCGACGAGCCACTAACCATTGTGCGCCAAACCCTTGAAATTATCGGCAAAACATCCGCGTCTTTTTCCATGGTGTTACCCTGGGCACTTCGGCGATAAATGCCAGCCACGAAGACCGTTGTGCGCAATGTATGCACGGGAATGAATGCTCTAGTTCTTTGAGTCGGAATCGGAATCCTTGGGCAGCTCGAGATAAACCAGCCCAAAGCGCGTCTTGCCGTCCTTCGCATCGCTGATGCCCACAATGCGGAAGCGCAACGGCGTGCCAGCGCGAAGCTCGTGGTCAGTCGACGAGTCCCCGCTTCCGTTCACCTCGATGTTGCCGTCCTTCTTGGCGTCGCAGGTCAACCCGCTCTTCGTCACCGTGAGCGCGCCTACCGGTTTGCCTTTGAAGCACTCCAGCACTTCGCCATAATGCGCCAGCGGCTTGCGATAGTAGTCCAGCACCTTGGCCCCGGAGTCGGTTGTCTCAAAACTCGCGGCCATCAGCGTGAAATTGAATCCCTTGAAGCTCAGGCCCAGGTTGGCCGCGGACTCGCTATCGTTTTCCTTCCACGGCTTCGCGCCAGGATAGTTGGGCAGCCCGATGTCTTTCGCAGTTGCGTGGGAGTTGGCGTGAAGATCGAGGCTGAAGCCCTTGTCCTGCGCAACGGAGGAGAGGCTGGCAGCAAGAAAAAGCGCGCCCATGGCAGTGGCACGAAGTGGGGAAACGAATCGGTTGCTCACGCGGAGGTTCTCCTTCAGACGGACCAAGCAAGATACGATCCGGTCCAAAGGAAAGTTCCGCGACCCGCCTCATACCTTTTTCGGTGTCCGCACCGCGCGAGTCCGCCACAACCTCCGCATTGTCGACATGCTTGGAATCCAAACCAGCAGGAGAAGTGATAGACCGAACACCGAAAAAAAGAGTTGCACTCCATCTACCTGAGCCTCCGGGTGAAAAAGGGCTGCCCACGCCACCGCGACGAGTTGATATACAAATATGATGCCAAACGCAGAAAGCACGACGAATGAGGCCAAAAAACAGACCAGAGCAACTCGCGGACTTAAGGACGTCGGGTCGATGGGCCGGATTCTAAGTCTCACTTGGAATGTTCCGCAGTTCCTGGAAACACCTTGGCTTTAACCCTGTTCTTCTTCGCCGCCTTCTTTTTCACCGGCTTTGCGGCCTCCGCCCCCAGAAACGCCGCCCACCTCAACTCCGGCACATGCGGCGCCTTCTTCGCCTTGGCAATCGCCAGGTCCGCCACTTCCCGCACAATCCAGTCGAAGTTCGCCTGCCCCACCGAATGCAAATCAGCATCCGGCGCGGGGTTCATGAAGTCGATGGCATATGGAATCCCATCCTCCACCGCGAATTCCACCGTGTTCAAGTCGTATCCAAGCGCCTGGCATAACTTCAGCGCATCCTGCTCCACCCGCTTCAGCAGCTTCTTGTCATACTTCGGCGGATTCTGTATATACCGCTCCGCATGCGGCCTGCGCGGGTCGTAAGGCATGATGTGCACCTTCTTCTGCCCCACCACGTAGCAGCGGAAGTACTCGTTAAACTCGACCGCTTTCTGGTAAGTCATGCACAAATCCCGCGACTGGTCGTACGCCCTGAAAAACTCCTCGCGATTGTGAATGTGGTACACATCGCGCCACCCGCCGCCATCCACCGGCTTCAGAAATCCGTGCTCGCCCACGTAGGCAAACACGCCGTCCCAATCCAGCGGGTATTCGAGATTGCGCATCGACCGGTCCGTCGTTCCCTCGGGATGTTTCTTGTGCGGCAGGATCACCGTCTTCGGCACCGCCACCCCCAGCTTTTCCGCCAGTGAATAGTTGAAAAACTTGTCGTCCGCGCTCCACCAGAACGGGTTGTTGATGATGATCGTCCCGTTCAGCGCGGCATGCTTCAAATAGGCGCGAAAGAACGGAATATCGTGCGAAATCCGATCCACGATCACCGAGTAGCGCGGAGCCTTGTCCAGGCGCACTGCGCCTGTCTCAACAAATTCGGCCCGTATGCCGTCCAGGGCGCGCGCATTGATGTGCTCCACCAGAGAGCCGGGAAAGCTGTTTTCCATGCCGAAAAGGACCCCGATGATTTTCATGCTGCCTTGCCTCCAGTGAATCGAGCCGCTCGCCCCAAAGCCGTGCTGCCCAGGTTTTCTACGCATCCAGTGTACGGCAGACCACGCCGCAGGGCCGCATCCGGTCACGCTCTGGAAAACCCGTCATACATCGCTGTGCGCCCCCGCCGATTCACGTTACGTTCACCGCGAATTCACCGCCGCGTGAAATACCCTCTGTAGGCTGGCGTGCATGAAGACACTAAACCTTATTTGCAGAACTCTCTTTCTGGCAGGCCTCTTGTTCGCATTTTGTATCCCATCCGCAAGAGCCCAGTACGAGGATGGCAGCCTGATTGGCACCATCCATGACGCCACCGGCGCCGCGGTGCCCAACGCGGCCATCACCGCCACCAACATCAATACCGGCAACGTCATCAAGGTTACCGCCAACGCCAGCGGCGACTACGAAATCCCTTCGCTGCGCGTCGGCGTGTACAACATCGAAGCCTCTGCGCCGACCTTTGCCCCGGCCGAAGCCAAAAACATCACTGTCTCGGTTGCCGGACGCCAACGCATCGACCTCACCCTCAAGGTTGGCAGTGCGGACGCAACCACCGTCGAAGTCAGCGATGTATCCCTGCAAATCGAGACCGAGACCAGCGAGCGCGGACAATCGGTTTCGGAATATCAGACCGAATCCCTGCCGTTGGTGAGCCGCAACTACTCTGACCTGCTGGCACTGGTCACGGGCTCCCGTCAGGCGCCCACCGCGGCCACCACCACCGCCGTCACCAGTTTGGTGCGCGCCGGATCGTACAACGTCAACGGCCTTCGCAGCATGTTCAACAATTTCCTGCTCGACGGCATGGACAACAATGCCTACGGCGAGAGCAACCAGGGCTTCGACAACCAGATCATTCAGCCCCCACCGGACTCCATCTCGCAATTCCTGGTGGTCACCAACAACGAGAGCGCCGAGTACGGCCGCTCCGCCGGCGCCACCATCAACGTGGCCACCAGAAGCGGCACCAACCACTTCCACTCCACGCTCTACGAATTCAATCGCAATACCGACCTCAACGCCTTCGGCTACATCAAAGCTTTCAGCGGAACCCATCCGATCACCAAGCCCGGCTTCAATCGCAATCAGTTCGGAGTCAACTTTAACGGCCCCATCATCCCCAACAAGCTCTTCTTCTTTCTTGACTACGAAGGCTTCCGCCAGAAGCTCACCCCGTCGGTGGTGCTGACCGTCCCCACTGAGAATGAAATCAACGGCATTCTCGCCGTCGATGTGCAGGACCCATTCAGCCCCGGCACCTACTACAAGGCCGGCACGCCCATTCTCAACTCGCCCAATGCCAGCCCCATTGCCAAGCAGATTCTCAGCTTCTTCGCCGACCTGCCCGCCCAATGCCAGATTGCTCCCGGCGCCGCGGGCATCAACGCCTCCACCGGCCTCGATTCGAACGACTGCCCCACAAACGCGCCGTTTACCGACAATGCCGACAAGGGCGACCTTCGATTCGATTTCCAGCAGAGCGACAAAAGCTCGTGGTTCCTCAAAGTCAGCGATCGTAAAGAGACCGGCATCAACTTCCCCACGCTGCCCCTGCCGCTCGATGGGCAAACCAACGGCCGCATCAAGATTCTCGACCAGCAGATTGCGCTCGGCTACACCCGCCTGATGGGCACGAACAAGGTGCTCGATGCCCGCCTCGGCCTTTCGGCTACCAGGGCCGGCAAATTCACGCTCTCCATCGGCGACAACGCCATCGTCATCCCTGGCCTGCCCACCAACCCCGTTGTCGCCGGCGGCCTGCCATCCACCAGCGTCTCAGGCGGCTTTACCGCTTTTGGACGCCAGAGCACTAACCCCCAGTGGCAATATCCGTCGCTGCTCGACCCCAAGGTCAACTTCTCGTGGATCAAGGGCAGGCACTCTCTCAAATTCGGCTATGAATACGAACACATCTGGATGCAGGTGCAGGATTCCAACCCGCTCTACGGCTCTTTCACCTACGGAAAGGGCTACAGCGCCTGCCCCGCTTCAGCCGGAACGGCCTGCAACAACCCCACTGCGGCCGCGGATACCTACTGGGCCGACCTCATCTTCGGAACCACCAACAACTACGCCCTGGCTACCTACTTCCGCGCCCACCTGCTGCAAGGCATGGACAACGTCTACGCCCAGGACGACTGGCAGGTCAATCCCAAGCTGACCCTGAACCTGGGTTTGCGCTGGGAGTACGGCGCGCCCTACTCCGAGGCCTACAACAACCTCTCCAACTTCGACCCGCAGACCGTGTCCATGGTTACCCTCACGCCTGGGTTCATCGCCACCAGCAATGTCGCCCCCTACTCGGGTGGCGGCGTTTACGGCAAAACCCTGATCAATCCCTCCCTTGGCGACTACGCTCCACGCGTCGGCTTTGCCTGGGCAGTCACTCCCACAATCGCTGTCCGCTGCGGCTACGGCACCAGCTACGCCCATTACACCCGCGCCGGTTCGGGAGACATCCTGGCCATCAACGCGCCCAACGCACTGTTTGTCTCTGTCACGCAGCCCTCCACGGTCACAGCGTCCGGCTATCGCACCCTCGATCAGGGCTACCCGGCAAATCTCGCCGCCGGCTCCAACTTCAGCCCAGGTACCGACAACATCACCTACATCCCCAAAGACACCAAGGACAGCTACGTCGAGAGCTACTTCCTCAGCGTGCAGAAGGCCCTCGCCAAGAACACCCTTTTGGACATCGCCTTCGTCGGCAACCACGGCCTTAAATTGCAAGGTTTTGACAACGCCAACCAGGGCAATCCCGCGCTCGGCGTGGCCAACCCGACCAACTCCGCATTGGGCGCAGGATTCGTTCGCCCCTACCCCACCTGGGGCGGACCCGTGGGGTCCACCTACGATTACGGTGACATCACCCAGGCTCTCAACGAGTTCTACTCCCACTTCGACGCCCTGCAAGTTCGCTACGAGCAGCGCTTCGTCGATGGCCTCACACTGCTTAACTCCTTCACCTGGGCGCACTCGCTTGACAACGCCAGCGCCTCGCTCGAGGGCAACACACCCTCCCCGCAGGACGCCAACAACCTCAGCGCCGACTACGCCCAATCCGACTACAACCTGCCCGTCGCCGATATCCTCAGCCTCGTCTACGACCTGCCTGTCGGCCACGGCCGCCGCGTTCTCTCTGACGCCAGTCCCGTCCTCGACGCCATCGTCGGCGGATGGCAGATCAGCGGAGTCAACACCGCCCAGGGCGGAACTCCTTTCAATATCACCTACACCCCCAACTCAGCCAACGTCGTTTCGCCGCAGATTTCCGCCACCTATCGCGGAGCCAACGAATACCGCCCCAACAAGGTGGCCGGTGCGGATGTCGCTCTTTGCCACTCCGGCCACTCCTGCCTGGCCCAGAGAAGCGCGTCCAACGGCAGCATTCAGTACGTCAACCTCAACGCCTTCACGCTGCCCGCAACCAAAGACGCCAACGGCAACCTATTGAGCCCGTTCGGCAACGCTTCGCGCAACCCCGGCCGCACGCCCACTTTCTTCGAAACCGACTTTGACCTCAACAAGCGCTTCAATACCCCGGTCGAGGGCTTGAAGATCGAGTTCCGCGCCGAACTCTACAACATTTTCAACCACACCAACCTTTACCTGCCGGCAAGCGGTTTGGGCGGAACGCTCTCCACCGCAACCAGCATCAACAATCCCACCAGCGGTGGCACCGTTACCGGTACCTTCGAGCCGCGCATCGTCCAATTTGGCTTGAAAGTCATTTACTAACAGTTTGCCGTTCTCTCTTGGCAACCACCCGCGCGGCGCCTGCGCGCGGGTGGTTTTGTTTCCTTGAGGATGTTTTTGGCCCCTGTGATCATCCACACCGACCCCGCAATCTTGCTCCCTTATAATGGATGGCCGAGTGCCGAGCCGGACCGGACTGTGCACATCGGAGCAACCAGATAAAGTCTGTGCACCCCGGACCCATCGACGGGAATCACTTCTACGGGGGCATCCGATGAAATACCGCTTATTGACAGTCAACAGGGAGTTTGGCAGCGGCGGCGGACGAATCGCACAAAGAATTGCCGAGAGCCTTGGCTGGAAGCTGCTCGACAAGGACATCATCGACGCCATTGCTTACGCTGCCCACGTCGACCCGAGCGTCGTTCGCCGCTACGATGAGCATGTCGAATCGTGGCTGCGCCGCCTCAACCAGCAGGCCATGCGCTCCGCCGCCCTCGCTGCCGGCCTCGAACTCCGCGACAACGCCGTCTTCGATGCCGAGGAGATGGTGAAAATCTCACAGAAAATCATCGAGCAAGCCTATGCCGACGGCAACTGCGTGATCGTCGGCCGCGGCTCGCAGTGCGTTCTGCAGCACAAACCCGACGCCTATCACGTCTTCGTCTATGCCCCGCACAAGGAGCGCATCCTGCGCCTGCGCGTACGCCTGGCCAAGGGCGCCGACGTCGAGCAGCGCATCCGCACCGTCGATGGCGAACGCGCCAAGTACCTCCAGCTAAACTGGGGCAAGTACTGGCTCAATCCCCATCTCTACGACCTCATGATCTCCTCGCAAGAGGACGAAGACGTCACTGCCCGCATCATTCTGAGCGCGATGCAGAGCCAGTAAAGCAGTTGTAAGTTTTAAGTTGTAAGTTGTAAGTTGACAGCGCTCAGCCACCGATCCCATAGGTGAGCGCAGGGCAGCCCCTTGACCCTGGCCCTCGATCTCTGATCTCCGGCAACTTAAAACTTACAACTCACAACTGTTCCTTTCACTTCCTCGTCACGTCCCAATCGAAGCTGATTCCCGAGATCAACTCGTTCAGCTTCTCCACCGCGGCCTGCTTCTGCTGTTCCACGTCCGCAGTCTGTTTCCGCGCGGCCTGCAACTTGTCTTCCGCGTGGTTCAGTTCGTCCACAAACCGCTTGGCCGCGTCGCTCCCCTTCAGCGCCGTCAGATTCTCCCGGTCGCGGGCTTCATCGTTCGA
>PLPU01000416.1:9495-12171 GCA_003159975.1 Acidobacteriaceae bacterium
GGCGTAGTCTCCGCCGCCTTGATGCCGTCGTCCAGCGTCCACCCATTGGTCTGCCTTGGGTGTTCAAGAAGCAGTACGCGGTCCGCATCTCCGGAGTTGGTCGCCGAATAGGTCACGGACGAAACTCCCGTATGCGTCTCAATCACCACTCCTTTCAGTATGCGCAGATGCTGGAGCGCGCGCGTGTTTTCGCGGAATGCAACTTGCACCCGAACGGCCTGATCGGCGGCGTACGAGACCAGCCGCTTCTCACCCGGATGAATCGGGTCCAGCAATCCCTCGCCCGCAAACTCTCCGTTTTCGAAGATCGAAAAACTGCCCGAGTCCAACGTCAGCTTCGACGTGTTCTCCAGCCACACCGCGCGCAGCGGCGTCCGCGAGTGTTCGCTCCACAGCGTCACGTGCTCGGCCGGCAAATCCTGTTGCAGAATCGGCACCATCGCCGACTCGTTCTTGTGAATCGTCACCGGCTGCGCTAGCGAGTATTGGAAGAAATCGTCGAATGCGTTCGTCGAAACATCCCCCTCCCCAATCGCATCCGAAGCGCGGTAAACGCCTTTCATTCGCACAATGCCGCCACCGACATTCCCACCAGAGCCAGGCCCATATCCGTTTCCTGAGCCGACGCCGGCATTCAAGGTCTCCAACGTCTCTAAATTCTTTCCCGCCATGGGGCCTGCATTCACGGTGACCGTTTGCGTCGCAGCACGGCCCGCCATGAATGCCTGAGGAGGCGCAGCCGGCGTTGTCAAAGATCTATCCTCCTTTTTCATCTCCGCCGCCTCATGCGTCTCCGGCGCAAACTGCTGCCCCATCGCAATCGGAATCTCCGGCCTGTGCGTATAAATCGGCTGGCTCAGCGGCTGAATAAAGCTCTGCGGCGCGCCCGCCACCAGCGACAACTCTACGTTGTCCCAGTCCGCGCCCACCGTGTTGTCCACCACCGCCCAGCCCTGCATTGTCGCATTCCCGTTGGCCATCCGCGGAAACANNTTCTGCGCCGAGGCAACAATGTCCAGGTAATTCGCAAACTGCTTTTGCAGCGCCGGATCGATCATGCGCACTGAAACAGCATCTGTCAGCTCCGCTGTGCGCAACGCTCCCGCATCGGTTTCAACAATCAGAAAGTTATGATCGTCCGACGTCAGGCCGTTCTTGTCCGTCTCCCTGCGAAATTCAATGTTCACCAGTTTGCCCGTAATCGCAGCGCCTGCGCCCGTCACTTCCACGCGCTGCCCGCGTAGAGCCTGGTAGATCGCTATCGTCGCCGGAAAATCCTTCAACCCAAGCGCCAGCGTCCTCAATTGCTGCTCAATCGGCGTAGTGGAGTTGTAGTTCACCGCGGCCACCCGCCCACCACCCTCATCCAGCACCGTCAGCGACTGCAGCACGTCGTTCAGTTGCGACGAGCTGAAATCGATGGCCACACGCTGACTGCCGTTTACCTGGCCCGCGTGCTCAAAGTACCCCACCCCGTTCTTGTAGAGCACCACCTTCCGCACCGGCAGGTCCTTCACAACAGGCGACAGAGAAGCCGTCCCNNGACCCCGCCGGCGACTGCGCGCCAGCTGTGAGAGTGAACGCAACAAGGCTCAAAACTACGAAAATTCGGCGCATGTGTCCTCCTCGGACTTGTCCGTTGGAATGCTGTTCCTTTGGACAGATGCGAGAGAAAAATGGTTCCCCGATCAACGCAATATCGCTTCCGTCCATAAACAGAGAACGGCGCCCACGCAGAATCTTGCACGAGAAAAATGAACAACTGGCGCTTCGACATCGTCGTCACCGCCGCCGTCGACCCCGATCACGTCCTGCTCGACGTCGATCGCACCAACAACACGCTCACCGCGAAGTAGCAGCGTAGTTTCCCGTGGCTGGAGCCCTTATGCTGAACCCTTTATTGTGATCTGGCTCGCATTCATGGAACGCCGCAAGCGCCCACAATAGAAAGTTCGAAGAGCTGGCGATCCGGCCGTTCGCCTGAATCGCCGCCAAGGGGAGACCATCCATGAGTGACTCAGGCATCAAAGTTGTTGCCTTGAACGGCAGCGCCCGAAAGGGCGGAAACACAGCCATCCTGCTTCGCTATGTATTGAAGGAGATTGAAAAGGAAGGGATTGAAACCGAACTCATCGAACTCAGCGGAGCCAAAATCCATGGCTGTCTCTCCTGCCGCAAATGCTCGGTCAAGAAAGACCATCGCTGCACCCAGACCGATGACATGGGCAACATGCTGATTGAAAAAATGGAGCACGCGGATGGCATCCTGCTCGGTTCCCCGACCTATGTCGCCGATGTCTCGCCTGAGATCAAAGCCCTCATGGATCGCGCCTGCCTCGTTTCCAAGGCCAACGGCGGCATGTTCCGCCGCAAAGTGGGAGCAGCCGTTGTCGCCGTGCGTCGCGCGGGCGCCATCCACGCCTTCGACGCCTTGAACCACTTCTTCCTGATCAGCGAGATGATCGTGCCCGGTTCGTCCTATTGGAACATCGGTTACGGCCGCGAAATCGGCGATGTCGAGAAGGACGACGAAGGCATCCAGACCATGAAGACTCTAGGCCAGAACATGGCCTGGCTCCTGAAAGCGGTCCATAACGCGAGCCGCACTTGAAATCAGCGAACGTCTCCGCAAGTGTCTTTCTATTCCCTAGTCCCTAAGTCCCTCAGTCCCCTAGT
>PLPU01000061.1:0-2510 GCA_003159975.1 Acidobacteriaceae bacterium
CACGAATAATGCAGGCTAGGTGGGCCGTGACCTCTTCTGCCAATAACTTGCCGGCGCGATGTGGGGGAGTAATAACCAAGGTTGCCCGTTCCACCCCATAATTGAATGGAGGATCAAGCCTTCGATACCTGCACAGATTCCGTTGGCTTCACCCCGGCAATGGGCTTCTTCGCAGGCTGTTCCGGCGCCTCGTTCACTGGGGACTTACGGATACGAAGCGTTGAGGCGACCTTGTTGGATTGCGGAGTCTTCAGAAAGTCCTGAAAGTCGCGGTCCTTCGAGAAAACATAGTTGAGCGCCTTGTCCACGACATCGTCCGCGGACGCATGAATAAAGGCGGCGTATTGATCGACCTGTGTTGCCGTGGCTCCGTCAAGCCGGACCGAAGCGCTGATCTGTCGGGTTTGTGTGATTTCTAGCAGTGCCATGTTGGTTCTCCTTGAGTGAGGGATTTACGTTCTTTGAACGAACCTGCAAGCCGTGGCCGCGATCTCTGCGGCACGGCCTTTCGAGAGCGATTGATTGCTCGTCTCAAGCTGGCGGACGATGGCTTCGGAAGAGATGCCTTCGCGCGCCCAAAGCACAGCGCTTGCAGTGTCTACGGTGCGAAGCGCGTAGTAATTCGGATTGGGCTTGTCGCGACGGAGAGCGACAAGCTCACGAACTATCTGATAGGCAGGAATTCCGGCCGCAAGTTGGGACATCACCCACGCCCAGTCGTTCTCCGACTGCGTTGCGTTTCCGAGCGGGCGATTCACATTCACACTCCCGGAATCAGCCAGGGATAGCGATGGCATCTCCATCCGTTGCCGCCTGGACTGGAGAATTCATGAACAGGCGTACGCGGTATCAACAAGGAAGTGTGCAACGCGAAAAGCGGCAGAGCGGACCAGATGTTTGGATTTTTCGGTGGCGGGAACCCGGCCCAGATTGAACAAGCAGGCAGCGAAAAGCCATTGTAGGCACGGTTACCACTCTCCCCACTGAAGCATCTGCCCTCAAAGCAGCTCACGCATTGCGCATTGACGCCAACCAACAAACCCCGCAGGCGGAAGGCGGGCCGGGCACAATCGCCGAACTGATCGCTCACTACCGGCTCAAAGAGCTGGTCGGTGAGAACCAAGGACGGAAGGCGTTCTCGACTCGATCTGCTTACGAGTGCTATCTGAAAATGTGGATTCTGCCGCGTTGGGGAAATCACCGTTTGGATCAGATCAAGCCAGTCGCTGTTGAAGAGTGGCTGGACAGCATAAAGCGGGCCAGGGGTACACGTGCGAAGATTCGGAACCTGATGAGCGCAATCTTTCATCATGCGATGCGCTACGAGTGGGTTGACAACAACCCTATGAAGCTCGTGCGCCAGAGCGCGAAACGAGAGAAAGTGCCTGACGTTCTCGATCTCGCTGAACTCCAACTTCTTCTCAGCAAGTTGTCTGTAAGAGAGCGCACACTCGCTCTACTCGACGCGGCAACAGGGCTTCGGGTCAGTGAATTGCTCGCACTTCGCTGGGACGATGTCGATTTCGAGAACCTGGAGCTAAGCGTCACCCGGTCCATCTGGCATCAGGTGGTGGGCAACTGCAAGACAGAGGCGTCCGCCAAACCGGTACCGATGGACGACTACATGGCGGAGGATCTTCTGCGCTGGCGTCGTCTGAGTCCCTACCCGATGGGTGCGGATTGGGTCTTCGCAAGTCCGTCTATGGGGGGCACACAGCCCTATTGGCCGGACAACCTCATGAAGCGGTACATCAAGCCGGTCGCACGCAAAGCCGGGATCACCAAGAACATCGGTTGGCATACCTTCCGTCACTCGTTCGGCACGTTGCTGAAGGCAAACGGAGAGGACGTCAAAACCGTACAGGAGCTTTTACGGCACGCAAACAGTCGGATCACGCTTGATGTGTACACGCAGGCAGTGACCTCGAACAAGCGAGCGGCACAAAGCAAAGTTGTACGAATGATGGTTTCTAACGTGGGCACAGTTTTGCCAGACGTGGGCACAACTGGTTTTGAAAGGGTAGCAGTAAATGCTCGGTAGAGGCTTATTGTGCCCATATCGTGCCCGGATTTCGTTGTCACTAAGATCCCAAACATCCCGTAAGTGCCTTGGAATGAATGGCGGGGACGACNNATTGTACCTTTGTTTGTACCTTTGCCTTCGCTTCTCTCTTCGCTGGACTGTCAATGGAAACTTGCGGGATAAAGCGCCGGGAACCGGCGCTCCACAACTGTGATCGGAATGCCCAGGCACACTGCGCCCTGAGTCCGGCGGATGGGGAGAATCTCTTGCCGGTTGACATACTGACTTCAAGTATATCAAATTAAACAGCTTGAGCGAGAGTGAATGCATACAGAATGCCGGATTGATTGCCGGTTCAGATTTCATCCTCGAAAGGGAGAACCACCGCCTTTCTTGATTTATCATTGCAAATCACGCATAACGCTCATAATATACAAGGATGATTCTCCGATCTGTTGCCAATCCAATCGAGCAGGCTCTCAAAAGA
>PLPU01000129.1:0-4482 GCA_003159975.1 Acidobacteriaceae bacterium
GTAGCCGATCAACCCGCCGGCGAAGCAAAGAAAGACGAAGGCGTGATCGACGCCGAGTATGTCGACGTCGACGAGAAAAAGTAAGCGGCGTCAGCGTTGTTAGCGGAGTTAGCTAATCAGCAGGTCAGCGGGGTGGGCGACGGTTTCGTTGTCCACCCCGATCTACATCTCAGACCTTTGCGGTATTTTCTCGCATTTTGGTACAAAAGCGGTGCCCGTGGCCGAAAAACGACAGATGAGGGTATGAGTCTGACGCTTAACAGTGCGGATGCTTGGAGGCATCCCACAATGACAGGACTTCAAAAGCTCAGGATATTCGACGACAAGCGGCATAACCCAGCGGTCGGAAGCTGCTACGGAAGGACGCTGCTGGGACGGCTCCTGGTCGTCGGAATGTCTCATTACGGAGATGAAGGCGATGTAAGATGGCCCGGATTCACGCACATGATCGTCGGCCAAGTGATCGAAGGGAAAAGGAAGATCCCCTACTTTACCAAGATTGCGTCGCTCTTCCGATCTGAAAGCGGAGACTCCTATTTAGTGCCGGAGTTTTATTCGGCCATTGCGTTTTACAACTTTTTGCCGGACCACTTCGTTAGGCCAAGGCAGATGACCACACAAGAACAGTGCAAGCATCCCGAAACCCAAAGGTTTCTTTTCAAGGTAATCGATCTACTGACGCCTGACCACATGATCGTGACAGGTGAGAACCTGTGGCGGCTTCTTCCTGCGTATCATCCCGACGATTCCGAGATATCAAGGGTTAGCGACGATTCGTCAAATCTCGATATTCCGTTTGAATCAAAGGAGACAGAATGCTTCTGGTATCGCAGAGCTGATGGTGGTTACTGTTTGGTCGGTGCTATTACACACCCGTCTTCGTGGCGCAAATTCAGCGAGAAACGCGAAGAAATCGGCGAGTGGACGGCCAAATTCATTGCAAGGAGACACGCATGACCGGGAGAATTGCCGGGCTCCCAGGTCTGGATTTCCAGACCTGGGATAATGAGGTCGGATCATGACCAAGCATGGCGAAGACATTATCCGAGGTCTAAAACAGGCTCTGGCCATTGTCGATGGGACCGCGCCCGAGGGCTCGTACGTGGTGCATACGCCGGAGGAGATAGAGGCCAGGCAGGCGGCCAAGCGGCGGGAGGATTTTGCGCAGTCGAACGAGCCGCGCCTAGAATAGCTTCAACATCAGCACGGCGGAGGTAGCCAGTGGACCACTCGAAGATAATCATGATCGACCCCGGCAAGCGCAGCGGCAAACCCTGCATCCGCGGACTGCGCATCACGGTGGAAGATGTGCTCGGCTATATGCACGCCGGAATGACTCAGGGAAAAATACTGGCCGACTTTCCGGACCTCACCGAGACGGATATACGAGTCTGTCTGGCATTCGCGGCAGACGGCGAATAACGAACGCTGCCTGGTGTTTGCCTGCAATCATGTGTGGTGCTTTGGCGGTCTCCATCTATACCGTGTTCCGTGTTACGATAAACGTTAAGCATGATTCAGTCCTTTGCCGACGAGGAAACGGAAGCGGTCTACCTGACCGGAAAGAGCCGGCGATGGAGCAGGATTGCCCGGATTGCCGCACGTCGATTGCAGGCGATTGATTTCGCGTCGGCGATTGAAGATCTCAAGAATCCGCCGGGCAATCGGTTGGAGAAGCTCAAGGGCGACCGAAAGGGCTGGTGGAGCATCCGTATCAACGACCAGTACCGGGTGTGCTTTCGCTGGGACGGCAAGGATGCATGGGATGTGGCAATTGTTGATTATCACTAAGGAGAACCGGCTATGAGTATTCCGCGGAAACACAACCAGCGAGGGGTGCCGATTCATCCCGGCGAGTTCTTGCGTGAGGATTTTCTTGTACCGCTGGGACTTTCGGCGAATGCTTTGGCCCTTGCCTTGCGTGTACCGGTGACGAGGATTTCCGAGATTTTGCGTGAGCGCCGCGGGATCACAGCGGATACGGCGCTGCGTCTGGCCCGGTACTTTGGCACGACACCGGATTTCTGGATGAAGATGCAGATGGCCTACGACCTGGCTTTGGCCAGCCGGGAGGTGACGGCGCGGATTGAGATAGAAATCTTCCCCGCACCGCGAACGGAAACCGGAGAGCTGAAGGCAAGGCAGATTGCATAAGCGATTTCACCAACCCGGCTCGGAGACAGGCAGAAGCGAAGTTCAGGCTTAACAAGGAATCAGGTCAACCACACACATGGCGACGACACAAAACAAGGATTATTACGCAACGCTCGGCGTGAAGAAGACGGCCACGCCGGAGGAGATTCGCAAGGCTTTCAGGAAAGCTGCGCGGCGCTATCACCCGGACGTCAACCCCGGCGACAAAAAGGCTGAGGAGAAGTTCAAGGAGATCTCCGAGGCCAACGACGTGCTGAGCGACGAGAAGAAGCGCAAGGTCTATGACCAGGTCGGCTTCTACTCCGACCAGATCGACCCGGCGACGGCTGAGGCGTATGCGCGCCAGCAGGCGGGCGGCGGACGGCCTCCGGTGGATTTTGACGGCTTTGACTTTTCCGGATTTCAGGGCGGCCCGGGCTTCAATCCGGGACCGCAGGCGGGTGCGGGTTCGCAGTCGTGGGGCAGCTTCAAGGATATTTTTTCGGGAATTTTCTCAGGCGCGCAGCACCCGCAGCGTCCGCGCGGGCCGCAGCCGGGCACCGACCTCGAATACCAGGCTACAGTGGATTTCTGGACCGCCATTCGTGGCGGCCAGGCGCGCATCCAGGTCAACCGCCAGGAAGTTTGCCCCACATGCCAGGGCCAGGCGCATACCGGCGGCCCCACGCAGTGTCCCGAGTGCAACGGGACCGGCCAGGTGACCCAGATGGGCGGCCGCATGAAGTTCAATATTCCCTGCCCGCGCTGCAACGGCACAGGCCGCATCTCGAACGACTGCGCAACCTGCCATGGCGAAGGCGTGGTGAGCCGGACCGAGACCGTCGAGTTCCGCATGAAGCCGGGCACGCGCGACGGCCAGCGCATTCGGCTGCAGGGCAAGGGCAACGCGGGGCTGAACGGCGGCGCGGCGGGCGACCTGTTCGTGATTGTGCGCACCGAAACGCACCCAGTATTTACGCGGGTGGGCGACGACATTCACTTGACCGTGCCAGTAACGATTGCCGAAGCCACGCTGGGCGCGAAGGTTGACGTGCCGACCATCGACGGCCGCGCGCAGTTGAAGATTCCGCCCGGCACGCAGAGCGGCCAAAAGCTCCGCATGCGCGAGCGCGGCGTAGAGAATGCGCAGCGGCCCGATCAGCGCGGCGATCAGATTGTGACCGTGGAAGTGGTGGTGCCCTCGCTTCAGGACGAACGCAGCAAGGAGATCATGCGCGAGTTCGCCAAGCTGAATAGCCAGGATCCGCGCGTGGCGCTGTTTGATCGACTGTAAAACTGGTAACCTGTCGGCAGGATTTAGAGAACTGCCGGATGTGTCGGAATGTTCAGGCATCACGATGAAGACCGCCAAGATTTCAACGACGATGAAGGAATGCTCGAATTCGAATGGCATCCTGTCAAGGCCGCTTCAAATTTGAAGAAGCACAAGGTTTCTTTTGAGGAGGCTAGCACTGTGTTCCGGGATAAGCAGCGCATTGAAGTTCCCGACCAGTGGCACAGCGACGACGAACAGCGGTATCTTGGTATTGGACGATCTATCGAGGGACGTATCGTAAGTATCTACTACACGTTTCGAGGCGAGAGGGTCCGTATCATCAGCGCACGGCTCGCGGAGCGTTGGGAAAGGAACGAATATGAAACCGGAAATGAGCAAAACCGAACTTGAAATGCGAAGCCGATTCGACTTTTCTCGTGCTACTCGCGGCAGATTCTCCGACCGCTACGAGCAAGGTCATAGCGTCACCCTTCTGGACGACGATCCAGATATGGAAGATCCCCTCGATCTAGGTACGCGACAGGCCGGAAGGAGCATCTTCGTGTCCCAGGTGCAGGCTGCGGGCCTCAAACTTGCCGAACCTTTGCGAGATGAGAGCATCGACTACATCATCTATTCCGCTTCCGGACAGAATCGTGAGCTGGTTTCGTATGCCGTGAAACTCAAGACGTCCAGTTCAAAGGCTTTTTACTTGTATAAGAAATATGCTGAAATTCCCCGCTTTCTCCTGGTCTACATCTGGAATGCGCGTGGTTCCGAAGAAAGCAGTGTTTATGCGCTGACCTACGAGGAAGCACTGCAGGTATTGAAAGCTAAAGGCTATGCGGACAGCCCGTCATGGGTCGAACATGGCGGATACTCGGTTACTCATGCTGGGCCCGAGCTTATGGAAATGCTCAAACCATACCGGATGACCCAGGAACTTTGGCGGCGGAAATTGCAGGTTGCCTGAGAGCTTTCATGACCGCAAAACGCAAATCGAAGGGCGCGTACATGATCTCGGCGGTGGCCGAGATGTACGAGATTCATCCGCAGACGCTGCGCCTCTATGA
>PLPU01000336.1:0-4238 GCA_003159975.1 Acidobacteriaceae bacterium
GTGTAATACCGCCCCGAACCGTCGAGTTCCCCCGACTCCAGCCGCCGCGAGACCTCTTCGAGGGCATCGTGAACAGCATCATGTAGTTCGCGCGAAGTCATTTGTTTCACGGTGCCACCTTTTGGATCAGCGCCCAACGCTCAGAATCGTGAATCTTCAGCTCAAGCCCGCCGCGCTTCTCCGCGATCAGGATTCGCTTTCTGTCGGTATTATCGTAGATTTCCGCTTCATCCGCCAGCGGAAGGTAGAAATCTCGCATGTTCGCGACGCCCGCATAATACCTCCGGACGATCACATCTCGAGGTATGCTGTGGCCGCCATGGCTCACTCGGCGCGCTACTCTGGAGATCGCCATTTCCGGATTTGGAAGCCAGAAGTAGAAGAGACTGAATCGCCAATTGGCGCGTTTGCACTGCTCCAGCAGACGAAGATAAGACTTGCCCGAGCAGGTCGATTCAAATGCGAAGCTCTGGCCATCGCGCGCCAGGCCACGCATCCTTTCAATCATCTGACGGCCCGCGGCGAATGCTGCTCCTTCCGGATCAAGCGGCGAAAGAATCCTTGCAATCTCGTCCGCATTGAGAAACGGATGAAGCTCAAAAAACTCCGGCAGCAAAACCCGCGCCGTGGTCGTCTTTCCGGCCCCATTCGGACCGCCGAGCAGAATAATTTCCTTCACAATCGCTCTTTCGATTGAACCCACTTACGCCGGCTGCAACTCCCTCTTAGCTCCCGTCTTTCCCGGCTTCTCCACCACCGGCCCGTGCGTCTCCACCGTCGGCGGAGGAGGCGCATCCCCAATCCGCTGCGAGTAACTACAGCTCACCGCCGCATCGCTCGCCGCCGCAGCCTTCCCCTTCGCGGCCCGCTTCTTCGCCGCAGTCTCTTCCTCGGCGCCCTTCTTCTTGTTCGGGCACTCCAGGTAGATTCCCGTCTTCAGCGTTTTCTCCACCAGGTACGGGCTTCCGCACTCCGGGCACGGCGTCGCTACCGGCTTCAAGTTCGACGTGAAGTCGCACTTGGGATAATTCGTGCAGCCCCAGAAGATGTTCCCACGCCGCGCCTTGCGCTCCGCCAGGTCCCCCGTACCGCACTTGGGGCATTTCATCCCCTCAATCAGGTTCTGCTTCACATACTTGCACTTCGGATATCCCGAGCACGAAACAAACTCCCCATACGATCCCTGCCGCAGAACCAGCGGCTTGCCGCACAAAGGGCAATTCTCGCCCGTCGGCTTGGGCGCGTTCTGCTTCTGCTGCTGCTTCTGGCTCAACTTGCGAATCGTCTTGCACGGCGGATCGTCGTTGTACCCGGGGCACGACATGAACGGCCCGAACAGGCCGCGCTTCAGCACCATCACCCGTCCGCAGTTATCGCAGTACTCCTCTTGCTCGCCCGCCTCCTGCGCCTCGGGCGTATTCAGATCCGGCTTGCCTGCCGTGTTTTCCTTGGTGAAGTCGCAGCTCACCTGCTCGACGAATATCTTTTTCCCCTTCGCCGCCGACTCATCTGCCGCCACTTCAATCGCGGCAACCAACTCCTTTGCGTTCGCCACCTCCTTCGAGTACACGTTTGTGTCCTCAACCGTTGCGCGAACAGTCATCGGGAAATCCAGTGATGTCGTAATCTTCTTTGTTACCGCCTTTGGATCCTTCTTCCACGGGCCCATCGCAACGGTCACTGGCGACTTCTTGCTGAAGTTCGAACAGGAGTAGAAGCTGCCGAACTTGCCCCACTTCAATACCAGCGGACTTCCGCATTTGTCGCAGACTTCCGTTGTCTTCTCTTCCATCCGCTTGATGCTTTCCATCTTCTCGCCGGCAATTTTAAGCTCATCCTCAAAGTGGTCGTAGAACCCGTTCATCAGGTCCGTCCACTTCTCCTTGCCCTCTTCGATATCGTCAAGCTCTTCCTCCAGCTTGGCCGTGTACGCGATATCGAAAATGTATGGAAAATTCTTCACCAGCAAATCGCAAACCACCATGCCGATTTCAGTCGGGTAAAACCGTCCGCTGATCTTCGTCACATACTCGCGATCCTGAATGGTGTTGATGATTGAGGCATAAGTCGACGGCCGGCCGACACCACGTTCCTCAAGCTCCTTCACAAGCGATGCTTCGTTGAATCGAGGAGGCGGCTCGGTGAATTTCTGTACCGCGTTGACAGCCGATGGCCTCACTTCGAGCGGAATCTCCTGCTCCGCAAATTCCGGAATCGGCTCCATCTCGCCTTCGGAACCCGACTTTTCGTTTCTTGCTTCGATCTTCGCAACTTCCAGCCTGTACTTCTTCCGAGCCTGCTCCAGCTTCACGTTCCGCGCCTCAACAGCCAGTTTCATCAACTGTTCCGCAGTGGCCAACGGCAGCCGCGCGCCTTTTGGGATTTCCGGCAGCCGGTCCTCCTCTTCATCGTCGGCTTCATAGACACGCAAAAAACCATCAAACTTCAAAACCGATCCGGTTGTGCGGAAGTTGTAAGTCCTGTCGCTGACAGCATCAATTTCAATCGTGGTAACGTCATAGATCGCGGGTGTCATTTGCGACGCGACAAACCGCTGCCACACCAACCGGTACAATTTCAATTGCTCAGGCGTTAGGAAACGCGCGATCGACTCCGGAGTTCGCGTGGGATCGGTCGGGCGAATCGCTTCGTGCGCATCCTGCGCGTCCTTCTTGCCCTTGTGGAAATTGGCGGTTGCGGGCAAATACCTCGAGCCCAACTTCCCGATCCACTCGCGGGCAGCCACGATTGCCTCCGGCGCAACGCGCGGCGAGTCGGTACGCATATATGTGATCAGGCCGGTTGTTCCCTCCGCGCCCAGATCAATGCCTTCATAGAGCCTCTGCGCCACGCCCATTGTGCGGCGAACGTTAAAGCCCAGTCGCGCGGCAGCCTGCTGCTGCAAAGTGCTGGTCGTGAAAGGTGCCGATGGATATTTCTTCCGCTCCTTCGTCTCAAAAGACCGAACCGTCCAGTTCGCCTTCGTCGCAGCTTCGATAATATTCAGCGCGGTTTCTTCGTCCGGCACCGCGTTCGCAATGAATTGATCCTTGCCGTCTTTATCCTTTTTGTTCGGTACCCGCGCCTGCTCTCCATCTATTCCAATAAAGCGGGCAGTCAGCAACGTCGGTTCCGCTCCAGAGCTTCCTGCTCCCTTGAACTGCAAAATCGCGTCGATAGGCCAATACTCCACCGGCCCAAACGCGCCAATCTCCCGTTCGCGTTCCACAATCAGCCGCACCGCAACCGTCTGCACGCGTCCCGCCGACAATCCACGCCGCACCTTGTCCCAAAGCAGCGGAGAAATCTGGTAGCCCACCAGCCGGTCCAGAACCCGCCGCGTCTGCTGTGCGTCCACAAGATTCTGATCCACGTCCCGCGCGTGCTTGAATGCCTCCTGCACCGCCTTCTTCGTAATCTCGTTGAACGTCACCCGGCGAATCTTCTTCCGTTCTTTATCCGACGTACCCAACTGCAACATCAGGTGATACGCAATCGCCTCGCCTTCGCGGTCCGGGTCAGGCGCCAAAAAGATTTCATCGGCTGCACGCCCAAGCTTCTTCAGTTGGTCAACAACCTTCTCCTTGCCCGGAGACACGATCAGCTCCGGCTCAAACGTCCGATTCTCAAGCTCTACGCCAATATCGTTCTTGGGCAGGTCCATGATGTGACCGATCGAGGCACGCACCTCGAACCCTTTGCCCAGATACTTCTCGATCGTCTTCGCCTTGGCGGGAGACTCGACGATTACCAGTGATTTGCTCATTGCCATCCTTAATTACTGTCTATTTCTGTCTTCCAAAAATGCCCGAACCACTCAATCGAGTCCGGCCTGTTTGACTCACTTTTGCGATTTTCGATTCATTTCACTGAAAAACCGCAATTTCCTCACTCACCACCGGCCGCTCTCACAGCCCCTTGAAAAAACCACCCACAAAGTTTGCACCCTACCACGAAACACCGTTCGATTTCCACCTGAGAGTGACCAATCCTTCTCAAAAACCGTTCCATCCTCGGATGCGCAAAACCTCGTTCGCGGCACCAGCGCCACACTGGGAAAACGCGGCAATCTTCCGGTAAACCCATTCACGAATGGGTAGTTGTCTTCCCCTCGGCTCAAGCAAAGAACGAGGAAAATCGTCCAATGCCCGGCCAAATCCATCAGTCCAAAACTTTTTTGATCAGCTTTCGGAAGTTTGCAAATCGGATACTACACCAAGACTCTTCAGCGTGCAGCT
>PLPU01000378.1:0-4817 GCA_003159975.1 Acidobacteriaceae bacterium
TGGACGGTGGTTCGCGTTGAGGATCGCGCAGCGTATTTGAACGCTTTGGACCGCGCGAGCATCGATGTAGATGCGAGTCCGTTCGCACTGTTCATTGCAGAGCGAGTGCGATGGTCGCTCAAAATGGCAAAGCTCTCTGCCGAAGGCTAAATCCAAGCGCAAGGCCGATCAATGCCGGCACCCAGAGTCCGCCGCGCATTCCGAAATCAACAGTAATGTGGGCTAGGATAGCGTAGATCGCATCATCGAATCGTGAGGGCGTCTCGCTTAACGCTGAAAACAAATGAGATACGCTCCGTACCTGAATTTGTACCCAGAAATCGGATCGTTGCCACACTGGCCTCATCAGAAAAACAGAATCGTTCTCCTAAACAACACAATAAAAAGGAGATAANNTTGAGTCCGCTGCGTCTGCCAGTTCCGCCATCCCGGCATGGATGCGGGCGGTGCTTTCAAAGTATCGCACAGGGTTTGGCTGGTGCGCCACCCGGAAACAGCGTGCCGCGGCCACACAACGAAAGGGCAACGGCGGGCCGGCGTGCAGGGATTTGATGGGTCATTTTGAGTACCGTCCCGGGTTTCCACACTCTTCCTCCGGTCCCTAATCGTGAATACCGTGCGACAATGGAGGCAACGTGATGACTACCGCCTCCTCTGGACAGGCTATTCCCTCGCCGGGTGCGGTAACGCCGCAATTGCTGGCGCAGCACAGCATTACCGCGGAGGAGTACAGCCGCATTCTGGCAGCTCTGGGCCGCGTTCCGTCGCTCACCGAGCTCGGCATTTACAGCGTCATGTGGAGCGAACACTGCTCTTACAAGTCCAGCCGCGTTCACCTGAAGCGTTTGCCCACCAAGAGCGACCGCGTGGTGCAGGGGCCCGGTGAAAATGCAGGGATCATCGACGTTGGCGACGGCTGGGCCTGCGCCTTCAAGATCGAATCGCACAACCACCCCAGCTACATTGAACCCTTCCAGGGAGCGGCTACCGGGGTCGGCGGCATTTTGCGCGACATTTTTACGATGGGCGCGCGGCCGCTGGCGGTGATGGACTCGCTGCGCTTTGGGCCGATCACCGAAGAGCCCGGGCAAAGCGCGGAGGAGCGGCAACTTACAGTTAAGAATCACTCCATTGTCGAAGGTGTGGTGAGCGGGATTGCCGGTTACGGAAATTGCTTTGGCGTACCGAATCTGGGCGGCGAGACAAAGTTTGAGCCTTGCTACAGCGGAAATCCGCTGGTGAATGCGTTTGCGCTGGGGCTGGTTCGGATTGACGAGATTTTTTACGGCAAGGCTACCGGGGTTGGGAACCCGGTCATCTACGTGGGCGCAAAGACCGGACGGGACGGTATCCACGGGGCGACTATGGCCTCCGAAGAGTTCAAAGAGGGGTCAGAACAGAAAAGACCCAATGTGCAAGTGGGCGACCCGTTCATGGAAAAGCTGCTGCTGGAAGCCTGTCTTGAAGCCATGCGCACGGGGGCGATTGTCGGCATTCAGGATATGGGCGCGGCGGGGCTGACTTGTTCGACCTGCGAGATGGGCGCGCGGGGGGGCGTGGGCCTGGATGTCGAGCTCGACTTTGTACCCCAGCGCGAAACGGGTATGTCGGCTTACGAGATCATGCTCTCGGAGAGCCAGGAGCGCATGCTGCTGGTAGCCAGCAAAGGGCGCGAAGACGAAGTGCTGAGAGTGTTTGCGAAGTGGGGACTGGACGCGGTGATTGTTGGCACGGTGCAGCCTGAGCCGCGGCTGCGCATCCGCCATCATGGCGAGCTGGTAGCAGACATCCCGAACCTGTCGCTTACCGACGACGCTCCGCTCTATCATCGCCCGGTCGGTGTATGGAATTCACCGGTACCGCTTGATCCGCCCGAAGAGATCCTGGCCGAACTTGCGAAGGACCGCGATTTTACTGCCGATTTGAAGAAGCTGCTGGCGAGCGCCAATGTCTGCTCGAAGCGCTGGGTGCACGAGCAGTACGACACCATGGTGCAGACGAATACCGTGATCGGCCCTGGCGGTGAGGCCGGCGTGATGCGGATTAAAGGGACAGGGATCAGAGATCAGGAGTCAGGGATCAAAGAACGCGGTCTTGCGATGGCGCTGGACGGCAACGGGCGCTGGGCGTGGCTCGACCCGAAACTCGGCGCGATGCATGCTGTGGCGGAAGCTGCGCGCAAGGTTGCGATGACCGGAGCAACGCCGGTGGCGGCGACGAATTGCCTCAACTTCGGTAATCCTGAAAAGCCGGAGATCATGGCGCAGCTTTCGGCGGCGATTGACGGCATCGCCGAAGCCTGCACAGCGCTGTCGACACCGATTACGGGTGGCAACGTTTCGCTGTATAACGAAACGCGCGGTGAAGGAATTTATCCCACACCGGTGTTGGGGATTGTCGGCATTCTTGATGACGTGACAAAGGCCGTGCCGGCGGACTTTCAGCGCGGGGGCGATGCGATCGTACAGCTCTGGCCGGTTCCGCGCGGAGTTGAGCCCGATCCGAATCTCAAGGTGCCGTTCGAGCCGGAGCCGATGAAGTATTACCCGGTCGAGGTTGTGGAGCAGAAACCTGTCGTGCTTGAAGACACGGGAGCTCCAGACGAGACTGCCAACGCAGCTCTTTCGCAGTTTGGTTCGTCCGAGTACGCCAAGGCGGTTCTGGGCGGGGTCTGGGGCCAGCCTCCGTCGCTCGACCTTGAGGCTGAAGCCGATCTTCATATCCTGCTTCGGGTTCTGGCCGAGCGTAAGCTGGTTCACTCTGCGCGCGACATCTCGGATGGTGGCATTGCTGTATCTGTGGCGCAGGCAGCATTCGCACACTCGATAGGCGCGACGGTCGAGCAGGATCCGTCGCTGATGATTTATCCGCTGTTCGGTCTTTTCGCCGAGCCTGCGACAACGATGCTGGTAACGGCCAACCCCGACAACGTCTCCAAAATTGAAGGGCTGGCGGACGAATACAGTTTCTTCGCCGCCCGCATCGGAACCACGGGCGGCCACCGCCTTGAAATCACCGTGGATCGCCAAACCTTCATCTCCGCGCCGCTCGCCGCCCTGCGCAAGCCATGGGCCTCGGCGCTTGAGGCCACTCTCCATGACGAGGTATCCGCATGAAGCAGCGCCTGTACCAGGGGGTCGAAGGCGAAGTCGATACATCGCAATTGCTGGCTTCGGCGCGGAACGCGTGTCATGTCCCATACACTCATGGCCCGCACATTCAGCGGCCAGGAGAAGAAGACCCCAAGCTCCGCGAGGAATGCGGGGTCGTGGCTATTCACGGCCATCCCGACGCGGCGCGCCAGGTCTATCTCGGGCTCTACGCTCTGCAGCATCGCGGGCAGGAATCGGCCGGCATTGCCTCGGCGGACGGGCAGCGCCTGGCGAACATCAAAGGCATGGGGCTGGTTTCGGAGATCTTTACCGACGACGTTCTTGCCAAGCTTCCGGGGCCGATGGCGATTGGCCATACACGCTATTCAACCACTGGCGACTCAGCGCTGCTGAACGCGCAGCCGATTCGCGTGGACTCGACCAAGGGGCTGATTGCGATTGCGCACAATGGCAACCTGGTGAACCTGGGCAATGTTCGCGCAAGGCTTGAACGCGATGGCGCTTACTTTCAAACTACTTCCGATTCCGAGATCATCGTCCAGCTGATTGCGCACTCCAAGGCCAACTCGCTGGTGGACGCCATCGCCGATTCGCTGGCACAGGTGGAGGGCGCTTTCTCGATCGTGATGATGACCCGCGATCGCATCTTCGCGGCGCGCGATCCACGCGGTTTCAGGCCGCTCTCGATTGGGCGCATCAGGAATCCGGAAGGGCCCGACACGATCGTCTTTGCAAGCGAGTCCTGCGCGTTCGATCTTCTGCGCGCTGAATTCGAACGCGATGTGCTTCCCGGCGAACTGGTGATGGTGACGGAAGACGGCGTGACCAGCCGCCAATTCTCAACTGGCGTTCCGCAGTCGAGCTGCATTTTTGAGCACGTCTATTTTGCGCGCCCGGATAGCCGCATTTTTGGGCGTTGGGTTCAGCAGAGCCGCGACCAGATGGGGCGTCAGTTGGCGTGGGAGTCCGGCGTGCCCGCGGATGTGGTGGTCCCGGTTCCCGACTCGGGGGTGACGGCGGCGCTTGGCTATGCGGAACAGGCGGGCATTCCGTTTCGCTTTGGCCTGATCCGCAACCACTACGTTGGCCGTACGTTCATTGAGCCGGAGCAGCGGGTACGTGACTTTGGAGTTCGGCTCAAGCTCAACCCGGTGCGTAATTTGCTTGAAGGGAAGCGCGTGGTGCTGATCGACGATTCCATCATCCGGGGAACGACGAGCAGGAAGATCGTGCGCATGGTGCGCGGCGCGGGCGCCAAAGAGGTTCACCTGCGCATCAGTTGCCCGCCCACCATCTCGCCGTGCTTTTATGGCGTGGATACGCCGAGCAAGCGCGACCTGATTGCGGCGAACAAGTCGGTGGAAGAGATCCGTCAATTCATTGAGGCCGACTCGCTGGCTTACTTATCCCTTGAAGGCCTGTTGGAGAGCTGCGCAGGCGAAGAGAAGACCGGGTATTGCACTGCATGCTATACCGGCAACTATCCAACGCAATGGGTGGATGTGGACGAGATTCTGCCGGCTACGGTCAGCTATTAGAAGGGCAGTGATTAGTGGTTAGTGGTTAGTTTTCAGTGGTCAGTGATGAGTGGATAGTGACGAATGCACAGTGTGCAGTGTGCGGTTGGTGCTGAGCCGTGAATCGTGGGTATTGTGCGCAGGGTTGATTGCGCTTCTTCCTCTTCTTCGTGGATTTCGGAGTCTT
>PLPU01000292.1:0-8934 GCA_003159975.1 Acidobacteriaceae bacterium
TTAAACCGGACAGCAGTGATTGCGCATGCGAAGCGTCGATCCGGCTATTGGCGCGACCGGATCTGAGTCGGCGAGAATGCCAGCGCTGCGAGCTACTTCCTCAACCTTGTGTGCTGGACGCCGGCGCCGGCGCTGGTGAGGGTGCAGGCGCCAAACTGGTCGCAGCGGTAATGGATCGGGAGGGGGAAGTCGCGGCCTTTGAGGGAAGCGGCTTCAGTGCCGGTGCGGTCGATGGTAAACGTCTTGCCTCCCCTGGTTGCAATGATCCCGGAGGAGGCGTCATAGTCGACGATCGCATCCTCTCCTTCGATGAAAAACNNTGCATTCTGTTCGGCGACGGAGGGGAAGTCGGGAGAAAAACTCCAGGCAACCGCATTCTCATAGGCGCTGGCTGAGCATGGCAGATCGCCTTGAGCGGTGATCGAGGCGACCTGACCATCCGGTCCGAGCTGATTCGCGAAGACGTCCTTGCCTTGTTCCCGCACACCTTCTTCAGCGTCGGCGAGGGTAGCTTCGCTGCTGCGCGTCTGCGGGTCGGTTGCCGCAGTATTCGCTTTTGCCTGGTCCTGCTGTGGATCGGCATTCCGGGAATCGTATTTGATGAGGATGTTTTTGGAGCACGAGACAAAACCCTGCGCATCTGTCAACTGGATGCCGATGGAAAGAGGGCGCGGCGAAGATTCAACCGCGGCAGAAAACCCCGCAAGCTGCTCCGAAATGCCGGGTTCGAACGTCAGGCGATATTGCAGCTTCTTATCCCATTTGGTGAACAGGCGGCCCTTCAATCCGACCGCGGTGGAAGTGACCGATCCTAAATCATACGGCCCGGTTGGGTTGCTCATGTGCCAGGAAACTGCCGCCACGACAATTCCGAACAAGATGCCGAGTCCCACGCCTATGGTGGCGTAAAAGTTTGTTTGAACAGACAGGAACTTCTGAATGCGCGGCAACCACTCCTCGACGAGAGATGGCTGTGGCTCTTCGGGCGCTTGCTCGCCGGGATGGGAATCCGCGCCGTAGGAATGATTTGCGCCGCCGCCGGGGACTGGTTCGGTGGGATTTTGAGGTTCCGGCTCGGGTACCGGCTCGGGTTCGGGCTCCGGAAATGCGAATTCAGACTGATCCTCGTGCGAGATCTTGCTGTGCCATTCTTCTTCCGGTTCTTCCTGCGGTTCCCAATCCCACATTTTTGACGCGTCCTGTCCCGGCCTCTAAGTCTCAAATTCTGGTGCGCGGCTCCATTAGATCACTCGCATGCCAGCTATACAACAATAGCCGTCAACTCCGCCAGAGGGTAGTGAATCGATTTGTCTGCCGGGAAAATCTCTTGCACCCGGAGGGACGCGAACAGCGAACACAACAGGTGGCCGAATGCGTCCAGACTCGAATGCATCCAGGCCGCTGACTTTACCGCTTCAATTTTGCGTGCATCACGCTCGCGCCAGCGCGGACCAGCGTGCAGGACGATGTCGTCTGCTCGCAACGATAGTGGAAGTAGGCGGGATACTCCTGCCACAGGGCTGTATTGTCTTCTCCGGCGGCCTTGTCGATCACGAAGGTCTTTCCCGCACGGGTTTCAAGGACACCTCCGGCAACGTCATATTCCACCACAGCATCGTCTCCTTCCAGGGAGAAGGAAAACGCATTGGAGGGGGACTTGTAGGCCGCTCTCTGGCGGGTCCTATGAAAGGCGGCGCGCAGGGCAGCTTCTTTTGGGCCGGATTCCTTTCTTTCGGGACGATGGCTCAGCAAGTCAGCCTGTTCGTCCGCGGTTGGAAAGTCCGGGACAAATCCCCATGCGGTCACCCGCTCATAGGGTTCCGCCGGGCATGGAATGTCCCCCTGAGCGCTGATTGACACGACCTGTCCATCGGCGCCGATTTGATTGTGGAAGATGTCGTTGCCTTTTTCCCGCTGCTGTTCCTGAACTTCCCGGCGATCGAAATCAGCCTCTTCCGCTTTTTTGCGCTCGGCATCTTTGGCGCTGACTCTCTTCAGCCGAGGTTTCTTTCCGGAGGACCGATTCGGGTCGGCCTGTTCAAGATCGGCCGGCTTTTTGACATCATACTTGAGGAGAATATTGCGTCCGCACATTACATAGCCAAGGCGATCCTTCAATTCGATGCCGATGGAGAGGGGGCGGGGCGGATCGCTTACAGCGAGCGCGAATCCCGCCGCAAGCGTTGCATCGCCGGGTTCGATTGTCACATGGTATGCCGGCTGGTTGGTCCATTGTGATGTGAGATGGCCCTTCAGGCCGAAGTCGCTCGATGCGGCCTGTCCTAAATCTCTCAGTTCGCTGGATACGACGAGTTGCTGTGCCGCAATCGGCGCGGGAGTTGTCCTGGATTGACGCAGGGAGATGGTTGCGATGGCAACTCCAGCCATGATTCCGATTGCGGCAACGACCGAGGCATAGAGCAAGGTGCGATTTGCAGCGGGTTTGGCAGGTTCGAGGAGTGGAGATGGCTGGTTTGCGTCTGTGTCCTTGCCGTTGGAGTTTTGTTGGTCCGCATCCGTCATCGGGAAGCGTCCTTTCCCGGTTGCTCCGGAAGTAGGATTCTTGTGGTTAATGCAATTCGATCACATATCGCAGGGTTTGAGCACATGAATTTTCAGAGCTTGTTTCATGGCTAAGGGCAGCGGCGCGGTTGAATTGGAGCGAACTCGAAGCGGCAGACGGGCGCGCCTGCTATTTCCCGTCGGGCACCTATTTTCCGTCGAGCACATCTCTCAGCGCAAAGCTGGTTTCCAGCCGTGTCACTCCAGGCAGGCGGGAGAGCTCGTTCTGGTGCAAACGGCCATAGTCGTCCACATCCGACACGCGCGCTACCAGCATGTAGTCATACTGGCCGGCCATGAGATGGCAACTCACGATTGCTTTGGAGCGGCGGATGGCGGTTTCGAAGGCGGCAAGCACGGGAGCGGATTGGCGCTCCAGGGTGACGCGGATGAAGACGGTCATGCGCTTGCCGAGGAGGCGGTCGTCGACCTGAGCGCGGTAACCGCGGATGGCACCCGCCTTCTCCAGCGCGAGGATGCGCCGGGAGGCCGCAGAAGCCGACAGCCCTACCGCCTCGCCGACCTCGTAATTGGTGGCCCGTCCGTGACGCTCCAGGTGGCGCAGGATGGCCGAATCCAGATCGTCGAGCGCGCCTGCCGCGTATTCCGCCCGGTCTCCGGGCTCCTTGGCGGCTGATTCTTGCACTGCGCCGCCATTTTTATCACGTTTCGTTCCCATGAGGACCTTTTATCACGAACTTTGCACACATTGGAAGTTGTTTGCGCCGTAGGATGAATTTTGAGTGACCAGGCCGGCGCCGGAGCAGCCCTCCCAATTAGCAAGCCAGCGCCGCGACAGCCGCTCATGCAGCCCTCCCCAGCGTGCATCCAACTGAATCAGGAGACAAATCCCATGATCATCGGCGTTCCCAGAGAGATTAAGGACCAGGAAGCTCGCGTGGGTATAACCCCGGCGGGCGTAAAGGCGCTTACCGAGGCAGGCCACAAAGTTCTGGTCGAGACAGAGGCAGGCGCGCAGTCAGGTTTTCCCGATGCGGAGTACCAGAACGCCGGCGCGGAGATTGTGGGCGAGGCGGGAAACGTCTGGGGTAAGTCGGAGATGGTGGTGAAGGTCAAGGAGCCCATCGAAAAGGAGTACGTCTTCTTTCGCGAGGGGCTGGTGCTGTTCACCTATCTGCATCTGGCGCCAGTACGGGATTTGACGGACAAGCTGCTGGAGTCGAAGGTGATTGGCATTGCCTACGAAACCGTTCGCGACCGGCAGGGCACGCTGCCGCTGCTGACGCCGATGAGCGAAGTGGCGGGCAGGATGAGCGTGCAGGTGGGCGCGAGTTATCTTGAACGGGAACGCGGCGGGCGGGGGATTCTGCTGGGTGGCGTTCCGGGGGTGCCACCGGCGCACGTTTGCATTTTAGGCGGAGGAATTGTGGGTACGAATGCGGCGCGGATCGCGCTGGGCTTCGGCGCAAAAACCACGCTCATCGATTTGAACCTGAACCGTCTGCGCGAACTGGAAGACATCTTCGGTGGCCGGCTTTATACGCTGGCCTCGAATAGCTACAACGTGGCCCAGGCAACGCGCGAGGCCGACCTGGTGATTGGCGGCGTGCTGATTCCCGGCGCGACGGCTCCGAAGATCGTGACCCGCGCCATGGTTGCGCAGATGAAGAAGGGCGCAGTGATTGTGGACGTGGCCATCGACCAGGGCGGTTGCGTGGAGACGGCACGGCCAACTTCGCATTCAAACCCGAGCTTCACAGTGGATGGGGTGGTTCACTACTGCGTGACCAACATGCCGGGCGCGGTGCCGCACACCTCGACACTCGCATTGACCAATGCAACTTTTCCGTACCTGATGCGGCTGGCCAACCTGGGCGCACGGGAGGCGCTCAAGCAGGATGCGGGGCTGGCGGATGGGCTGAACACCTGGCTGGGCACGCTGACGCATCGCGGTGTAGCGGAGAGCCAGCACCGGCCGTGGACAGCGGCGGCTAGCGCGATGGCGTGAGAAGAAGTGAAAAAGTGAAGTAGTGAAACAGTGAAGAAGTGAACAGCGCTATTCTGATTCGCCCATGACGGTAAATTGGCGTGTCTGGCCGTCGGGGAACAGGAACTCGTAAATTCGCATGTACTCGTAGGCGTGCTGGGTTTCATCTTTTGAGATTTTGGCTTTGTAGTCGCCCACGCGAAGCAGGTCGCTCGCAGTTCCCGATTGAAGTTCGAACTTCTTTCCGTCGATGGTGACGTTGAGTTGCTGCTGCACGCGGCAAACACTGTTTCCGCCGGTCACATCGGAGCACGCGACAACCATCCGCGACGATTGCACATGAACGGCTATGGTGTAGTCGGCCGGGTTTGGTTTGGGTTTTTCCGCACCGGCCAGTGCGGAGGTCAAGAGCAAGATTGCGAGGATAGCTTTCTTCATTTTTTCCTCCAACGTCCCTGATGGTATACCCGCGCCTTAAAACGGCTGAGTTTCAGGCGCTGCCCTGACCGCCGCCCCATTCGAGCTCATGACTGCGCTCGACCCTGCTGCCGTAGAATGATCTTTCTTCTGGAGGGCCCCATGGAGCGCCGCCAATTCCTCGCTGCTTCGATTGCCGCATCAGCCTTTGCCGCTGCCGGCGACGCCGGTGCTGAAACTTCTTCGCCCCGCGCCGGCGAGTTTTACCAGATGCGCCGCTACATGCTCCAAAACGGGCCGCAAACTAAACTCACCGAAAGCTTTTTTGGCGATGCGCTGATTCCGGCGCTTGCGCGGATGGGACTGGGTCCTGTTGGCGCATTCCGTCTCGACATTGGTCCGCAGACGCCGACGTTTTATTTGCTCATTCCGGGCGCGTCGGCCGACACGCTCGCCGGCCTGGACCTGAGGCTCGGGCAGGACGCGGATTTTCTCAAGGCTGCCGAGCCGTTCTGGAACGCGACGGCGGCAGCGCCGGCATTTGAGCGCGTTGAGAGTTCGCTGCTTTCTGCCTTTTCAGGCTGGCCGAAACTGACGCCGCCTGCCTCCGCCGCAAACAAGGGCAAGCGTATCTTTGAACTGCGCACCTATGAGAGCCCCAGCAACGGCGCACACGTTCGCAAGGTGGAGATGTTTCACTCCGGGGAGTTCGAGATCTTTTTGAGCTGCGGCTTTCATCCTGTCTTCTTTGCCGACACGCTTATCGGCCCGCGCGTTCCAAACCTGACGTACATGCTGAGCTTTGCCGATACGGCGGAGATGGAGGCGAAGTGGGATTTGTTCAGGAGCAATGCGGAATGGAAGAAGCTCTCTGCCAACCCGCGATTCAGTTACGACCAACTTGTGACCAACATCGATAACCTGATGTTGAGTCCGCTGGGCTGTTCGCAGATCTGACGGATCGCGCGGCCTGTGTGCGAATGATTTTTCGCTGGCGAGGTTGGTCAAAGGGTAGTTTTTTTCTTTGTTGCCGCTGCGCGTCCGGATAGCCTAGATTCGGAATCATGATTTCGCACAATCTGCCTTGCAGCAGGAATTCAATCATCCCCTCGATTTCGCTGGCTGCCGTTCTGTTGTTGCCGGCATGTTTGCCTGCCGCGGCGCAACAGGCAGGCGCGACGCAGACGATCGCGGGAGCGCGGCAGGTGTTCGACGGGGCCATGCTGCCGGGCGTTGAGGTGAACACGTTTTCGCACAGCGACAAGCTGTTCCCGGTCAACATTGTGAAGCGCGGCGGCGCGGTGCGGCCGTTTGCCCAGGCGAGCGAGGCGCTGCAATCCAAAGTGAGGCAGGTTCACTTCGAAGCGCAGGGGCGGCGATTCGATCTGTACGACTACCTGGCCTTTGATCGCGTGGCCGGACTGATGATTCTGAAAGACGGCAAAGTTGCGATGGAAAATTACGAACTGGGCACTGGACCAGAGACGCGCTGGATCTCGTTTTCGATGGCCAAGTCGATTTCCTCCACGCTGGTGGGAGCGGCGATCAAGCAAGGGCTGATCGCCAGCATCGACGACCCGGTGACCAGGTATGTGCCGGGATTGAAAGGCGGGGTTTACGACGACGTTTCGGTGCGTAATCTTTTGCAGATGGCCTCGGGCGTGAAGTGGGATGAGACCTATACCGATCGGCGCTCCGATCGCAGAAAGGTTCTCGACTTGCAGTTGGCGGGCAAGCCGGGCTCGATTGTGGCGTATATGAAGACACTGCCGAGGGCCGGTGCGGCGGGGACGATCTGGAATTACAGCACCGGCGAATCGTTCCTGGTGGGCGCGTTGATTGAGGGCGCGACGCATGAGCCGCTGGCAACGTATCTTTCGGAAACGCTTTGGTCGCGACTGGGGATGGAAGAGGATGCGACGTGGTGGCTGGAGTCGGCGGGCGGCATGGGATTGGCGGGCAGCGGGTTGGGTGCGACACTGCGGGATTACGCGCGCTTTGGCCAGTTTGTGCTGGATGACGGCGTGATCGAGCAGCATGGGCATGCTGAACGAGTGGTGCCGGAGGGTTGGTTTGCGGAGGCCGGCAAGGCGCACACGATTGGGGGAAAGCTGGTCGACTACGGTTACCTCTGGTGGCCGATGGAGGCAGGCGATCCGATCCATGCGGGAGCGTTTGAGGCTGTCGGCATCTTTGGGCAGCACATCTATATCAATCCCAGAGAGAATCTGGTGATTGTGGTGCTGAGCGCGCGGCCCAAGCCGGATGCCGACCACAGCCCGGTGGACGATTCGGACTTTTTTGCGGCAGTGGCGCGGTCGCTTCAGTAGAACAATCTGAGTTGAGAAGGCGCCCAGAGCGCGGGGGAGGGGGTGCTTCCATCCGGCGAAATAACAATTCTGTTGACAATCATATCTAATAGACATATATCTAATAGTCATATGGCGAAACGTTCAAGTTCGAGCATGGAAGTGCTTCTGGGCCTGCTGGCCATCGCGCCTATGTCGGGCTACGACCTGGGACAGACCATCCGCGGATCGGTCGGCTACTTTTGGAACGAGAGCTACGGGCAGATCTATCCAAACCTGAAGAGGCTGGCGGCCGCGGGGCTGGCGAGTTCGAAAACGGAGCAACAAAAGGGTAAGCCCGACCGGCGCATTTACTCCATCACGAAAAAAGGACGGGAGCGCCTGGCGAAGTGGCTGGCAGTTCCGCCGCAACCGGAGGTGCCGCGCAACGAATTGCTGCTGAAGATTTTCTTTGGCGCGCAGACCTCCCCCGACATTCTGATCGCGTACCTGGAGCGCATGGTGGAGGCTGAGCGCGCGGTACTTCACCAAATCGGACGGACGGGCGAAGAGATCGCCAAGAACCAGCAGTATCCTGACGCTCCGTATTGGAAGATGGCAGCGCGCTTCGGGCAGATGGAACTTGAGGCGCACTTGCGTTGGGCCGAAGAGACATTAGCCGAATTGAAAAAGATAGCCAGGAAGGAGCGGAAACATGCAGGCAAATGAGAGACGGCTGGCCGTGGCGGACGACTCGCGGGACGACGCTCTGACGCTTGTTGCCCTGGGCATTGTTGCGTTCGTGGTTGCGGACGTGGCCCACGAGGGATTGGGGCATGGGCTTGCAACGTTGGCGGTGGGCGCGAAACCGGTAATGCTGACGACGTGCTATTTCAGTTCGAGCGGAAGCCTAAGCCGGTGGATTCCAGCCGCCGGCGGCATAGCCAATGTGGTTGTGGGCCTGCTATCGGTTTTGGCTTTGCGCCCGCTGCGGTTGGCTGGGGCGCATATTCGTTACTTTCTCACGCTCACCGCTGCATTCAACCTCTTGTTTGCCGCGAGCTATCCGGCTTACTCCGGCATAGCGGCGTTCGGTGATTGGGCGGCAGTGATTTCGGGGCTTACTCCGGCATGGCTTTGGCGGGTTCTACTGGTCGTATTCAGTGCGGTTGCCTACTACCTCTCGCTCAAGCTGCTGGCGGTTGAGATGCGGCCGTTTTGCGCATCGAATGCGCCGGAAGCGTTAACCAGGCTGCGGCGGATTACGCTGATACCCTATCTTGCCGCTCTTGTCGCCGCCTGCCTTGCCGGGGCGTTTAATCCCGCGGGATGGACGATCATGTTTACCGCCGCTCTTCCGGGCGCCGCGGCGGCATTCGGACTTACGCAGATGGATCGTTTTTTGAAGACCCGTTCCAGCGAACCGTCTGTTTCTGCAGGAGCAATCACGCGGAGCGTGGGATGGATTCTGGCGGGGGTTGTCATTTTGGTTTTCTTTGTTGGAGTCCTTGGGCCGGGGATCAAATTCGGCCCAAATCCGTGAAGACGTTCGATGAGGCTCTAGCATTCTTGTCCACGCCGGGGCCGACGTCTGGGGAGGCTGGCTCCAATTGCCGGTCTGGAAGTAAAACCGGACCGGTTGGACTTTTCTGGTCTCTGAGCTCCGATCTCCGATCCCTGCCGGCACTATAATCGCCGCATGTCGTTTCTCGGCGATCC
>PLPU01000500.1:0-23067 GCA_003159975.1 Acidobacteriaceae bacterium
CTTCCACGGCGATGTTTATCTTTGATCTCGCTGAACGTACAGCTCGATGGGGCGCTTCAAAGCTTTGCAGGACTCCATTGGAATGTCAGCCAGCTTTATCTCGGCAAAGTGTGCGAAAGAGTCCGCCGTTACCCGGCTTGAATCAAACGCCTGGAGCTTGTCCTAAATACCTAACATCTGGGGTGAGATTGACCAAGTCAAACTCTAGTGCGTACATTTTCGTATACAATATAGCCGAGACACGCACGTTGCACGAAAGCAATGGATCGCGCGTCTCTGGTTACGCGGCAATCATCGAAGACCCGCCCGTCCCCTCGCAAGATGCGGCGCACGACATTGCTGAAAGGAACAGATCATGCAACCTGCTAATTCCTCGCCCCAGGTCCCTGAAGCTTCCGACGCGGCACATCCAGAGCTGCTCGCGGGGGAGAATGAAATGTCTTTGCGGCGCTCCAGCGGCGCTGTCAACCGCAGGCATTTTCTAGCTGGTGTAGCAGGCGCAGCATTGCTGGCGGCCGTTGATCGGTCGAAGGCTCTGGCCGCCGTCGTCAACGACGTCACGGTTAACCTGGCAAAAGTCGCGACGGCTTCGGCATCGTACACCTCAGGAGATACCAAAGTGGCGGCCCTGAACGATGGATTTGATCCTGTCAATTCGCATGATCAGAGCCATGGCAGTTACGGCAATTGGCCGCACACAGATGCGCAATGGGTGCAGTATGAGTGGAGCAAGCCGGTCACCACAAACCGCGTGGAAGTGTATTGGTGGGTCGACGGCGAGGGAGTGGGCGCACCGTCCTCCTACCGGGTGATGTATTGGAATGGCAGCGAGTTTGTGCCTGTCTCGAATGCGAAGGGACTGGGTGTGGATCCAAACGGTTTCAACAGCACCAGCTTCGATGAGGTCAAGACAGACAGGCTGCGTCTTGATATCAGCTCGGACGGCACACATTCGACAGGGGTTCTGGAGTGGAAGGTCTACAGCAGCGGGCCGGTGCCACTCTTCCCGCCTAACGTTGAAGCGGGCGTGGATCGCGCGGTGGTGCTGGGCGGAAAGACCTATCTGTCAGGTAAAGCCGACTGGCTGATGCCGACAGCCGCATCGCACGTGCGATGGAGCAAGACCTCGGGGCCGGGCCAGGTTGTTTTCGCAGATGCCGCTTCGGCCGACACGACGGCGACCTTCTCGGAGCCGGGCGAGTATGTGCTTGAGATCACGGCATTCGGCGATAGGGAAAACAGCAAGTCGAGCCTCACGGTGCAGGCCGAAAAAGCTCCTCCCAAGGAGAGGCTGAACGTGGTCTATACGACGCGTTACGCAATCGACAACCCGATGTGGAACGAGCGCGCCAAGACACTGATTGTCGACTGGATTCCGCATTGCGTGGAGCAATGCGAACGCACCGACCTGAAGCAGGGACAAGGTGGCCTGGACAATTTTATTGAGGCTGCGAAGGCGCTCGGCGGTGAGCCGCACGGACGTCATAAGGGCTACGTCTTCTCGAACGCGTGGGTGCACCAGACGGTGGAGTCGATGTGCATTGCACTCATGGTGGATGCGCAGGGAGACCCGGACATCATTGCTGCGCAGGAAAAGATGAAGGTGACACTGGAGAAATGGATTCCCATCATCCTTGCGGCGCAGGAACACGACGGGTATCTACAAACGGCGTATACGCTCGCCGACCGCAAACAGTGGCCGGAGCGCTGGTCTCCTGATCATCGCGGCAATCACGAAGGGTATGTCGCGGGCTATTTCATCGAGTCAGCGATCAACCATCACACGCTGACCAATGGGCAGGATTTGCGGCTTTACAACGCAGCCAAGAAGCTGGCCGACTGCTGGGTGGCCAACATTGGACCAGGCAAGAAGGATTGGTTCGACGGTCACCAGGAAATGGAACAGGCGCTGGTGCGCTTTGGCCGATTCGTGAACGACACGGAAGGCAACGGCCTGGGCGACGATTACATTAAGCTGGCGAAATTCCTCCTCGACTCGCGCAAGGGCGGGCAGGAATACGATCAGAGCCATTTGCCGCCCATCCGCCAATACGAAGCGGTGGGACACGCGGTGCGCGCGACGTACTTCTACTCCGGCATGGCGGACATTGCGGCGGAGACCGGCGATCAGGACTACCAGAGCGCAGTACTGGCACTTTGGAACAACATGGTCAACAAGAAGTTCTATGTGACGGGCGGCATTGGGAGTGGAGAGACGTCAGAAGGCTTCGGCCCGAATTACTCGCTGCGCAACGAAGCTTATTGCGAGTCCTGCTCCAGTTGCGGTCTCATCTTTTTCCAGTACAAGATGAACCTCGCTTATCACGATGCGAAGTTCGCCGATTTGTACGAGCAAACCATGTATAACGCGCTCTTTGGCGCGGTAGACATGGAAGGCAAGAACTTTTGCTACACCAATCCGCTGGTAAATTCGGAGCGCACGCCATGGCATGTTTGCCCGTGCTGCGTGGGGAATATTCCGCGCACGCTGCTGATGGTGCCGACATGGAGCTACACCAAGGGGCCTGATGCGTTGCATGTGAACCTGTTTATAGGGAGCCGCGTGAATGTGGGCAAGATCGCCGGCACCGATGTACAGGTCGTGCAGAAGACCGAGTATCCATGGAAAGGCGCGGTCGCCATCACGATCAACCCGGATGAGGCAAAGACCTTCAGCGTGCATGTGCGCGTGCCCAACCGCGCTACCTCGAAGCTCTATACGAAGACGCCCAAGGTCGATGGCTTGAAGCGGCTGGCGATAAACGGTAAACCGGTCACGGCGCACATCATCAAGGGCTATGCGGTCATTACGCGCCGCTGGGAACGCGGCGATACCATCGAGATCGAGCTACCAATGGAAGTGCAGCGGATCAAAGCGGATGCGCGCATCAAGGCCGATGACAGCCTGGTGGCGCTGCAGTATGGACCGCTCATTTATAACGTCGAGACAGCTGACCAACACAATCTTGACCTTGCTTTGAGCAACGACCCGCTCAAAGCTGAATGGCGGCCCGATTTGCTCGGTGGCGTGATCGTCATTACAGGTAAATGGCAGGATGGTACGCCGATGCTCGCTGTTCCGAATTATGCGCGCATGAACCGCGTGCCCCAGGAACATCCGGAGATTGCGGGTGACGGCTCGGTAAACTACGCGCCGGGCGCAACGAACAACAGCGCCAACAAGAACAAACCGGCCGGAAACGCGGCGGCAGCCTTCCCTGGAGCAACGATACCGGCAACCGCGACGCCCCGTCACCGCTACCAACGCAAGGTTCAGTCCAAGGTCTGGATGCAATCAATCGTCTAAACCACTCGGATTCAGAGAGAGAAGGTCACGTCAATTGCGGCGTGGCTTTCTTCGTTTCAATTTGTAATTCTGCAGATCGTCATTCAACCACGCAATCCGTGGACGGTAGATGCTGCTGGCGAGAGCTAAGCGCGAACGATCTCGACTTTAGAGTTCGAAGTTCCGGCGGGGATGCGGAGTCGCAAAGACCTGGTTGCGTCAGGATGGAATTCGTTCGTCTCCTGATTACAAATCACCTTGTAATTCCGCGTCGGTAAACCTGCAATCAAAAGCTGGACTTCTCCGCTGCCGGTGATCTCCGTTTCGAGCGTGAAGAGGAATCTCTGCTGATCGACGGACCATTGGATTGGCTGTTCTTTGGCAAACCGCCCGCCTGCCAATTCGAGGTCGATCTGCTGCCCTGCAGTTCGCAGGCGCAGGCGCCGCCGTACTCCGTCGCGAGGAATGATATGCATGGACGCGTTTGCGTCACGTATCTCTCCACCGAAGCAGAAGCGGCCGAACACGGGATCATCCGCCACGATTGTCGAAGCGCTTCGGAGCGCGCCGCAGTACCCGAGGTCTGTCTCGGATGAGTAATACCAGGGACCGCGGTGGTGCGGCTGACCGAGCCATGTTGTGCCGTATGCTGCTGGCTCGAACCCAGCGCCGGTTCCGCCGTCATTTGCCTCTCCCGGGAACCAGTACCCGAAACCCGTCTCGGATGTGCCCGAATTCATCAGCGACCATGCGCTGAGAAAGGAAGCGTAGCCGAGGCGGATAGTGGCATCGGACTCGGTGCGATCGCGCAGCGCGTGGTCCAGCACGCCCCAGCCGCCCATCGGGGACATGTAGGTCAGCGTGAAGGAATCGCCCCCACCGCCGCGATAGTCGCTGCCGTAGTAGTAGTACGCCTTCTCAATGACTCCGCGGCAGAAAAGATTGGCGCGAATCTGCGTGAGAGCGAACTTCGCAGATGCTTCCGGCGTAATTCCCGGTGTGGTGGGATGATCGAGAGCGTAACGCGCAATGGCCTGCGTCGACTCGAAGCCGGTGGAATCAAAAGCATATTCCGAACTGAAGAGGTTCGGCCCTCCGCTGACGAAGAATGCCACCTTCTTCTCCCAATGCATGCGCAACTGCGCAGCTTCGTCGTGCTTGCCTGCAAGTTCCAGTTCTTCAATGAGCCGGGGAATCACGAGTTCATTATAGAAACCTGTCTCGTAAGCGGACCAGTTGGTAACCCGCATGGGAATGATAAACATGCCGAGCGCCGTGCCGTACGCACGCTCCAGGTAGGTCGCCCGGTCCAGTTTCATCTTGATTCCCGGATAGTCGCGGGCGATACGATACATGCTGAAGTACATCACGATGATGTGCGGATAATCGTAAGCCCGCCAGATATGGCGCTTGCCCTTGTTTCCGGGGTCGCTACTGTCGCGGTTTTGCTTCCAGTCGGGGATGCCGTAGATACCGTAGCTGTCGCTCTCTTCTGTGGTGCGCTGCAAACCTCCCCAGACGAAGTGCTCAATGTAGTAGTCCAGCGCTTCCACCTGGGCCTGGTCGGGGAACTCGGCGTTCTTGCTGGCCAGATAGGCCGGCTTGCTCAAGCCCGGATCGTCGCAGGTCACCTCATAGATGCGCCAACCCTTGATGCGGTCGTAGTTGTCCGGCCCGAGCTGCACCTGTGAGTCCATGTTCCATTCGGAGAGCAGGCCGTTGTACCACTTGTCGGAATCGCGAGCCTGGTGCTTTGCGATGAACGCCGCGCGCTTGTGGATCAAGGTTTCCAGCGGCTCGGTGGAAAAGAACTCCAACCTGGTGGAGCGACCGGAGCCGTGGTTTACCGTGAGCATGTTCTCACCGAGTCGCGCGAACTTCACGCGATAGATCCTGCGTCCTTCTCTCCTGGTCAGACGCTCGATCGTCGTCTGTTGCGCGTGCTCGGCGATGACGCTTTCGATAGGATCACGAGACCGGATCGAGATGCAGGTAAAAAGATCGGACGGCACCGTCATGCCGGGCGCGATTTCTACATCAATTGACTCCGCATCCACGAGCCGCTGTCTCACGCCGGCATAGTCCTGCGCCCATGCGAGTTGGAAAGCATATTCGCAGCGGGCTCCGGGCTTCCCGGCGGGGGCCAAAGTGACGCTTGTGCGAGGCTGGCGCCAGCGTCCACCAGCGGCCTGCACTGCTTCGCCCACGGCTATAGAGTGAACATATGTGCGGAACACGGGACGCTGTCCTTTCGCTGGCGGCATGTGATCCCAGTATTCCAGGTGAGTATCGCGTTCGGGCGTCATCACCAGGTACGGTCCGACACTGTTGGAGCGCATCCAGAACAGAAAAGAGCCGTGCCCGGAGATGAAGCTGTGCTTCAGAACCGAAGCAGTGGTCGGCTCCTTGGCGTTGAAGCTCGAGTGCATGGGCAGCGGAAGAGCCAGGTCCCCTACCTCGATCGGATCGCTCGACATGTTCCGGAGTGCGATCGTCCAACGGAGAATGCTGCCCTGCGGCTCGAAGCGCACGGTAACGGCCAACGCTTCACCGTGATCATCTTGCGCGTGAAACATACCGCCAGCGATCTGCGACGCGTTAGCTTCCGAGGAGCGGAATTTCTGCCACGCTCCCCCTGTACGCCGCCACGCGATTTCGACATGACCAAGCTTCTGCTCCGTTGCCACATAGTTGGTCGGAAAGGCATCCCCCGCGAAGCGAAGGCTGGTCAGCATGCTCCCATCGAACTCAAGAAGAAAGGGCGAAGCGCCATGGGCGGTCTTTGGCGAGGCTGCCGTCTTGGCGTCGTTCGCGGCAAGGGCGAGTGACGACAAAGAGGTGCTGGCCGCAAGAGTGGCAGCCCTCAGTAAAAACTCACGACGGCTCGGTGCCATTTGGACACCTCTCTAAGTGATGTATACAAGTTAGCATTTATTATTGGAGACTGAATAAACTGGTACGTTCATTGTGCTGCCATTTCGGCCCACATCGGGCAGGAGCTTCCCCAATGAGTGCAATCTCAAGACGACGGCTGCTCAAGACAGCTGGCGTCGGAACGGCCGGCGTGTTGCTTTCGCAACATATTGCGCTCGGCGAATCCGTAGATTCTCGAGCAGCCACGCCGGTAACCAACCAAGGCTCTGCGTCGCGAATACGCGCCGCATCGGCCGGCATGGAACTGACTGTTGTGTCTGTTCGTCCGCGGATGTTACGCATCACTGTTGCCGCGGTCGATGAGACGGTTGACACATATTACGACGACGGAAGTCTCATACCTCGCAAGTATCCGGCTTCGTTGCACACACAGCGTGCCGATCAGCCTGGTCCGCCAACCAACATAGCTTGGGGAGACTACACAGTGCGTGTAGAGACCACCCCGTTGCGTGTGAGCGTCCGGCATTCGCAGCGCGGAGTGGTGCAGGAACTGGCGTTCCATCCCGAAGTCAACCAGGTGCGATTCCAATACGGCGACGCACCGGTCTACGGGCTTGGACCGGGTACGCATCCGCTTGATCGTCGCGGGACGAAGGACACGATGCGGAACGGAGCCGGCGATGACTTGAGGCTCTTTGGCGCGCGCAATCCTATCCCGTGGCTGATGGGCAACGGCTGGGGACTCTACTTCCACCTGCCGACCGGTCAATTCGATCTCACAGGCGATGCGGGCGTGTGGCATCCGAGCGACGTCGCTCGCGCACAGGACATCTTCCTCGTGGTGGGGGAGACACCTGCTGAACTGTTGCGCGAGTATGCCGAACTCACAGGCTATCCCCACCTGCCGGCGCGCTGGACACTTGGCTTTCAACAGTCTCACCGAACGCTGGAAAGCCGCCAGCAGATTCTCGACGAAGCACGCACTTTCCGCGAGAAGGACCTTCCATGCGACACGATGATTTACCTCGGCACCGGCTTTTGCCCGTCCGGCTGGAACACCGGCCACGGCTCATTCGTTTTTAACCAGGCTGTATTTCCTGATCCCGAACAGATCGTGAAGGAGTTTCATGCGCTCCACTTCAACATCGCTCTCCATGTCGTGAATCCTCCTGAGACTCTGCACGGCACAGTGCAGGACTCCGGTGCGGCTGCCTCCGTTCCCGGCGACGCGGCGAACTACTGGGCACAGCATGAGCCTCTTGTGCGTATGGGTATCGACGGTTGGTGGCCGGATGAAGGCGATGTGCTGCCAACACCCTCGCGGCTGGCGCGCAACCGAATTTACTGGGAGGGGGGCCGCAAGACACGCCCGGACCGGCGGCCGTTTGCGCTCCACCGCAATTGCTACGCAGGCATCCAGCGCTGGGGGTGGCTGTGGTCCGGCGACACAGACTCTACCTGGAAGACGCTCGAAACGCAGATCATGGAAGGCATCAACGCCGGCCTTAACGGCGTACCCCACTGGGGCACAGACATTGGCGGTTTCGTGCCGACGTCTGAGTTCACAGCCGAACTTTTCGTGCGCTGGTTCCAATTCGGCGCGTTCTGTCCGTCGTTCCGATGCCATGGGCGCACATGGCAACTTCGGCGCCCGTGGGGATGGAACACGGGAAGCTACGGGCCGTCAGAGATGGGTCCAAATGCGGCATCGTTTCTGCCGCACGTGGAAGACCTGCACAACGAAGCTGTCGAGCCCATCTGCCGCAAGTTCCTTGAGACCCGCTATCGTCTGCTGCCGTATCTCTACTCTGCCGCATATGAAGCACACACAACAGGTCTGCCGATTATCCGCAGCCTGGGATTGGAGTTTCCGCAGGACTCGAAGGCATGGGAAACAGCCGATGCTTATTTGTTTGGATCCAATCTGCTTGTCGCGCCCATTTTTGAGAAATGCGCCACCAAGCGCACGCTGAATCTGCCCGCAGGTACCTGGTGGGACTTCTGGACCAATCAGCGCATCGAAGGCGGCCGCAACGTCACGCTCGAAGCCGCGCTGGACTCAATGCCTCTGCTGGTGCGTGGCGGTGCAGTCGTGCCCACCGGACCGGTGAAGCAATACGCAGAACAACCGAGCAAAGAGCCTGTGACCCTGACTGTTTATCCGGGGGCAGACGGCGCCTTCACTCTTTACGACGACGACGGGCTGACATTCGCCTACGAGAACGGCGATTATCAGGAGATTGCGATGCATTGGGATGACGCCAAGCGAACACTGACGCTGCGCCAAGGCAACGGTGCACGCCAGCAGCCGCGCCGGTTCGCAGTGAAGCTTGCCGGAGGCAAGGAACAGGCGATTACATTAGCGGCAGGCAGCGTTTCAGTGAGGCTTGACTGAGACCTTTCCTCTTTTCTCTTCAGTCGGGCGAGGGGAAGGACGAATCAGTTTCTGCTGCCGCGCGGGCGCATTTTGTTGATGACTCAGACAGCCCATTTGCGCAAGGGCTCGACGACGGCGGCTACGCGTCAGTCTCGAAGCCAAACCAAAACCGGGAAACTCCAGTTATCAGTGGTTGAGAAAACGGGGGCAGGTCAACAGCCAGCGCCGATTGTCCGGTGTCTTATCCGAATCACACTGAAATTCGGCCCTTGCACTTCCTCTCAATCACCAAAGCCCATATCGATTACACACACAAAAGACACCAGAGGAAATTGCGCGACGTATTGGATACAACCATGTATACTTCGCACATCGAATGCGATTAACTCACCGGAGCCCTTTTGATCTTCTCCAAGCGGACATTCCTCGCCCATTGCCTTTCTGCCGTCTTTCCTTTGTTCCTCTTCGTCTCAATTCTCCAGGCGCAGGGCACCTTAGCCGACTACCAGCGTGCTCACGACCTCCGGGTCAAAGTGCGCGACCTGGTCGTGAACACCCCCGGCGCGATCACGTGGATCGGCGATTCCGATCATTTTTGGTACCCGAAAACCGTTAAGGGCGGAACCGAGTTCGTTCTTGTCGATGCGGACGCCGGTGTAAAAAAGTCGCCCTTCGATCAGGATCGCCTGGCCACAGCCATCTCCACATCTACCGGCCACAAGTACACCGGCTTGAAACTCCCATTTGCTCCGATACAGCTGCGCTTCGGCGTTCGCCCAATCGGGAACCCGCCAGGGGCCATCGCTCCTCTGACTTTTCTCGACAACGAGCATTCTATTCAGTTCGGCATCGACGGCAAACTCTTCAAATGCGACCTCTCGAGCTACACCTGCACCACCACCGGCCCCATCCCCGAGCGTGGCCAGAACGACGATGACGATGCGCCCGAGGATGCCGCTCTCTCCGGTTCGCAAGTCAGCCCTGAGGGCCCGGGTGGCGACCCGATCGAGGGCCTCGCATACCAGTCGCCTGCTTTTCAAGCCGACGATGAAGATGAATCCGATTCAGGAACGAAGCCATGCGCGCCTTCTCCCGCGCAGCAAACAAGATCGCAGCGCCGCTCTGGCCGCAATGAGATGGGAGCGCAATTCGAATCTCAGCTTCCGCCAAGGCCGACAAGAGTCTGCGCTTCCTTTGACGGAAACTTTGAAGCGTTTGTGCAGAACTTCAACGTGTTCATAAAACCGAAGGGCGACAAACCGGCATACCCCGTCAGTTTCGACGGCTCTGAGGACAACTACTACTCAATGCGCACGTTCGCCTGGTCGCCGGATTCAAAGAAGCTCGTCGCCTACCACATACGCCCCGGGTATGACCGTGAAATCACCTACATCGAGTCCTCACCGCCCGATCAGATTCAGCCGAAGCACAGTACCCTTCACTATGTGAAGCCGGGCGACACATTGGACATTGCAATCCCGGTCCTGTTCGACGTTGCAACCAGGCAGCAGATTGATATTGATCGCGCCCTGTTTCCAAATCCGTACGACATCACCACGCCGGAGTGGTGGAAGAACAGTCGCGGATTTACGTTCGAATACAATCAGCGCGGCCATCAGGCCTACACCGTCATTGAAGTTGACGCACAGACCGGCAAGCCGCGCCCTCTCATTTCGGAGCAGACGAAGACTTTCTTCTACTACAGCAACCTGGGGCCAGGTCTCTCTGGAGGAAGAAGGTACCGTCACGACATCGACGACGGCAAGGAGATCATCTGGGCGTCGGAGCGTGACGGCTGGGAGCACCTGTATCTCTACGACGGCATCACCGGGAAGTTGAAAAACCAGATCACCAAAGGCGACTGGCTGGTGCGCAATGTTGAATTCGTGGACGATACCAGGCGTCAGATTTATTTCGATACCGGTGGTATCGTTCCTGGACAGGATCCTTACTTCACGCAGGTTTATCGGATCAACTTCGACGGCACCGGCCTCACGAAGTTTACCGACGCCGACGGAATGCACAGGGTTTCGTTCTCTAAGGACAGAAAGTTTTACGTCGATACGTGGCAGCGTGTCGATCTTGCACCAGTTGCCCAACTGCGCCGAACCTCTGACCAGACAGTCGTCATGGATCTCGACAAGGCAGACACCACTCCCCTGTTGGCAGCAGGTTTCAAGCCGCCTGAGGTTTTCGTGGCCAAAGGTCGCGACGGTAAAACAGACATTTGGGGCACAATCACCCGCCCCATGAACCTCGACCCATCGAAGAAGTATCCGGTCATCGAGAATATCTACGCCGGGCCTCAGGGGTCTTTCGTTCCCAAATCTTTCAGCCCCATCGCACCTGACCAGTCGCTCGCGGAACTCGGCTTTATCGTGGTGCATATCGACGGCATGGGCACCAGCAACCGTTCCAAGGCATTCCACGACGTCGCCTTCAAAAATCTCGGCGACGCGGGCTTTCCCGATCGCATCCTCTGGCACAAGGCTGTCGCGGCAAAGTATCCCTACTACGACATCTCGCGCGTAGGCATCTTCGGCACCTCAGCCGGTGGTCAGAGCGCGCTCGGCGGCGCTCTCTTCTACCCCGAGTTCTATAAAGTGGTCGTCACCAACAGTGGCTGCCACGACAATCGTATGGACAAGATGTGGTGGAACGAGCAGTGGATGGGATGGCCGATAGGCCCACAATACGCCGCGTCATCGAACGTTGATAACGCGTACAAGTTGCAAGGCAAAGCCCTCATAATCATTGGCGAGATGGATAGCAATGTCGATCCGGCGTCTTCTCTGCAGGTAGTCAACGCACTCGTGAAGGCGCACAAGCACTTCGACATGCTCTACATTCCCGATCAGAACCACGGCGTGGGTATCCTTGGCGATGAGCATTATCGCGACGACTATTTCGTTCACAATCTGTTGGGCTTAGAGCCGCCCGACTGGAACAAGGTCTCGTTGAGCCCGGACAAATCAGCCGAGGATCAGGGGAACCTATGAGCTACAACAATCGAGATTTCCTGCGCGCTGGATTTCTGACCCTTCTATTGCTGAGCGGAGTCGCAGCCCATGCTCAATTTCGGCAGCAGCCTGGACATTCCATCGGAACCGTCACCACTCAAGGCAACCTCATCGTTCTTACACTGGACGAGGATGCGCTCGGCGACACCAACCTCTTCAACCTGGCTCATCGCACACTACGCTTTACTCCCCATGGCTCGCAGTACACTGTCGAGACCATTCCCTGGCAGTGGGACTCAGAATTCGGCGCCGAAATGCCTGGCAGCGATGCCACGATCAAGAATTTCGCCTTCCCGTTTTCGGGCAAGAGTTGGAACTCTTTCTCAGTCGGCATAACCGGTTCCATAACCTTCGGTGAACCAATCCATCCAGTTGCCGGACGTGCCGGAACGCCGCCGCCGAATCGAAACGACGGCCTCTCCGTCGATCGATTCGCTGAGTTGCAGCAAGCCGGACCCGGGTTCATCAACACAATTCCAGCGATCAGTGTCTTCTTCAAACCGCGGCTGAACGGAACGCGCTACCTCAAGGAGTCCAGCGAACGCGCGCTCATCACCTGGAGCCTGACCGAGCCCTTTGGCGGCATTCAGGACATGAGTTGGACACCAACCGTCAATCGCTTTCAAGCGGTCCTGCACAAAGACGGCGCCATCGAGCTCAGTTATGACGAGATTCATGCCGAAGACGCAGTCGTCGGCTTATATCCGATAGTGACCGCGGGAAACGAAAAGGAAATTGCTGTCATTGATGCGGACGCAAATGCCGCAGCGCTCCCCCACCTTGATATCACCAAGATCAAAACGGCTGCTGTCGATGGCCTCTTTCTCAAAGTGACTATCGAGACGCGCGGACCGGTGCTGCCGGAAAACGATCCCGCCCTCGCGGGCATCACCTATCGAATCTGTCTCGACCGAGACAAACCGGTCGCTTGCACGCCGGATAATTCCACAGTCTGGACGATTATCGGAAGCGCCGGTCGCAGGCGAAGCGGACCTGTCTCCCCTCATTACATTGCGTTCGGGTCCGGTTTGCAGCCAACAGTCAACGTCAGCGGAAATACCATCTCCGTTGAAGGAACTTTGCCTGCCGATTACAAGGCCGGTGACTCTATATTCCTCTCTGCGTCAACACAAACTCCCGGCACGCATCCAACCATCGTCGACCAGGTTTTACCCCACCCCATCAAGCTCGCCGGCCTTGCCAGTCCCGCGGTTCATCTAAGCGCCCTCAAGAAGAGTGACGGTCCGTTCTCCGTTGCCTACGAAGTCTTCCACTACATGAGGCCGCCGAGAGCTGAAGACCTAACCTGCTCGGTTATCCGCGCCCTGGGCGATAAATTCGATATGCTCGCCTACTACTCCGACTTTCGCATCGACAACCCCGAGGCTGGCACTTCGAGCACTGGACCACTGGGCGGAGGTCCTGCGGGCGGAGCCGTGACCGGCATCCACGCAGACCAGGAAAACCTGGCGGCCTTCTGCACGCAGGGCCGCTTTCAATGGCAGTTCATCCAACCTGTTTTCGTCGGCGCCAACCAGATGCAGCAATATCCGCCTGACGATTTCCAGGATAAGAACACGCGAAATTTAGGCTTCTACATGCACCAACTCGCAGAGCGAACTGGCAACGGAAAGATCCCGCCCTACGATTACGCCATGTCACAGATCGGCCATGAAATGGGCCATCGTTGGTCTGCGTTCGTCTCCGCAAAAGTCGGCGACGAGACAATCGAACTTGGTCCAACACACTGGGCCACGGGCCTGCAGGCCCAGGTGGCATTTCCTTATCAACGGCCAACAGAGGCGTCGGCGATGGGCGGCGGCGTGTGGCAGGACAACTATGATGGCACCTTCACGCAGCTCGATGATGATTACTATGTCCCAGCTACAGGTTGGTCATATCTCGATCTTTACTTGATGGGCTTCATCTCTCCCGCCGAAGTGCCTGACTTCTTCATACTGCGAAAACTGGTCCCAGTGGGCCACGACTCCAACGGCCACGCCATCTACAAAGCCGATCGAACCACAATCACGATTAAGGATGTGATTGCCGCCGAAGGCCCTAGGCTGCCGGCGGTCGACCAGGCGCAGAAGAACTTCAACACCGGCATGGTCATGGTCGTTGAGCACGGCAAGATACCGAGCCCAAAACTCATTGAGAGCGTCATCGGTATCCGCGAGCGCTGGATCGACTACTGGTCCACAACCACAGGGCATCGTTCCACCATGACCGCGGATCCAAAGTAAATGAAGATTCACGCCTCGCAGATCGCCTGGTCACTTCCCTTTCTTCGCACGCAGAGTCACCAGTTGACGGAGAACACTTGAATGCATTTGCGTAAAGTTCATATGCCGGGCATGACGCTACTGCTTGCAGCCTGCGCTTCTCTGGCCGCCGCACAGACGTCACCCGCTTCAACCGGAACCGCTGCCCCGCCCGCGCTGTCTGGTGGCGACAAACTGCTCGGTGGCTACGGTCCCTATCGCGCCAATAACGATCTTCTTCATTACTCGCTTCATGTCCGTGTGGACCCGGAAAAGCAGTTGATCAGTGGAATGAACGCAATCCGTTTTCGCATGCTCGAAGATGGCAATCGTATTCAACTGGACCTGGTACCCACATTTTCGATTGATGGTATCTTGCTCGAACAAGTCCACGGCGCGCCGAAACCTCTGACCTATCAACGTGTCACAGGACGAACCATTTATGTTGATTTTCCGCATACGCTGCGCAAGGGCCAGGTCTACACCGTGGACTTCCACTACTCCGGTCATCCAGTCGAGATGGGACGATTCGGCGGCTTTGTGTTTCGCAAAGATCCGATGGGCCGTCCGCTTGTGAATACGGCTTGTGAAGAAGAGGGTGCGAGCGTCTGGTGGCCAAACAAGGACCAGTGGCGCGATGAAGTTGAATCCATGGACATGAGCGTCGAAGCGCCCAGCAACCTTGTTGAGGTCTCGGGAGGAAGATTTCAGGGCAAGACCGACCTCGGCGATGGATTCACTCGCTGGAACTGGAAGGTGCAATACCCCATGAACAACTACGACGTCTCTCTCAACATTGGAACCTACACCCACTTCAGCGATAGCTATAACGGGCTCAGCCTGGATTACTACGTTTTTCCAGAGGACCTCGACAAAGCGAAGAAGCAATTCGTGCAAGTGAAAGACATGTTGAAGGCGTATGAACACTACTTTGGCGAATACCCATTCCCAAAGGACGGATACAAGCTGGTTGAAGCACTCTACTCAGGGGTTGAGAACCAGACGGCAATTACCTATGGCAATCACTTTCAGAACGGTTACCTGGGAAGGCCAAAAACAGGCATCGGCACATGGTTCGACTTCATCATCATTCACGAGAGCGCGCACGAATGGTTTGGTAACAGCATCACCGCGCGTGACCGCTCTGACATGTGGATTCACGAAGGCTGGGCAAATTATTGCGAGAGCCTTTTTGTCGAATTCATGTGGGGCAAAACAGATGGATTGATTTATCTCAACACCGGCAAAGGTGGGGTAAAGAACGCCGAACCTGTCATTTCCGAAGAAGGAATCTACGCGACACCGCCCGTGGATCAGTACAAGAAAGGTGCGCTGCTTCTCAACACCGTGCGCAGCGTGATCAACGACGATGCAGTGTGGTTCAAGCTGCTTCACGACTACTATCAACACTTCAAGTATCAGACGATCATGACAACGGATATGGTCGCGTTCTTCAATAATCAGACGGGCTTGAACCTGATACCGATTTTTAACCAGTATCTTCGCCACGCCTCCATCCCGACACTCGAGCTTCAATTCAACGAAGCGGAGCACACGGTTTCCTATCGGTGGCTGGCAGACGAACCAAGGTTTGCCATGCCCATTCGAGTGGGTCGCAGCAGCGATTGGCAAATCGTCCGGCCCTCGACCACCGAGTGGAAGGTAATGTCGACGCCGTTGGGCAAAGATGACTTCGAAGTCGCCACCGACCTCTATTACGTGAACCTCCACAAGCTCTAGCGCAAACGACTACATCGCTTTTTGCTGCAAGGTAACCACCGTCTCGCCCTTGTGCAAGGGGATGACATTCGCTCCAGCATCCGTCGCTGTTTTCGTAGAGATGGCCCACGGCTGTGCACCTGTTTTCGTGCTCGTCTGCGCGAGTCTCATGCGAGCCGTGGGTGAAGTCTCAGTCGCCGGCGCCATGTGCAGCCGCACCACATTTCCTTTTGGATCGAAGTCGACCGATTCGAGATGTCCGGCATCGAGCGTAATCCAAAGGCCAATTGGCGCGATGAAGAAGCGATTACGCGATGAGTCAAGCACGGTCGTGTGGATCAACCCGTGACGATCTTCAACGTTGCCGCCAAAGCAAATCCATCCCATCGCATCGTCATGCGTAAGGAATGTGCCTGTATTGATCGCATGTCCAAAGAAGTTGGGACCGTAGTCGCCGGTATACGGATCGAACATCATCCGGTCAGGAAAGGAATGAAATGCGGCCGAGGCAAAACCCTTTTCATCAATGTTTGAGAGCGGGCCCATCACCCCGCCATAGCCGACACGGAGCAGATAGAGATCGTTGGGATGCGCGCGATATTCCTCAAGAAGCGGAATAGCATTAATCCCTGATCCATAATGGTGCAATTGGCGCTCGATACGCGAGTATTTGGGATCACCGCCGTAGATGAAATCCCAGTAGCGTCTCGCGCTGCCGTTGTAACCCCAGCTTGGAATGGTTGGATCGTATGCCAGAATGGCATTGAGAGTAACTTCCGCCTTGTCGTCATAGTGGAAGTACCGCGTCCAGCCGTAAACTTCCTCCTGTCCGGTTGAGTCCCATGGCATCTCGCTGCCGAAAGGATAAGTCTCAGTCTTCCAGTGGTCCGCACGAGCACGCATTACACCCTCCAGCTTCTCAGCCTTATCCTTCCACCCTTCGGCCTTCAAGTCTTCCAATAGCCGAATGAACACTGTGCCTTCCATATTCCCGAATTGTGTGTAGTAGGGAGCTTGCGAAATCATGGCCAGCGAAGTCTCATAAGCTTGATTCAGATACCAATCCCATTTGTGTTTGACGACAAGCCCCGTGGTGTTGCGCGCCGTTCGATAAAGAGACCAATAAGCTGCCACAACGTGCGGATAGTTGAATGAACGCCCCAGGCCATCGGCGCCTTCCTTGTTCCAACTCGTCCAACTGGTCCAGTTCAGCGTAGGATCATAAGTGAAGTTAGGGACAAGCGCAGGTTGATAGAAGAACAAGCTCTTGTGCACGCCGAACTTGTGTTCGCCTTCGTTCACCTGAAGATGTCCCCAGAGCACGCCGTCCACAAAGGTTTCAAGCTTCTGGATGTCTTCAGGGTTCGGTGCTAGATACTCCTTCATCGCGGCCGCAAGCCACGACCCTGCTCCCGCCTCGTCACTCAGCCCTGCAATCCAGACGCGCGAATCCTGGGTGACCTGCTTCCCTGCCTCGTCGTCATAACTGATGATGGACGGAGAACGATGAAAGGGATCGTTGGGCTGATCGAACCATTGCTGGTGAAACAGGAATCGGCCCATATCGGCGATCGCTTCGCTTTCCGGCTTGATGGTCCGATAGCCAATGCTCTGCACCGTCCCATCAGCGTAAGTGACAACCATGCGGAAGCGCCCCCATTGCCGTCCGCGTAGCGTATACGCATGCAGGTCCGCTGCGTTCACGCCATCATCGTGGATGAGAACCGCACCTGCGGGTTCGCTGACAATAGAACGCACTGGCGAATCGTACCGAATGAAGAGGCGCGCGTTGATATCTTGCGGGAGAATGTAGCCGGGGATCCCGACCGCAACCGGACGCTTGTGTTCAGTAAGAGTCGCTTCAATGTGGCGGACATCGGGCGCAACCAGGAAGCGCACGCCGACGCTCGCGCTTTCGCCGGGAGCGAGCGTTTGTGATGTCCCAGGGTTCCACTCATTCACGCCCTTCCACTCGTTCTGGGCGTATCCCGATGAGTGCACCATCCAGTCGAACGAGCCTTCAAATGTGGTGCCCCGCGGGGTGGGATCGTTGCCCAGGAGAACCCTGCCGGATGTGCGATCACGCCGATCAAGAATCGGCTTCCATTGTTCGAAGGGAGTGTGGCCGTCCGGCACAACAAGCAAGACCGGTCCCAAACCGTTCAAGCGAATGACCTGCACATAGCCCGCATCCTCGCCGATGTAAGGATCGTAAAACGAGCAGGTCTTATACGACTGATCGAGCGAGCGCCCATTCATGATGTTGTTGAACACCATCGGTATGCCGACGCCGCCCAATTCCAGGGGCGTGGCGCCATTGTTCGTGATGGCAAATCGCAGGACGAGATCACCGCTTTCGACTGACCACGTTCGGACAACCTTGAGCGGCGTGCCATCCGGCAGGCTGGAGGTGACGTCTCCACTGAATCGGCCGGCTTCAGCAGCAACAACGTTGACCGGCGCGCGATGAAACGCTGTCGAAACGTCCGTCCAGTCCTGAGCGCCCGCGGCTCGAATGCGCAGGTCAAGATCGCCAAGGTGGTAAAACGTATCCGCGGATCGCTCCTTCAGTCGGTCGCCGGGAGTGTAATCAATTGTTCTGTCTGCCTTCGGGGACAAGCGCGCAACCGTTCCTGAATACTTGAGGACTGTAACGCTGAGTTCCGAGGAATTCAATGTCGTTTCGCCGCCATCGATCATCGGCCCTGGAGGCAAAACCCGGGGACCACGCGGGGCCTGCGCGCTCGCGGAGACAACGAACGTCAAAGCAAGTGTCAGCACAAGAACAGGACGAAGAGATCCGCCGGAGAACCGCACTGCGACTTTTAGCCGTTGTCTCGAATCGAAAGAGTGCTTCATCGGAATACCTCGGTGGTTTGGGAAAGCGAAATACGCCCGTTGCGCAACCGAACAAATCATCGAAACAAGTGCGACAAATCTTGAGGGGGACTCACTTCCCTCCAGCTTGAGCTCGGCAGCTATCTCGTGGAGTTAACCCTTGCTGCGACAGTATACAATAATGTATAAATAACGCGGGTAGAAAACGACTCGACCCCATTGCGAGGATCATGGAACACCGACACACTGTCGCCCTTTTCATCACCCTCCTCGTTGCGTCGCTGATCCCTGCACAATCACCGAAACCTCGCATCATCCACAGCGCCGGAAATCCGATCCTTTCCGACGGCTCCTACTACTCCACCGATCCCGCCCCCCTGGTCGTTGGTGACACGCTTTACATCCTCGCCGGACGCGACGAGGCCCCATCCAATGTCAACGACTTCATCATGAACGAGTGGCAAATATTTGCGACCAAAGATGTTGCATCACACACTTGGCTCCATTACCCGGGAATCCTGCGCCCCGAAACTGTGTTTGCATGGTCGAAGCCGGGACATGCCTACGCCGGCCAAATCGTTCAGGGACCTGATAAGCGCTTTTACCTGTACGCTCCGGTTGAGGAGGGCAAGCGGGAACATTCTGACCCTTTCGTGATTGGCGTGGCCGTGTCCGACAGTCCCCTGGGACCGTGGAAGGACGCGCACCCGAGCGGGCCGATCGTCTCCCAGTCGCTCCCTGATCCCAACAACATTCAGAACATCGACCCAACCGCCTACGTCGATAGGGACGGGCGCGTGTATCTATACTGGGGCACATTCGGCAGGCTGCTTGGCGTCGAACTCGAACCCGACATGGTTACGCCCAAGGGCAAGGTGGTCCGCGTCAACACCCTCACCGGGTTCTTCGAAGCGCCCTGGCTCTTTCGCCGCAATGATACGTATTACATGATCTACGCCGACAACCAGGCCGGCCCCAATTCGCCTTGTACGCCCGCGGTCTACCATGCCTGCATCGCATACGGAACATCGAACTCGGCGCTCGGACCCTGGACCTATCATGGCGTGATCCTTGATCCTGTCTCATCAACCACGTCGCATCCTGGCGCGATCGAGTTCAAAGGCAAGTGGTACCTCATTTATCACACCGCAGATGCGAAAGGCGGGGGCCACTTCCGCCGCAGCGTTGCGCTCGACATCATGCAATGGGACGATAGCGTCTCACCCGCACGAATCCTTAAGGTGAAACAGACGCATGAGCCTACTCCGCCTCCACCTCCGACCCGCAACATCGCCCTGGTGGCGCACGCGACTGCATCCGACGAGCCGATTCCGGTCCAGTATTGGATCAAGGCTCTCAACGATGGCATCGTCCGCGAGAACCCGCTGCCCCCGGACATGTGGGCCAGTTGGACTCTACACAACCCGCCCAACCAATGGATTCAATATGAATGGGCTAAGCCAGTCACACTTGACGGCTCGCGCATTATGTTTTGGAGCGATCATCGTCAAGGTGCGAATGAAGGCGTCGCACCACCCGCAGCCTGGCGCCTCGAATATTTCAGCGGTGACAAATGGATTCCAGTAACGAACCCGAGCGGCTATCCAACCACGATTGGTTCCTTTGTCGACGTGAAGTTCGACCGCGTCACGACGCGCTGCCTTCGTGCAGTCTTTGACGCATCCGGCGATGGACAGAAATATGCCGCCGTCGCGGTTCAGGAATGGGAGACACTTGCTCCAGCGATCGTTTCACCCTCCGCACTGCAAAAGTTGACGCCAGCGAACGGAGCGAATTTGCAATGCCCGGCAAATTGATCTCAACGCGCAGTGCGTGCATACCAGGTGTACTCTTCGGTCAAAGTTAAGGCTCAGACGGTTATCAGGCGAAACAAACGAATTGGTTATGAAATGAGGGAGTATGGATTCGAAACTCACACGCAGATATTTTCTCGGCGGCGCCGTCGCTGCCGGCGCTTCAACTCTTCTGCCTCAGAAAGCCCAGGCTCTCTCCACAACAAACGCTGGCCCCAAACTCGCCTCTGACATTGATACGGCCAACGCTTCCCTGACGCATGCATCCGTGGCCAAGGTTAAATGGAAGGCCGAGCCGTTTTCCATGACCGAAGTTCGTCTCCTGCCCAGCTTCTGGAAGGACATGATGGAACTTGATCGGAGTTACCTCTACTCCCTCCCGAACGAGCGCCTGGCGTATAACTTCCGTGTTACGGCCGGCATTCCCACCGACGCCGATCCACTCGGTGGATGGGAAGCGCCCGATTGCGAACTGCGTGGTCACTACGTCGGCCACTACCTCTCATCCTGCGCCCTGCTCCACGCAAGCACGGGCGATGAAACCATCCTCGCGAAGGGCAACACCCTCGTAGCTATTCTCGCTGAATGCCAGGCAAAGGACGGATATCTCGGCGCGTACCCGGCTACGTTTTACGATAAACTGCGCGCCCATCAAAGGGTCTGGGCGCCCTTCTACACCTACCACAAAATCCTGGCCGGCATGATCGACATGCATGAGCACACCGGCAACAAGCAGGCTCTCGAAGTCGCTCTTAAAATGGCCGACTGGGCTGACACATACTCCAAATCTTTCGCTGCTGACGACTGGCAGCGCGTTCTGCTCACCGAGCATGGAGGCATGAACGAGGCATCTTTCAACCTCTACGCCATCACGGGGAACGACAAATACAAAGACCTGGCCTACCGATTCGAGCACAAGAAAATATTCGATCCCCTCGCAGCCAATCAGGACATGCTCGCGGGCAACCACGCCAACACCAACATCCCCAAAATGATTGGTGCGATTCGCGGTTACGAACTCACCGGCGACAAGCGCTACCTGGATATTGCTCAGAATTTCTATCGCATCGTGAAGGATCACCACACCTACTGCACCGGCGGCACCAGCAATGGAGAATTATGGCACGCACCAGACGCCATCGCCAGTGAACTCGGACCGGCGGCCGAAGAGTGCTGCTGCTCCTACAACATGATGAAGCTCACACGCCATCTATTCGGACAGCAACCCGATGCAAGTCACTTCGACTACTACGAGCGCATGTTGATCAACGTCCGCTACGGCACACAAGACCGCAATGGCATGTTGATGTACTACGTCCCCTTGCGTCCGGGTCTCTTCAAGACCTTTGGCACGCAGTTCGATGCCTTCTGGTGCTGCACTGGAACCGGCTCGGAAGAGTACGCCAAGCTCAACGACTCGATCTACTTCCACGATGAATCATCTGTCTACGTGAATCTCTTCATCCCTTCCAGACTCGACTGGAAAGAGCGCGGCCTGCAGCTTCGCCAGACGACCAGGTTTCCCAACGAAGAGAGAGTCACGTTCAATATGGACGCTGCTCCATCCAAACCAACTTCACTCAAGATCCGCGTGCCCTACTGGGCCACCAAGGGTGTCACCGTCGCAATCAACGGCGAACCGATGAATCTGACGGCAACCCCATCCACCTATCTTGAAATCAATCATTCGTGGAAGACCGGTGATGTCGTCACCGTCGACATGCCTCTAACGCTTCATATCGATCAGGCGCCCGATGACAAACAGGTACAGGCTGCAATGTATGGTCCGCTCGTGCTGGCCGTGCGCCAGGGTTTCGAAGGCCTGACAAACTCCATGATCTACGATGGCTCGGGCCCGAGCGGCGCCGATGATGGATATCCCATGCCCACCGTCAACCTGCATTTCGGGGGCTGGCATCGGCAGAACCCTGAATCCACTCCTGCGCCGACCCCGTCCGCCGAAGACCTCATTTGGTTTGAACAAAAAGAAGGCTCTGAGCGCTACCCATTGCAGTTCCGCACCAGGGGACACGGTCCAACTCACACCCTGATTCCGCTCAACCTGATCATGGATGAACGCTATTCGGTCTACGTCCGCAACGAAGGGGTCGTCTAGCAATTTTTGGGAAGTAAAGCGCACTCTTTGGGGCAGAAAAACACAGTCAAGTCTTTAATGATTGTATTCAACGTCGTATACTTCAACGGAGTGTGAGCTTTGATGCCTGGCCGGCAATTGTCCCGACCGGACGTTCGAGTAATCTGTTTCCAGACCACCATGTCCAATAGCCAAATTTCTCAGCGCCTTGATGTTGTGGACTCCCATACAGCGGGGGAACCGACCCGCTGCGTTCTTCGCGGATTGCCCGATCTGGGTACTGGCTCGCTGGCCGAGCGAGCGGAACTGCTCCGAAATCAATACGATTTCTACCGTCGCGCGATTCTTTGCGAGCCTCGTGGCTCCGATGTATTAGTAGGCGCGTATCTGGTTGAACCTGTTAACCCGAAATGCGCTGCGGGCGTCATCTTTTTCAATAACGCCGGCTACCTCGGAATGTGCGGCCACGGGATTATCGGAGTCGCTGTCACTCTGGCTCACCTGGGCCGCATCCAGCCCGGCGAACACCAGATCGAAACGCCTGTCGGCACCGTGCGGATTCAATTGCACCCCGGCAATCTCGTCACCGTCCGCAATGTTCCAGCCTATCGCTACCACTCGGGCATCACCGTCGATGTGCCGGACTATGGCTCGGTCACGGGCGATGTAGCGTGGGGCGGCAACTGGTTTTTCCTCGTCGGAGATCATCCCTTCCGCCTCACTCTCGACCAGATCGAGCCGCTGACAACCTATACCTGGGCAATTCGTCACGCACTCTCG
>PLPU01000500.1:23082-24774 GCA_003159975.1 Acidobacteriaceae bacterium
TGCGGCACTGGAACCAGCGCCAAGCTGGCCTGCCTGGCGGCTGAGGGTCATCTGCAAGAAGGCGAGCCGTGGCGGCAGGAAGGCATCCTGGACACCGTCTTCGAGGGCAGCTTCACTTCGATCGAAGCGAAGCCGAGTCAGAATGGAATTCCCGCAGGCATGGCAAGCATCATTCCCACCGTCACGGGTTCCGCGTATGTAACCGCTGAATGCACCCTCATCTTCGATCCCGATGACCCATTTCGCCTCGGAGTTCCTGAATGAGCAATGTTGCGCCGCAACGCTTCGACGTCCTGATCGCGGGCGGCGGCATTGTTGGATCTTCCTGTGCACTTGCCTGCGCCCAAGCCGGCCAGCGCGTTGCGCTTGTGGAGCGCGACGTGCTGGGCAGCGGGGCTACCGCCGCGGGCATGGGCCACATCGTCGTAATGGACGACTCAGAAGCTCAATTCGCTTTGACCCGCCGGTCCCAGCAGTTATGGCAAAAGCTGAGCGTCACGCTTCCTGCGACCGCGGAGTACGAAGCGCCAGGAACATTGTGGGTAGCAGCAGACGAAGAGGAGATGGCCGAGGCTGAGCGGAAACATCGATGGCTCGCCCCGCGTGGCGTCCCCAGCCAGGTCCTTTCCAGCAGCGAACTCTCCACGCTCGAGCCCAACCTCTGCGCAGGCCTGGCAGGCGGGCTGCTGGTGATTGAAGACGCAGTTGCCTACCCTCCCGTTGTTGCATTGCATCTGGCCCGGCAGGCGGAAGCACTGGGCGCAGTCTTGATCGTCGGCCGCTCCGTCACTCAACTTGCGGATGGTGAAGCCACACTCGACGACGGAACCCGCCTCCACGCAACCAGCCTTGTGAATGCTCTCGGCGCTGAAGCACCCCGATGCACGCCCGGCATCCCGGTGAAAAAACGCAAGGGTCACCTCGCCATCACCGATCGCTACCCCGGCTTTGTGAGCCATCAACTCGTCGAACTCGGTTACCTGAAGAGCGCGCATTCCGTCAGTGCTGACTCAGTGGCTTTCAATGTGCAGCCGCGCCAGACCGGGCAGATTCTCATCGGTTCTTCGCGTCAATATGGTGATGAAGGCGCGGCCATCGACCAGGAAATGCTTTCTGCGATGCTTGCCCGTGCCACGCTCTATCTGCCATCTTTGGCCTCGCTCAGTCTGCTGCGCGTCTGGACAGGCTTTCGCGCCGCGACGCCAGACAAATTGCCCCTTATTGGGCCGTTCCCCGGCGACGCAACGGTCTGGCTCGCCACCGGCCACGAAGGCCTTGGCATCACAACCTCGCTCGCGACCGCCGAACTGCTCGCCGCCCAGCTTACCGGCGCACAGTCCGCTATCCCGCACGAACCTTATCTGCCGGTCCGCTTCAATTCGGCGTCGAACACTGAACACGCATCCCCAGAACCCGCTCACCAGGAGAACTCATGAAATTCACCGGAGTCATGCCCGCAATGACCACCGCCTTCGACGCAAAGCTCAAGGTGGATCACAAATTCGTCGCTCATCACGCCCAGTGGCTCATCGAAAACGGTTGCACCGCCATCGTCTGCCTTGGTTCGCTTGGCGAATCATCCACGCTGCGTTTCGAAGAGAAGATCGAGATTCTCAAAACCGTCGTTGCAGCTCTCGACGGCAAAGCTCCTGTTGTAGGCGCCATCTCCGCGCTCTCCACAGCGGAAGCCGT
>PLPU01000046.1:0-3908 GCA_003159975.1 Acidobacteriaceae bacterium
TTGCACCACGGGCTGCTAGGAGTGTGTCGGGCATAGATTTGTGATGTTGCCTATAGCAGGGTTGGCGGGTTCTGTTTTAGTTTCGATTCATGGGCCAGAACTTCATTCCTGACACGGTCGACCAGACGCTTCTGTTTCCCCCATCGCTTCACGATTGGCTTCCCGAGGGCCACCTGGCCCGCTTTCTTTTGGATGTGGTCTCGGCGGTAAGCGTTCGAAGTTCCTTTCAATTACCCACAAGTTGCACTCCGATCATGATGCCAAGTTCTATGTCGGTGAGCCGTGACATCCCTCTCCAGATCACGGTGTTGCCCGGTGGAGGGTCGTGTGCGCGAGCGAGATAGCCACCTAATCGGGCGAGCTTCGTGATGTAGTGCGCAAGCGGTGCTGTTGGATTCCGGGCGGGCTTATCGGGCACCAATTCGTCCAGCAGATATTGGTCAAGTTCTGTAAAGGCCTCATCAGGCGATGCTCCCGGCCGTGTGCGATTCAGCATCGTGACCCAGAAGATTCTCCAACTCAGGATGCATAAGATTGCAATGAGGTTTACAAGTCGTTCGGCCGTTCTCAGCTTCGCTTCTTCCGCCCTGCATCCTGACTTCAGGATTTTGTGGTAGGTCTCGATCTTCCATCTCTGCGCGTACCAGTCAAGTTTCTCAGTAGCCTCCTGACGCGTGCGCACAGGCAGATCGGTGAGCAGTTTCCAGTCGATCTTCTCGCGATCTTTCGGAGTATATCTCTCGCTGGCGTGGATCGCCGTGAGGATCAGTTCCGGATAGTCTTTCTGCTTGCCGATGGGTGGGCGAACCACCATGCGCTGATAGCGAATTTCAAGAACTGCAGTAGAAAAGTCCCCTTGCTTGTTCCGCACCTGAACACGATGTAGTCCCCGAACCCGAGCCTGTTTCATCGCATCGCGAACTGTATGTTCGCCATCTCCGGCCCGCCGGTCGACGCAGGTGCGCACCAGGAAATGGGTGCCTAGCTGCTGAGCCAAACAGAACAGTTCATAGATGTCGCTCTCCCGATCTCCGATGTGCACACAACGTCCGGGGTCTGCCAGCAATTCCGTGGACTGCCTCAGGTTCTCCAGCCAGCGAATGCTCTCTTTCTTTTCGATCGGCACTCGCGTCGGATTAACCCGGCGCTTCAGCGCATTCGCGCCGTGAAACTTGTCTCGGTTCCAGAATTTGATCGCCGCCAAACCCAGTGGCAGTCCGTCGTGGGTCGCTACCAAACTGGAGTGCATCAGAATGCCGCAACTGGTGTAAAGCCCTGTACGCCCTTTGTGGCCTGCAGGTATCTTCTTCAGGATTCCGATCGATGCGGTATCTTCGTGCCGATAAGAAAACTCCGTCGTGTCGTGAAGAACCAGAAGGGGAAAGCCTCGGCTAGCGGAAAATCTTGCGCGTGTGCAGGCAAAATGACCCGCGAGAATATTGGATTCGCTGATCCGTTCGTTGCCAAAGAAGCGGTAGGCCGCCTTGGTGTTGGCCCAGTCCTGACATGCCCAAGGCGTGGTCGCGCCTACTCTATGTGACAACTGCTCCAAGAGTTGTCGAAGTCGCTTTCCATGCCGAACATCCTCAAACTTGCATCCCACCACTTCATTGTCTATCCATTCTCCCGACCGGAAATCCGCAGACGACCCCCGGCATTGCACACCCTGACTCTGTCGCAGTTTCCTCATGGCAATCACTTCGCCATGCATCGCTTTCACAGCGTAAGTATCTGTCTTGAGGCAGCATACGATCCATCAATAACTAACCAAACCCGTCCCGACTTGTGGGTAATTGAAAGGAACTTCACACGCTTACGCTGAAGGTGCTGGAGTCGGGAGAGATATCCCATCTAGGAGAATTGATGCATGAACACTGGCTGAAGAAGCGCGAGCCATCCAAAGGAATAAGCAATGGCCGCATTGATGAACGGTACGATCTTGCTCTTTCGAAGGGCGGAGCCTCGGGCGAGAAACTCGTAGGCACCGGGGGCTCTGGGTTCCTGATGTTCCAAACACCGGATCGGCGTCGTTTGCGCAGGACCTTGTTGGAGCAGGGGTTGCCGGAAGTCGATTTCAGTTTCGATTTTGACGGCTCGATCGTGCTGCTTCGCAATCGAGGCTAGAAGGCAGCGCGCGGTATTCAGGACCAATCGACTGCGCTGTTCGAGGTTGCCCCACTACCGACGATGTCACGAGAGCCGGACCGCACCTAGACATTGCCGGCTTTCTTGGGTTGCCCTTTGGCTTCTATGCCGATCAGGCACTATGCTAATATCCAAATAAATGGAAGACTACCACAGGCCAATCAAGTATCGCCCAGATGTAGACGGGCTGCGTGCGGTTGCCGTTGGATCTGTGGTTGCGTACCATTGCGGGTTGCGATGGTGCAGCGGGGGTTTCGTCGGAGTCGATATCTTCTTCGTCATCTCCGGCTATTTGATCGGTTCGCTGGTCTATAAAGAGATTCGCGGACACAGCTTCAGAATCGCCAAGTTTTACGAACGCCGCGCCAAACGCATTCTTCCCGCGCTGTTCGGCGTATTGACGATCAGTTATGTGGCGGCGATGCTGTTGCTTTCTCCGTCGGAGATGAAGGACTTCGCAGAATCTGCGATTGCGACCATCGCATCGAGCTCAAATATCCTATTTTGGCTTAAGTCGGGCTATTTCGCTACTGGGGCCGATCAGAAGCCGTTATTGATGACTTGGTCCCTGGGCGTCGAGGAGCAGTTTTATGTAGTTTTCCCGTTGCTTATGCTGCTTCTTCGCAAACTGTCACAGCGCGCGCAGTTCACGGTAGTTAGCGGGCTTGCCTTGCTGTCGCTTGTGTTTTGTTTACGGGGCACAGCAATCAATCCGAATGCAACCTTCTATCTGTTGCCTACGCGGGCATGGGAGTTAGCGGCCGGTATTCTGCTGGCCATGGCGGAATCGAACCGCTCACATACATCGACCAGGCTGCCCGCCGTTGCAATGCACGCGGTCGGTCTTGCGGGGCTGGCGTTGATCGGCGTGGCAATCTTCTCTTACGACACGTTCACGCCGTTCCCTGGCTATGCAGCGATGCTTCCGGTTGCCGGAGCAGTGCTGGTCATTTCGGCACGGGATGGAGCAGTGAACCGCCTCCTTGCCTGGCGACCGATTGTCTTTGTCGGCCTCGTATCCTACTCGTGGTATCTTTGGCACTGGCCTGTGCTGAGTTTTGCGCGCATCTGCTCCGACTCGGGTATATCCACAGCCGTTGCTGTCGTGCTGGCTCTGATCTCGTTCGCCTTCGCGGTGCTTTCATGGAGATTCGTCGAGCAGCCGTTCCGCAAATCGACCACGCCCACGTATTTGCTGCTCAAGCGCTATGCTGTCCTGGCAGTGGCTATGATGATTCCCGCTATCCTCCTTCGGGCCACTAACGGGCTGCCACAGCGGAACAGGGCAGTCCAGCAATTGGAAATGGCCGCAGAACCGCTCCACCATGATGTCTGTACGGCGCCGTATCGGGTCTCTCATCCGATGCTTGGGCCTCCATGTGTTCCTCCGGGTCAAGGACGCGCCGTCGCGCTTATCGGCGACAGCCACGCCGCGGCTCTTGCCAGTGGATTACGCGCGATAGCTGCGCAGCAAGGATACCGGCTCGTGGAGTTAACGAAGTCCTCTTGCCCGGCGCTACAGGGTGTGGTCCCATACTCCATCCGGCATCCAGGACATCAACAGCAGTGCGGCGAGTTCAACCGCGAGAGTATGGGCTACATTCTGCGCGATCCAAGCATAAAAGTTGTGGTGATCGCCGGTTTGTGGTTTGGGTATCTTACGGACGGGCGGGAGATGTCCTCGCTGCTGACTGAAGGCAGCGATCCTATCGTTTTGCCGCTGGCGCGGAGGGATGCTCTACTAGAGCATTTCTCCTGAAGGT
>PLPU01000262.1:0-6235 GCA_003159975.1 Acidobacteriaceae bacterium
AAGCCCTCCCGGCCCCGGGAGGGCTTTTTGCGTGTCCGTAGCTGCAAAGGAAAACCCATTCGCACAATGTTTTTCTTTTGGGTTGACATCCGACCCAAGCAGGTGAATACTTAGGTCGGATGACTACCCAAGACAATAACGACGACCGCATTGCCTTGCTCCAGGGAACACTGGACCTGCTGATACTGAAAACTCTGGCTCTGGGCTCGTGTCACGGGCAGGGTGTGGCCCGGTTGATTCAGCGCCAGTCGGAGGAAGCTTTTTTTGTCGACCACGGCTCGCTCTACCTTGCGTTGCAGCGCCTCGAAGACAAGAAATGGATCTCCGCCAAATGGGGCGTCAGCGAGAACAACCGCAAGGCGCGCTTTTACACGCTGACACAAAAAGGCCGCGAGCAGCTCGTGGAGAAGACCGGCGAATGGCGCCGCCTCGCACGCGCCATGGGAATGGTTCTTGACAACCACCACGTACCCAACCGCGAGGAAGCCTGACCATGTTCAATCGCAAGCGCAGCCAGCAGGATTTTGCGGAAGAGATCAAGTCGCATCTTGAACTCGAAGCCGACGAGCTCAAGCGCGAAGGCCTCAGCGACGAAGACGCGCATCGACAGGCCCGGTGCGAATTCGGCAACGTGCGCGTGGCGCGGGAGCGCTTCTATCTTAGGGACCGTTGGGCATTCTTCGACAAGGCGCTGCGCGATCTGCGCTTTGCCTTCCGCTCGCTTCGGCAGAGTCCTGGATTTGCGATTACTGCGATTCTGACGCTGGCTCTCGGCATGGGCGCAAACACCGCGGTCTTCAGTGTCATGAACGCGGTGCTGCTGCGCTCGCTGCCGGTCGACCACCCCGAGCGCCTTGTCTTCGTTCAGACCTCCAATCCTCCCATGGGCACCGGCACAGTCGACAGCAACTTGACCTTTTCCTATCCCGTCTACGACGCGCTGCGCAACCAGAATCGCGGCCTCTCGCCCGTCATCGCCTACGTCCCGCTCTCCGGCAACAAAGTCGCCGTCCGCTATGGCCCAGAGCCCGAAGAAGCCGAAGGCGACATGGTCAGCGGCACGTTCTTCTCCGGCCTCGGCGTCAATCTGCCATTGGGTCGCGGCTTCAGCGAGCAGGACGAGACGGATCACGCAGCGATTGCCGTCCTCAGCTACAACTACTGGACGCGGCGTTTTGCGCGGGAACCTGATGTATTGGGAAAGACACTCTTCGTGAACGGTGTGCCCATGACTATTGTGGGGATTGCCGCACAAGGCTTTGAGGGCGTTGAAGGCGGCAGCTCCACCGACTTCTGGATTCCCCTGCAAAACCGCCGTGAACTCAACGCGTGGGGCAATCCTCCCGAGGACGGCAAGCTCTACAGCACCAACTCCACATGGTGGTGCCTTCGCCTCATCGCGCGCCTCGCTCCTGGCGTTAGCAGAACGCAGGCGGTCGCACAGTTGCAGCCGCTCTTCCAATCCGCAGCGTATATCGGCCTCGGTTCGCCCATGCAGGGCGAAAAGCCTCCCGTATTGAGTCTTGGCGACGCAAAACCCTACGGGTCTGAACAAAAACTCGCCCGCCCGTTGCACATCCTCATGGCCATGGTCGGCCTTGTGCTTCTCATCGCGCTCACCAACGTGGTCATGCTGCTCATGGCCCGCAACGCAACCCGCCAGCGCGAGTTCAGTCTGCGCCTCGCCCTTGGCGCTGGTCGCGGAGCACTGTTGCGCCTGCTGCTCATGGAAAGCCTTCTTCTTGTCACAGCAGGTGGCGCGCTTGCGTGGGCGTTTGCCGTTGCAGCCACGCGTATCCTCGGACAATGGGCGCAGATTGAGTCCAGCCTCGCCCCGGATCGCACCGTGCTTTTGTTCACTCTTGCCGCGCTCGCTCTCGCCGGCCTGCTCTTTGGCCTCGCTCCGCTCCGGGTTGCTCTCGCGGGCAAGGCCGAACTCGCCCTCAAGACCTCGGCTGCAACATCCAATTGCGACGCGGGAAAATCACGCACCGGCCGCATCGTTGTCACTCTGCAACTTGCCATGTGCGTCGTCCTGCTGGTCGGCGGAGGCCTGCTCATTCGCACCATGCGAAACCTTGAAAACACTCCTCTTGGCATGGATGTCAACGGCCTGGTCGTCTTCGGCGTCAAGCCGAACATTGCATCGATTCCCGAAGGCTATGCGCTCTACGCCGGCCTGTTGGGCAAGTTGCGCGCCATGCCTGGCGTCGAGTCGGTCACCATCATGGAAGAACGGATCGGCGCCTGGTGGTCAGACAACAGTGACATGCGCGTCGACGGCCGCCTCCCCGACGTCGCCAACGGCGCATCCAGAACAGTGCGCAGCAATGTGGTGAGTTCCGACTTTTTCCGCACACTCGGCGTACCTGTGCTGGCCGGCCGCGAATTTGCCGATTCAGACAACGTGAACTCGCCCCACGTAGGCATGATCAATGAAGAGTTCGCCAAGCGATTCCTGCCCAACACAAATCCACTGGGGCACACCATCGGCACCGACGACGGGCGCTATACGATGACTATCATTGGTGTCGTCAAAGACCACAAATACCGCAGCATCGACGAAGAACCCATTCCCATGGCCTGGTATGACTACGCGCAAATTCCCTACATAGGCGGCATGAATGTGGAGATGCGTGTCCACGGCGATCCGCTTGCCATTCTGCCCGCCGCACGCAAGGTGGTCCAGCAACTGGATCCCAACTTGCCGCTGATCAAACCGATGACCCAGCGCGACCAGTTCAATACAACCATCTCCCAGCAGATTCTCTTCGCGCGGCTCGCCGGCTGTTTCGGATTCCTCGCGGTGGTGCTGGTCGCCACCGGCCTCTACGGAACCCTCGCCTATCGCGTGAGCATGCGGACCGCGGAGATTGGCGTGCGCATGGCAGTGGGCGCGCGGCGCGGGCAGGTGGTCTGGATGATCCTGCGGGACAGCTTGCTGCTCACCAGCGCAGGCGTGGTCATGGGCGTTCCGCTCGCCATGCTTGTGGGCCATGCGCTGACCGCGTCTCTCTATGGCGTGAAACCGCTGGATGCGATCAGCTACGTTCTCGCCGTCGTCGGCGTATGCGTGGTTGCACTGACTGCGAGCGCGGTGCCAGCGGCCCGCGCCGCGAGTGTTGACCCGCTAAAGGCGCTACGCACCGACTAGCAAGCGTTGCTCGTTTCAATGCGATGCATCATGTGAAAACACAAAGGCCCTCCGTGTCGCTGGAGGGCTTTTTTGCGTCCGTCTCTCATGCCGCCCTGCGTTCTTCACTCAAATTCTGACTGAGAATGACTTCCCATTCGAGCCTCACTCATACCGGAGCGCCACCATCGGATCAACACGCATAGCCCTCCGCGACGGCAGGTACGACGCCACCAGCGCAATCCCCATGAACAAAAGCGCAACCCAGCCAAACGAGAACGCGTCCATCGTGCTTAATCCATAGAGCACCTTGCGCAGCAGGAACGACAGCCCCACGGCGAAAATCATCCCCGCCGCAAGCCCCACCATCACCGGCCGTGTACTCTCACGTAGCATCAGCAGCAGCACATCCCGCCTCTTTGCTCCCAATGCCATGCGAATGCCGACTTCGCGCGTTCGCAAAACCACCATGTAGCTCACCGTTCCATAGATCCCCATCGACGCGAGCAGCAGGCCCAGCAACCCGATGCTCGTCGCAATTGCCGCCGACATGGTTGACGCAGCGAAGGCCGGTGTCTGCAGCAGCAAATCCTCAAGAGTGGATGCCGTGACCGCGACATCCGGATCGACCGACGCGAGCACCGAACCGATCGCTCCCATGCTCTGCGCCGGGTCCCCCTGTGTGCGAATCAGAATCGGATATTCCTGCACTCGATCATCGGGCATCGGCACATACACCAGTTGTGAATCGACGCCATCCATCAGCACGCCGCGCGTATCGCGCGCCACCCCGATCACCTCAAATACCTTCCCGTCGGGAACAAGCTGGTTCCTGGTACGAAACTGGCCGTCCGTTCCCATGCGCATTGTTCGTCCAATCGGATTCTCACCCGGCCACAACTGGCGAGCAGCCGATTCACTCAAAATCGCAACTGGCTCCGGCTCACCGGCTTGCACTTGAAACGTGCGTCCAAATAAAAGCGGAATGCTCATAGCCTGAAAATAATTAGGCTGAACGTAGCGGTAGAAGAGAACAGCCTTGGTGTTCTTCGCCGAGGGCTTCTCGCTGTTCAACGAAATATCGGCGGCTCTAAGGCCCCCTCCATCCGGCGCGACGCCGCTTGTGATCGCCGCAACTCCAGCGACAGACGCCAGACGGGACCGCACCTCGCGCACCAGCGCTGCCTTGCTCGCGTCGCCATACTTCGCCGTATCCGGAAACTGCAAATCGAGACTCAAACCGTGCTTGCTGTCGTAACCCGTTTCCATCTTGAGGGCGCGAATCGAACCGCGAATCAACATGCTTCCGGCAATCAACAGCATCAGGGAGAGGGACACCTGCGCTGCCATGAGCACCTCGCGCATGCGCTGGCTGCGTCTCGGCGATGTTCCCGCGTTTGCCTTCAGCGCGGAAGAAACCGCGGCCTTCGAGCTTTCCAGCGCCGGCGTCAGTCCGAACAGAATCCCCGCCGCAACGCTGATCGAGAAGACATAGACAAAAATCCCCAGGTCCGGCGTCACGTGAAAAATGAAGGTGCCGTATTCGGCCGGAAATGCATTTGCCGCCACAACGACCACGATCTGCAGAAAGGCCCAGCTGAAAAGCAATCCAACCAATCCCGCCAGCACGCCCAGCATCGCGCTTTCCGTCAGTAGCTGCCGAATCAGCCGAAAGCGGCTTGCCCCCAGGGATAGCCGCATGGAAAGCTCGCTCTGCCGTGACGCGGCACGAGCCAGTTGCAGGCAGGCCACGTTCGCGCACGCAATCAGCAATACCAGGCCCACCGCTCCCAGAATAAGCATGAGCACGTAGTTCAGTCCGTGAAAATCCTTCAGCGGCATCGGAAACGGCGAGCCCGGCCACACCAGCGCAGTCAGCGGCTTCGCAAGTTCGGATTTGGGTTCATGCAGTTCGCGTAAGTGGTCCGCAATCGCGGACACCTCCGCCTGCGCCTGTGCGATGGTCGCTCCCGGAGCCAGCCGCGCATACAGCCGGCAACACTGGTTCTCCCTGTCTCGAAACCAATTCGCACCCGGATGAATCATCGGTTCGGAACGCAGGGGCAGCCAGAAGTCAGGCGCGTCCACATTCGTTCCCACAAAGTTGTGTGGAGTAATGCCCACGATGGTGAATGGAATCCCATTCAGCCGGATTGTCTTTCCCAGCATCGCGGGATCGCCGCCAAAACGCTTCTGCCAGTAGTTCTCGCTGATCAGCGCCAAAAGCGCCGACGCAGGCTTCGCATCGTCTCCATCCTCAAACGTGCGGCCGCGAAGCACTCCAACTCCCAGCACCGAAAAGTAGTTGTTCGCGACAAAATGTATGCTGGCCATCTCCGCGTTTTGCGTAACCGGAAAGAACCCTGATCTGCCCAGCAGCGAGCCGGCTCCCGACTTCCGCGCACTCGCGACGCCTCCCGCGCCGGTCAGTGTCAGCGTCTCCAGATTCGTGCCCGCTGTCAGCCCACTGAAGGCATGCACGTTGTTTCGATAGACCTCGTAGTCCGGAAGGCTGAATGCGGGAGTTGTCTGGCCTGATTGAAGGTTGAGCGCCACATCCACCAGCCGTCCCGTATCGCGCCCTTCAAGGGGCCGCAGGAAAAACGCCTTGTACGCGGTATAAGCTGCGGTATTCGCTCCAATGCCGATCGCCAGTGCTAACACCGCCGCAATGGTAAACCCTGCATTGTGCATCAGCATCCGCGCACCGAATCGAATGTCCTGCAGCATGGTTTGCGGCCAAAGCATCAGATCGATCTCGCTCATCCGCTCGCGCAACCCGCTCTTACTGCCAAGCCGCACCCGCGCATCGCGCCGCGCTTCCTCGCGCCCCAGTCCCTGTTCCACATTCAACTGTTCGCGCATGGCCAGGTGAAACTCGAGTTCTTCATCATGCTCGTGAGCCAGCTTGTCTCTTCCAAAAAGTGCACGCAACCGCGAAAACAATGCCATCGGAACCTCCAGTTTCTAAGCCTTTTCAAAACCCAACACCAACCCAACAGCGTTCGTAATCTTGCGCCAGTTTTCCCGCTCGGCCGCCAATTCCCGCTGGCCCAGCGCTGTCAGCTTGTAAAACCGCGCGCGCCGGTTGTTTTCGCTCTG
>PLPU01000262.1:6293-6939 GCA_003159975.1 Acidobacteriaceae bacterium
TCGTTCTTCGTTCGGGTCATTTCTTCTTCCCCTAGATATCTATAGAAGCGTGGCTGAATCCGATCCGTCTGTCAAGTTTTCGCGATTGCTGCCCGCGACGAAGCGACGCATCACCCGTCCGGAATCTCAACAAAACCGCGCCAGACGCAAAAAAGCCCCACCCGCGAAGGTGAGGCTTTTCGGTCTTGAACTTTGGATCTGTTTGTGACTACGCGACGACTTCAATGCCCATGGAGCGAGCGGTTCCCTTGATGCTCTTGATGGCCGTCTCCACAGACGAGGCGTTCAGGTCGGGCATCTTCTGCGTGGCAATCTCGCGCACCTGCGCCTCGGTCACCTTGCCCACCTTGTCCTTGTTGGGAGTGCCCGCGCCCTTGGCCACGCCCGCCGCCTTCTTCAGCAAAACGGCCGCGGGCGGCGTCTTGGTAATAAAGCTGAAGCTGCGGTCCGCATACACCGTGATGACAACCGGGATGATCAGCCCGGCCATCTCCTTGTTTGTCGTGCGCGCGTTGAACTGCTTGCAAAACTCCATGATGTTGACCTGGGCCTGGCCCAGCGCCGGACCAACTGGAGGCGCCGGCGTGGCCTTCGCGGCCTCGATCTGCAACTTAACTTGCCCGGTAATTTTCTTCGGAGGTGCCAT
>PLPU01000161.1:0-9991 GCA_003159975.1 Acidobacteriaceae bacterium
AGCGCTGTGCGAATGGCCGCCGCGATCACTTCGGGAGCACGCAGATTGGGCTCGCCAATGTTGGGGATCAGTGCGCCGGCCGGGAGCGGCTCGAAGGCGTAGACCGCGGGCTGGCCGGGACCGGGGAGCGCGGCGGCGAGCACGCCGTCGGGCGCAAGCTCCACCGCGACTGGGGGGCGCCCGCCGGGCTGGGTCGCGATTTTTGCCTTGTTCAGGATTGAAGTCAATTGCTTGTTTCCCCAGGGGCTAAAGCCCGCGTCCTTTTTGCTGCATTTGCGGCACGACTTAAGTCGTGCCCTTTCGCACATCTACGTCGAGTTGGAGTTGTTCAGAATGCTGTGAAGTCATGCTCTGAAAAGAAACTTCTTTTCGCCAAGGCTGCAAATGATTGATCTGATCAAAAACGCATCTCAACGGATCTCACACCGTCCCTACAGGACGGAAGCTCCTATTGAACTCTGACCCAGGACTGCGCTGCGCTTGTCCTGGGCTATTATCGCTTCTCCCTCCGGGAGAAAGAACGTCCGACGGTGTTTCATCTCCCGTGGATCGGTTTCGCCGGTGGAGGACTGATACAAAACCTCCTAGAAACATGAAAAGCTACGGGCTAAAAGCTAAGGGCTGTTCTCTTATCTCGATGCTTCAATGAATGTGACTTTGTTGATCTCTTTGAGCGTGGTCAGGCCGCGGCGGACGCGGTCGAGAGCTGACTCGCGCAGGAAGCTCATGCCTTCTTTCTGGGCCAGCCTGCGAATTTCGGAGGTGGGTTTCTTTTCCAGAATGATTTCGCGGATGGGATCGGTCAGATCGAGCAGCTCGTGGATGGCGGTGCGTCCACGGTAACCGGTGCCGCCGCACTCGATGCAGCCCGCGCCTTCGCGGAAGCCGAAGCCCTGCCATTCGGCGGGATTGAGGCCGCTCAGGGTGAGCGCTTCGTCGTCGTAGTAGATTGTCTGTGCGCAGTGTTCACAGATGGTGCGGACGAGACGCTGGGCCAAAATGCAATTGAGCGCGGAGACAAAGTTGTAGGCTTCGACGCCCATGTTGAGGAAGCGGCCCAGAACATCGACCACGTTGTTGGCGTGGACGGTTGTGAATACAAGATGGCCGGTGAGCGCGGAGTTGATGGCGATCTGCGCCGTCTCCTGGTCGCGGATTTCTCCGACGAGGATTTTGTCTGGATCGTGGCGCAGGATGGAGCGCAGGCCTCGGGCAAAGGTGAGGCCCTTTTTCTCATTGACTGGGATTTGCGTGATGCCGCGAATCTGGTACTCGACCGGATCCTCGATGGTGATGATCTTGTCTTCGTCGCTCTTGATTTCGTTGAGCGCGGCGTAAAGGGTGGTGGTTTTGCCGGAGCCGGTGGGACCAGTCACCAGCACCATTCCATAAGGCTCGCGAATGTAGCGCCGGAAGCGCTTGAGATCGGCATCCGCAAAGCCAACAACATCGAGCGTGAGGTTGCGAAATTTCTCGCTCATCGACTCTTTGTCGAGCACGCGGAGGACAGCGTTTTCACCGTGCACCGTGGGCATGATGGACACGCGGAAATCGATCAGGCGGCCTTTGTAGCGGACGCGGAAACGGCCGTCCTGGGGGACGCGGCGTTCGGCGATATCGAGCTCGCTCATGATCTTGATGCGGGAGAGAATGGTGGAGTGATGCTCGCGGGCAATGGGCGCCATGGCTGCCTGAAGCACGCCGTCGATGCGGTACTTCACATTGACCGAATCGTCGTTGGTTTCGATGTGAATATCGGAGGCGCGCCGTTCGAGAGCGGTGAAGATGGTGGTATCGACCAGGCGAATGATGGGGCTGATATCTTCTTCGCTGGTCAGCTTCTCGATGGAGATGTTTTCTTCGGAGTTTTCGTCGCCGGTGAGGACGTCGAAGGTCAGTCCTTCGCTGGCTTCGTCGAGCACGCGCTGGGATTGCTCGGTCTTTTTGAGCAGGTCGGTAATCTGCGTGAGCGTGGCCACGCGCGCAATAATCCGCGCGCCAAGCAGGCCGGCAATCTCATCGAGCACCATGAGCCGCGAGGGATCGCTGACCGCGATTACGAGTGCGTCCGCCTGCTGCTCGATGGGCACAAAGTTGTAGCGGAACATCAGCTCGACCGGCACGGTGCGCAACAGGTCGTGCTGAATCTTGAAGTTTTTCAGGTCGACAAAGTCCGCGCGATAGCGCCGCGCCAGGGCTTCAGCCTGTGAACGCTCGTCCGGAGCGCCGGGCATGGGAACTGTTGGAAGCGCGATTGCGGATGCATCTGCCATGCCGACTACCCCTGTCCCCCGCTCATTTGCCCCATGGAGAAGATGGGCAGATAAAGCGAGATGAGAATGAATACTACGACCACGCCCATAATAATCAAGATGATGGGCTCAATGAGCGCCAGGGCTGCGGCCAGAGCGGTGGCCACGTCCTCATCGAAGAATTCGCCCACTGAATTGAGCATCGCGGGTAAAGCGCCGGTCTGCTCGCCCACCGCGATCATTTCGGTGGCCAAGTCGGGAAAGACTTTGGTCTCAAGCAGCGCATCGGCCAGGCTTCTGCCCTCGCGCACGGTGGAGATGGACGCGGTTACCGCTTTGGAGACGCGGCGCGAGGAAATGGACCGGGCGGCTGTCTCGAGCGACGGAACCAGCGACAGGCCGCCGGTGAGCAGCGTGGCCAGGGTGCGCGTAAACAGCGCCACCTGGTACTTGAGCCAGATTTTGCCCAATACCGGCGTACGAATACGGACGGCGTCCACAAAGTCTTTGCCGCGGTCGGTAATGGCAAAGCGGTAGAAGCCTACACCAACGATCAGCAAGGTCAGCAGGATCCACAGAAAATTGGAATTGAGCCACTTGCTGAAGGACAGCAGGTCGACCGTCAACGCGGGGAGCTTGGAGCCGATCTGATCGTAAAGGGTTGCGAATTGAGGCACCACGTAGGTGAACATGAAGAGCACCAGCACGGTGACCAGCGTCATGAGCACGCAGGGATAGATGAGTGAAGTGATCAGCTTCTTGCGGAAGGTGAGCGTGATGCGCTGAAAGCTGACGTAGCGCTCCATCACTTCCTGCAAATTGCCGGAGCGTTCGCCGGCCAGCAGGGTGGTGGTGTACATGACCGGAAACCCGGTCTGCGCCTCGAATGCCGCCGACAGCGATTCGCCGGTCTTGACGCGGGTGGAAATGTCGTCGAGCTGCGCGGCAAAGTGGGCGTTTTTCTGGTTCTTGGCGAGCATCTGCAAGCTGCCGAGAATGGGCAGGCCGGCGCGAATCAGGGTAAGGAACTGTTGGTTGAAGATGAGAAACGGCTCGAGTTTGACTTTGCCGCGCTTGAGCCCGGCAAAACCCGATCGCGCGCGCACGCTGAAGACGTGGTAGCCGGCATGGACGAACCGCGCACGCAGCTCCTCGGCGGAGGCAGCGGTCTGGGTCTGCTCCTGCACGCGTCCACGTTCATCGGCCAACTTGATGACAAACTCAGCCATAGCTCCGGTCGCCGGGTGAGATGGGCCGGCCTTTCCAGGGTGCTTTTCTCAGGAATCTCAAGTTTCAGGGTACCAGCTTTGGCTTCCTGGCTTCGCGCCTGGTCTTGTAACGGATAGACGCGCAAGGGAGTGGCGGCGCTCGGGAGGGGCGTCTCGGACCGCGAGGCGGAATTCAGGCGTAATTTGCGTCAGATTCGTCCCCGCAAAGATGCGGAATGCAGTAAGCTACCCGCATGCCATCCCTTAGCAATGGTTCCATCCGTCTGGGCAAGATTGCCGGCGTCGACATTTACCTGCATTGGTTCTGGTTCATCGCGGCGGTCTACCTGGTCCAAATCGGAAATCGCCGCTACTCCTCTGTTGGCTGGAGCATTGCGGAGTGCCTGGCGCTCTTTCTGATTGTGCTGACACATGAGTTTGGGCACGCGCTGGCCTGCCGCCAGGTGGGGGGAACCGCCAACCGCATCATGCTCTGGCCGCTGGGCGGCGTGGCGTATGTGGATCCACCGCAGCGGCCGGGCGCGATGCTTTGGAGCATCGCCGCCGGCCCACTGGTGAATGTGGCGCTGTTTCCGATTTTTCTGGGGGCGTGGCTGCTTGGTCAGTCCATGGGGTGGGCGGCGACCCTGCCGGACGCCCTTACCTTTGCAAGCCAACTGATGTGGATTGACGGCATTCTGTTCGCTTTCAACATACTGCCCATCTACCCGCTGGACGGCGGCAAGATTCTGTGGTCGCTGCTTTGGTTTCCGCTGGGCAGGGCCAAGAGCCTGCTGGTTTCGGTGGTAGTGGGAATGATCGGGATCGTGGGTCTCTTCGGGCTCGCGCTCTACACGGAATCCGTCTGGAATATTTTGATGTGCGTTTACCTGCTCTTCAGTTGCTGGGGTGGTCTGCAACAGGCGCGGGTGCTGCTCAAGCGGGAGAAGATGCCGCGGCGGGCGGGATTCGTATGCCCCAGTTGCAAGGTGGCTCCGCCGCTCGGCGCGCTATGGAGATGCGGCAAGTGCAGCCAGGCATTCGACACATTCGAGACGCGCGGCAAATGCCCCAACTGCGAGGCGCAGTATCCGATCACCATGTGCGGCGAATGCAGAAGGCAATATCCCATGCAGGAGTGGGAGGTTCGCAATGTTGTCAACATCGGCCTGGTGAATGGCGGGTTTCCGGTGCGGTGAGCGCTGGACATCAATACCCGCTCGCCACCAGCCACGCTTCGGTCAACTCGAACGACGGTTTTTTCTGCGCCTGCATCTGCGCCAGCGCCAGTTTCACCAACACATCGCCCTCCACATTCAGCGGCGCGCCGGGAGCGAGCGTGTGCAGATTCGTGCGCCAATAGGTCAGCGGCAGAATGGCGATGGAAAGCTGTTCGCCGTCAAAGTCCGCGATGGTCAGGCTGATGCCTTCAATGGCTACAGACCCTTTGGGCAGCATCCACTGGCGCACGTTTTCGGGTACGCGGACTTTGAGGGTCCAATCGGTGGTTTGCTTGTCGAAGTGGGGGCTTGTGACTGGGACTACAGGGTCGAGCGCGGTGAGCGTGCCGGTGCCGTCGACGTGTCCCTGGACGATATGGCCGCCCAGCGGGCTGCCGGCCGCGGTGGGTAGTTCGAGATTGACCTTGGCGCCGGGAGCGAGCGCGCCGAGGGAGGTGCGATCAAGGGTTTCCTGGGCCAGGTCGGCGTGGAAGAGCGTGGGGTTCACGTCGAGCGCGGTGAGGCATACGCCGGAGACGCCCAGCGAATCGCCCTCGCGGAGACGGCCGGCCAGTCCCGGGGCCTCGACGGTGATGCGGCGGACGCCGCCTGTTTCGTTGAGGCGGATGAGTGTGCCGGTTTGTTCGATGATGCCGGTGAACATGGATTCATTTTAAGGGACTAAGGGACTCAGGGGACAGGGATCAGGAATTAGTGAGTGGGCCCTGTATGTCGAGGAGAAGCGCCAATTCTTTATCGTTTTTGGTTTAGTCAGGTCATTATTTAGTATTTTAGGATTGACTTTAACGCTTTTGGATGGTTTCATGGTTTTATGGCCTTAGTTATTTCGCCCAACCTGAGGCGCTTTTTAGCGTTTTCCCATGGCATTTAGCGATTTCGGATCAAAGTCGAACCCCACAGCGATCGGGCTTCACCGGCTCATCGAGGAATTTGGGCTGGAGGTTGTTGCTCCCTCCGTCCGTTCAGAAGCGATTCGCGGCGCGCGCAAGACGAGAATTACAGAGGGAGCGGTTCTCGAGCAATATCCCCTGTCCTACGGCCCAACGGATTTGTTCGGACATCTCCGCTTCGCCATGCGCTACGAGCCCATCGACCTGAATGTGCTCGTGGCGTTTTTTGGGAAGGTGGACCGCCAGGCTTTTGAAGCATGGGTTAAGAGCGAGCCTGTCGGCAAATACGCGCGGCGCGCCTGGTACCTGTACGAGTTGCTCACTGGCGAGACCCTGGATCTTCCCGACGTTCCACCCACGGATAACGTGCTCCTGCTGAACCCGGCATTGCACATCACAGCAACTGGCGTTCGTGTCCGCCGGCAGCGTGTGATCGACAACCTTCTGGGCAATCGCGATTACTGCCCAATGATCCGCCGCACCGACCGATTGGACGCTGCTATGGGGCAGCGGTTAGGGGAAGAAGCGAAGAGTATTGTCGAAGGCGCGGACGCCGTTCTGTTGGCACACGCGATCCACTACCTGTTTGCCAAGGAGACCAAATCATCCTTCGCGCTTGAAGGCGAGGCGCCGAGTACTGACCGGACGCGTAGATTTGTGGCTGCACTTGGCCGGGCCGATAACTTCGACACCAGCGAAAAGCAATCCTTTGTAGAATTGCAAAACTCCATCGTCGATGCTCGCTATGCCGAGAAGGATTGGCGCGCAATTCAGAATTACGTTGGCCAAACCGCGTCCAATTACTCTGAGATTGTCCACTTCATCTGTCCGAAACCGGAAGATGTGCCCGGTCTGATGGGTGGATGGATGCGCATGGTCTCACGCATCGAACACGGAGGCGTCGATCCGGTTTGCGCGGCGGCAGTCACAGGCTTCGGCTTCGTCTTTATCCATCCGTTTGAGGATGGAAACGGCCGCATCCATCGGTTCCTTATCCATCGCAGCCTGGCAAAGCTTCAGTTCGCGCCGCAAGGTATTCTGTTCCCTGTGTCCGCGGTCATGCTGCGCGCCCCAAAGGCATATGATGCCGCCTTAAATGCCTTTTCAAGCAAGATCATGCCTGGGATCGAATATGAGATGGACGATCTGCAACGGCTTACTGTCTTGAACGAAACGAACAAGCTCTATCGCTACTACGATGCGACGCCGCAAGCGGAATATCTTTATGATGCGGTTGCGGAGACCATTCGCAAGGACCTAAGAGAGGAGATTGAATTCCTTGAGGTCTTCGACAAAGCAATGGCCGCAGTCCAGACCATCGTAGATATGCCCAATGCGCGGGCTTCCCTGCTGGTCCGATGCATTTTCCAGAATCACGGCGAATTATCAGCCAGAAAGCGGCAGCAGTTTCCCGAGTTGAGCGACGAAGAGGTCGCCGGAATCGAGGAATCGATTCGCGCAAAGGACACAGGAATGGACGATGAGAATAAGTAGCGAACAGGCAGTAGAGTTCCGTTTCGGTTGGGGTTCGTGGTCTCCCAGGTCAGAAGCGAGACCTGGGGCAACCGGCGATAGAAAGGGATTCTATCGCTCACGGCTGGGACTTGCGAGCGGAGGGGACGTTTTGACTGACAACTGATCACTGACAACTGTCTTGCGGCCAGGGGTCTTTGAGGAGCGAACAGAGGCCGAGGTCGTTGGCGTAGCGCTCGACTTCCACTTCGGCCATCTGGATGGCGTGGGGCATGCCGCGGAAGGCGGGGATGGCGTCGGAGCCCATGATCTGCGGGGAGACGAAGAGGTGAATGCGGTCTACGAGATTGGCGGAGAGGAGCGCGGTGTTGAGGCGCGTGCCGGTCTCGGTGAGCAGGGACAAAATGCCTTCTTCGCCGAGCTTGTCGAGCACTTTGCCGAGGGGCACGCGGCCGGCTTCGGCGGGCATTACTTCAACGCGCACGCCGTGGCTGCGCAACTGCTCGATACGGGTCTCGTCTTTGGAAACGGTGAAAATCACCACATCGTTCTGCGCGTGCGCCACCATCTTGGAGTCGAGGGGCATGCGGAGGGCCGAGTCCAGCACCACGCGCAGGAGCGGACGGCGGCGGCGCAGACCGCTGCGGTCGGTGAGCATGGGGTCGTCGGCAAGGACTGTATCCACGCCGGTAAGCGCCGCGTCAGCCTGCCAGCGCAGGGGCTGCACGGCGAGGCGCGCGGCCTCGCTAGTGATCCAATACGGTTCGCGCGCGGTGTGGTGACCCGCCGGCGGCGCGATGCGGGCGTCGAGGGTCATGGCCACCTTCATCAGCACCAGGGGGCGGCGGTGCTGACTCCAGCGGGCGAAGCCTTCGTTGAGGCGGCGAGCCTCGAGCTGGCAGACGCCCATGGTTACTTCAATTCCCGCCGCGCGCATCTTCTCCATGCCGTGGCCCGCTACGGCGGGGTTGGGGTCGATGGTGGCGGCGACAACGCGGCTCACGCCGGAGGCAATGAGCGCATCGGTGCAGGGAGGGGTGCGGCCGGTGTGGTTGCAGGGCTCGAGGGTCACGTAGGCTGTGCCGCCGGACAGGCGGTTGCCGGCGTGCTGCGCAGCCACACGCAGCGCGATCACTTCCGCGTGGTCGACCAGGTCATATTCGTGCCAGCCTTCGCCTGCCACCTGGCCTGCGCGGTCGAGAACGACGCAGCCCACGGCCGGGTTGGGCGAGGTGACGGCGATGCCGCGGCGCGCCAGCTCGAGGGCGCGATGCATCCAAAAGCGGTCTTGATCGGGAGTGGTCATGCTGCTGAGCGATTCTCCCACATTCTATTGGAACATCAAATCGATCTTCTTCATTAGCAGGAAGAGCCTGTCGGGCTGGGTAGCGAACGGGGTGAACTCGTAGTTGATGTAAAAGTCGCGGGCGCCCACCTTGGCGTCGACGACTACGGCCCAGCAGGAGACAAGTTTTGAGGCTTGCCATGCTTTGTTGAGTGCGTCCATGAGCAGCATTTCGCCAATGCCTTTTCCTCGGAGGGACACATCCCTTCCCATCCGTCCGATGAGCGTTGCGCCAATAGGCCGGTTGGGGAGTTTCTTTTGAAGGGTGGGCGGCAAATCCACGCTGAGGATGGAGATGGGAGACAGGGTATAGAAGCCGACTACAGACTTTCCGTCGGGAGTAAGGACGAAAGCGTTGGTGACTCTTCGGCTGACGTCCTGCCGGATGGGATCGCCCTGGAAGTATTTATCCAGAGATTCGATTCCACAGGAGAATGCCGCCCGGTCGTGCTGCTCTCCGAGCGGCTCGAAGTACAGTTTAGAATCCACAAAGTAGAGTACTCCTTTAACTTCAGACTGCTGAAAGAGGCCCGATGTTGAGGCCGATCCACAAATCGGCTGCATGGGGCTGAAGCCCCATTTCTCTCATTTTGGGCAGCATCGCGGCACGACTGAAGTCGTGCCCTTTCACACAGCCTGTGGATTTGGTATGTCAGACATTGGCTGGTGTCTTAACCTGGTTCATCTTTGTTGGAAACGCTCCTTGTAGCGTTTCGCCGCCTGAGCGAGCTGCTCACCAAGCGTGGCTGGCTCCATCAATGCCGCGGCAAAGATCTCGGCATCGGGACGTTCGAGGGTCCAGGTTTCATATTCCCGGATGGCCTGCCTGGCATTTGCGACGGCATTCTGGATAATGAAATCCGTCACCGTGAGTCCCTTGATCTGGGCCGCCCTTTCAATCTCCGCCTTCTGCTCGGGGCGAAGGCGTACATCGATCCGTTCGCGGGATTTGGGTTCTGCTTGCTTGCGCATCGGTGCGACTGCGGTAGACATATTCTCTCCATGGATTCGCGTACGGACGCTTTCCGTACATGGATAGTATATCTCTAATTTGAGAGATTTGTCTGCCAAAGTCTTCAGCCGGGCGATGTTCTTTGTATCGAGCATGATACGAGGAGGACATCGAACTGCGGCGCGTTGCCTCGGTTAGCCGAGCAGCGAATCCACAAAGTCTGCTGGGGAAAACTCCAGCAGGTCGGTCATCTTTTCGCCTACGCCGGCAAAGCGGACCGGCAGGTTCAGTTCGCGGGCGATGGCTACGGCGATGCCGCCTTTGGCTGTGCCGTCCAGTTTAGTCAGGACGATGCCGGTTACGCCAGCCGATTGGGTGAACTGGCGCGCCTGTTGCAGGCCGTTCTGGCCGGTGGTNNGCGTCCATCACCAGCAGCACCTCGTGCGGCGCGCCGGGAATCAGCCGGGCGGCGGTGCGGCGCATCTTGTCCAACTCGTCCATGAGGCCGGACTTGGTGTGAAGGCGGCCTGCTGTGTCAACGATCAGCTCGGCGATGGAGCGCGCCTTGGCCGCCGAACAGGCGTCATAGAGCACTGCCGATGGATCGCCACCGGGGCGGGTCTTGATCAT
>PLPU01000519.1:0-5211 GCA_003159975.1 Acidobacteriaceae bacterium
GTGATTTTGCACATGAAGGTTTGATGAGAGGTGCACGAACTATTACAAACATTGAGTTTTGGGCGGGGTGATGAAGTTGATTCCTTGATGAACGAGGTTCGGTAAGAGACGCGCAGGCGGTTCGGACGGGTTGAAGACGCGGATAATCGATGGTGTGGACAGTGCACGCAATCTTCCGCTCATGAAGGGCTACACGGCGTATCTGCGCGTGGAAAAGGGGCTGCGCCCTCTTACCTGCGAGGCCTACGACGGCGACCTCAAGTCTTTCGCCGAATTCATTGAAGGCCGGCATGGTGTGCTGTTGACGGCGGCGCAACAGGATGTAGCTGCATTCCTTGAGCATCTGCGCGACCACGGGATCGAGTCGCGGTCGGTGGCGCGCAAGTTGAGCTGCCTGCGGGGTTTTTACAAATGGCTGCTGCTGGATCGCAGAATCCATCACGATCCGACCATCAATATCGAGTCGCCGAAGTCGTGGAAGGTGTTGCCGAAGTCGCTGGCCGAGCTGGAGGTGGCGGAGATGTTGGAGCGGAGCGGAATGGCCGCGCATCATCCACAGGCACGAGCTACGGCGCTGCGCGATCACGCGATTCTGGAACTGCTTTATGCGGGCGGGCTGCGAGTCTCCGAAGTGACGGCGCTTTCGACGGGCGATTTGGCGCTGGATGAGGGGCGCGCGCATGTGCGCGGCAAGGGTGACAAAGAACGCATTGTGCCGCTGGGGCGCTCCGCTGTCGATGCGCTGAACGAGTATCTGCGCGAGGGGCGGCCGCATTTGGCCCGCATTAATTCGGTACGCAGGGTGCATGTGCAGCGAGAGCAGGGCACAAGCCTGTTTCTCTCGTTGCGTGGGATGCCGTTGACGCGGCAGTGGGTGTGGCACCTGGTGAAGACGGCAAGCGGAACCGCCAGCCCGCACCAACTGCGGCACAGTTGCGCAACGCACATGGTGGAACATGGCGCGGACCTGCGCAGCGTGCAGCTGATTCTAGGCCACGCGGATATTTCAACGACGCAAATCTATACTCACCTGGCGCTGGGACGGCTGAAGGCGGTGCATCGCGAACATCATCCGCGCGCGACGCGGAGGCCGGAAGAGGCTGAGGCGCTTCAGGAGAAGAGCGCAGGGCTGCGTCTTGTGCCGCGTGCGGGTTCGCGCAAGGAAATCGCATGAGTGGGCTGGCCGCCGGCGTCGATGTGTCGCTGACCTCGCTGGTGCACGAGTATCTGACCATGCTGACCAACGAGCGCGGGGCATCGGTGCACACGCTGCGCGCGTATCAGCGGGAGTTGCATGGGTTTGCTGCGTTCATCGCGGAGCACTACGGCAAGAGCCAGAGCGTGGACCAGATTGAGCACACGCATATTCGCGCGTATCTGGGAACGCTGTATGAGCGCGGGCTTTCAAAGGCGTCGGCGGCGCGGGCGCTGGCGGCGATTCGAAGCTGGTTCAAGTGGCTGGCGCGCGCGGGAAAAGTGGAACAGAACGCGGCTTCACTCGTCGCGACACCGCGGCTGCCTAAGCATTTGCCGCGCGTGCCGTCGATTGAGCAGATGAATCGGGTGGTCGATTCGGTGAGCAAGGATGCGGCGAGCTGGCCGGCACGAGACAAGGCGATCCTGGAAATGCTGTACGGGTGCGGGATTCGAAATGCGGAGCTTACGGGGCTGAACCTGGACGACATTCATTGGGCNNTGGGCGATGCCGCGGCGCAGGCGCTGCGGGCGTATCTTGCGGAGCGGTCGGCGCTGCTGGCCGCGGTGGGCGGGGATAAGCGAGCAGCGACGCCGGCGTTGTTTGTGAATCTGCAATTGCGTGGGCTGACGAAGGCGCGGAGCCAGGCGCGATTGACCACACGCAGCGTGGGGCGCATTGTGAAGCGTATCGCAGTCTTGCGCGGGCTTTCAGGAGATGTGCATCCGCATACGTTTCGGCATGCGTTTGGCACGCATCTGCTGGAAGAAGGAGCGGATCTGCGCGCGATTCAGGAGCTGCTGGGGCATGAACGGCTGTCGACGACGCAGCGGTATACACAGCTCACTACGTCGCAATTGACGGTGGTGTACGACCGGACGCATCCTCGGGCGCGGTAACAACTCTTCACATTTTAGTGGGCAGGATTATTTGCGCTTGTTTGCGGCAGCGCGCAGGGCTGCGTCGAGTTCACGGGTGAAGGCGGCGGCTATATTTCGTTTGAGCTTTGGCGTGAACAGGCCTTTGCGCTTGAGGTACTTCTCCATTTTCAGGATGGGGTCGTCGCCATCCCAGAGATGGCACTCGATGAGTGTGGCCGAATGGCGCATGCGCGCGTGGGTGATGGACTCGGTGGCTACGCGGTAGACGGCCACCACGTCATTGCCGTCGACGGGGATGACGGGGAAGTGGAATTCCCTGGTTTTGAGGGCAACGTCTTCGACCTCGGCGTGGACGGAGGCACTTTCAAACTTGCCGGGGTGGCGCAGGTGGGAGACGAAAATCATGGGCAGCCTGCGGGTGCGGGCGGCATGCATGGCCTCATGCCAGGCATCGTGGGATGCGGCATTTTCCGCGGCGAAGGCAACGACGATCTTGCCGTTCTTCTTTTTGCGGTTGGTTTCGGCGGCGGCGACGGCGCGTTTGAGGCTGAGCCGGCGGGTCTTGGCGGCGCGGGCGCTGAGGCAGGCAACGATCTTTTCAAGCGACGCGCCGCGAAGAAGGCTGGTGGTGCAATCGAAGTGGGAAGGGGCGATGGTGTCTTTCGGGCCAAGGTCGATGGCGACACCGACGACAGACGCTTCGTGGCCCAGCGCGCCGTAGATGGCGGTGTTGAAATCATTTGCTTGTAATAGGATGCGGGCGGATTCTTTAAGCATGCGGGACTTGAGCAGGTGGGAGTAGAGGGCGATCAGCTTGTCATTGGAGATGAGCGAGAATCCATTATGGACGGACGTTGATCCGGCCGTGGGCGCGGCATTTGTCCTGGTTTCAGGGGGCATCGGTTGTGGCGGCTCTCCAGTAATTGTGATTGTAAACGGGGATCGAGTGTTACCGACGTATTGGATTCGTATGCAATGCGGATTCCATGGAGAGGAGCGTGAAGCACCGCGACCGGTTGCCGGCTAGGTGGAGTAATCGGCGTTGATGTGGATGTACTGGACGGTGAGGTCGGTGGTCCAGAAGACGCAACTGCCTTGGCCCTGGTGGAGTTGGATGTTGATGACGAACTCGGGCTGGGCGATGTAGGCATGGGCGCTGACCTCATCGAATTCAGGGGCGCGTCCGCCGTTGAGGCAGATGGGGATGTCGCCGAACCGGATGTCGATGCGGTTGGGGTCGATGGCCGCGCCGGAGTAGCCGATGGCGGCGACGAGGCGTCCCCAGTTGGGATCGGCGCCGGCCCACGCGGTCTTGACCAGCGGAGAGTGGGCGATGGCTTTGGCGATTTTGAGGGCGTCGGCGTCATCCTTCGCGCCGTCGATGCGGAGTTCGACGACGTGGGTGATGCCTTCACCGTCGGCAACGATCTGGCGGGCGAGCGAGGTGCAGACCTGGGTGAGGGCTATGGCGAATTCAGCATTGCCTGCGCCGACTGCCGCGCCGCTGGCTCCGGAGGCGAGCAGCAGGACCGTGTCGTTGGTGGAAGTGTCCCCGTCGACGGAGATGCGGTTGAAACTGACTTCGATGGATGCGCGGAGGCAGGTGTCGAGGACGGCGGGCGAGAGGTCCGCATCGGTGAGGATGTAGACCAGCATGGTGGCGTGCGGCACGAGCTGGGGATGGATCATGCCGGAGCCTTTGCAGAGGGCGGCGATGCGGACTTCTTTCCCACCGACTTCGAGGCAGGAGAAGGCGGTCTTCTCAACCGTGTCGGTGGTGAGGATGGCTTGCGCTACCTGTTGGAAGTGGTCGAATTCAGAGCCCAGCGATGCGGAGAGAGCAGGCAGCGCGGCGATGAGTTTTTCTGCCGGGAGCGGGACTCCGATGATGCCGGTGGAAGAGGGGAAAATCTGTTCGGCGGGGCAGGCAAAGACGCTTGCGGCGGCATCGCAGGTGGCGCGCGCGGCGGCGAGGCCGGCTTCTCCGGCGGCACAGTTGGCGTTGCCGGCATTGATGGCTACGACTCGGACAATGCTGCCGGTGGCGCAAAGATGCTGCTTGTCCAGGATGAGCGGGGCGGCGACGACGCGGTTGGCGGTGAATGCGGCGGCGGCGCTGGCGGGCTGATCGGCTACGATGAGGGCGAAGTCGGGGCGGCCGCTCTTTTTGAGTCCCGCAGTGGTGGCGCCGAAGCGGAAGCCGCGGGGGATGAGGAATTGGGAGGCCTGAGACATATCTTGAATGGGGACCAATCCATTTAATCTAGCAGGTTGGGGATTGATAGCTGGAGTTGGGATGACGAAGAGCGGCGCGGACAAGGCGGAGTTGGCTGGGCGCAAAGAGTTTCTGGAATTGCGGCATGTGAATGTGGCGCGCGGCGAGCGGGTGGTGCTGCACGACGTGAACCTGACGGTGCGCGCCGGGGAGCATGTGGCGATCCTGGGGCCGAACGGGTGCGGGAAGTCAACGCTGATTATGGCGATGACATGCCAGGTGTATCCCATTGTGCGATCAGGAATGTTGGTGCGGATCTTCGGGCGCGAGCGGTGGGATCTGACCGAGTTGCGAAGGCATTTTGGAGTGGTGGCGACTGGGCCGGCGGGTGAATTGCCGGGAGAACGGACGGCGGTGACCACCGGGCTGGACGCGGTGATCGCGGGTTTCTTTTCGGCGTCGACGTTATGGCCGAATTTACACGTGACTGCCGAGATGCGGGAGCGGGCGCGGGAAGCGCTGGAGCGGATGGAGGCCTGGCACCTGGCGGGGCAGATGGTGGGCCAGATGTCGGCAGGCGAGAAGCGGCGGATCATGATTGCGCGGGCGCTGGTGCACAGGCCGCGGCAATTGCTGCTGGACGAGCCCTCGAACGCGCTGGATTTGGCGGCGCAGCGCGAACTCCGCGAGACGCTGCGCAGGCTGGCGCAGGAGGGAACGGGGCTGGTGCTGGTGACGCACCACCTGGGCGATATTCTGCCGGAGATTGAGCGCGTGATCCTGATGAGGGGCGGGCGGATTGTGGGGGACGGGCCGCGCGAGGAGCTGCTTACAGAGGCGCGGTTGAGTGAGCTGTTCCGCGCGCCGGTGCGGATTGGGCGGGATGAGGAGTGGCTGCATAGTTGGTGAAAAACAGGGAT
>PLPU01000415.1:0-3864 GCA_003159975.1 Acidobacteriaceae bacterium
GAGCGAAGTTTGGCCAGCTTTTGGGCCAAACGTAGTCGAAAGCCTGCCCTGAGCGTAGTCGAAGGGGACCTGCGGTTGCACTTCGGAACTTCTGGTAGGAACTTTGGAGTCAGGACACCAACCGGTCACCCCCTCGCCTCCAAAATGCACAACCATTCGCTGTATGCTCAAACAATGGTCCGCTTCACCGTGCTCGCCTCCGGCTCCAAAGGCAACAGTACCGTTGTCTCCGGCGGCCGCACGCGCATCCTGGTCGATGCCGGCCTGAGTTGCCGCGAGCTCTTCCGCCGCATGCGCCTGGCCGGGGAGGACCCCGAGACCCTCGACGCCATCATCATCACCCACGAGCACTCCGACCACATCAACGGCCTCGCCGTCACCGCCCGCAAACTTGGCATCCCTGTCTACTTCACTGAAGGCACCCACCGCGCCTGGATGCGCTGGCTCACCCCGCGCCGCCAGATGACCTACGCCCAGTGGCTCGAACAGTGCCGCAAGCAGGCCGCCGAGCGCCAGGCCGAAGCCGAAGGCCCCCAGTCCGATTCCGAGACCGACGCCGACCCCGATGAGTCCGTGTTCGTTGCGGAACCCGCTCCACCCGAATCCTCACCCGCACTCGCCGCCACCCATGCAAAAGATCCCGCCTGGCTTCCCTCTGTCGAGTACTTCCAGGCCGGCCAGCCCTTTGCAATCGGCGACATCGCTATCAGCCCCTTCACCATCCCCCACGACGCCGCCGATCCTGTCGGGTTCGTCTTCCGCGCCGAGGGCGTGCGCTTGGGGATCGCCACCGACCTCGGCTACATCCCACCCAACGTCAAGGCCCAGCTCAAGGGACTCGATCTCCTCCTGCTCGAATCCAACCACGATCTCGAGATGCTGCGCGACGGACCCTATCCCTGGTCTGTTAAACAGCGAGTGCTTTCCCGCGTCGGCCACCTCTCCAATGACGCCGCGGCAGAGTTCCTTGAGAACGAGTACGACGGCCGGGCCGCTTTCGTCATCCTCGGCCATCTCTCTGAAAGCAATAATCTTCCTGAACTGGCGAGGGTAACGGCTGAGCGCGCTCTCCAGGCTCACGCCAGTCTTCTGGCCAATAAGCTGTTCCTCGCCGCGCAGCATCGGCACCTCGAGGCTATTTGTTTTTAAGTAAATAAGTTACAATAGTAAGTAACACACGAGCATCACTCTGTACCAGGTAGATTGGCAAGGGAGACGCCACGGCCTGCCGGAACCAGGATGTTCACTGAATCGTAAGACTCAGTGAAGCGTCTAAGTAAGTGGTTGGAAGCCTCCGTTGCCACGTGAGCCGCGCAACACATGGCGGCTGAACACATCCTTTGCAAAGTGGGTCTTTTCTCTATGGCAAGAACCGATTGTACCGACAGAGTTGTAGGCGCCATTCTGGCAAGCTGGCGCTATGACATCTCGGGGATTTATCCGGAGATGCGCAAAGACTACGAACAGCACTTTGTCGAATGCCCTCATTGCCGCGCCCGCCAGAAATTCCACCGCAGCCTCGATGTGACCCTGGCTGTCCTTACCTCTCTGGCCGTCTTCTTTTTCCTTTTTGCCCTCGCGGTTCTCTATCACGTCAAGCCGCTCGACCACGTCGCCTTCAAAATCCTCGGCCTCGATATCTTCGACATGTACCACATGCTCATTTCGGCTGGCATCGCAGGTCTGTGTTTCTCGGTGATCGCATTCGTGTTGGTGTGTACGGCCACTCCTGCGCCATCGTACCTGGGCGGCATCGCCGCCGAGCGTGCAAAGCTCATTGAAGAACGCCTCCCCGAAGCAATCAAATCCCTGCGTCTTCGGTAAAATTGCCTCCAGTTTTTTTGCACGCAAGGCCTTCCGCATGCGGGAGCCCTCGCGTGCATTTGGGTCGAAGCTCTGATTAGGACTCCTCAGGCTTGTCTTTCTCATGGTCAACCCGTACCCCTTCTGCAACAATGGCTGCAAGGCCAAACAGCATTGTATGAGTGAAGAACCCTGGATCGACGAATGCGAATCCCTCGTCCGCGGCTTTCCTGACGAACTGGCGCAGAAAGTTACATCGCTCGTCTACGAAGCCGCATCGGTCGCGAAGCTCGGAAATCTGACTGCGGCGGCGGAGTCTCTCGAAACCGTGCGCCAGATGCTGATCGGGAGAAATCACTTCCGCCGCTATCAGGAGGATATTTGGGTTTTCACCGCGCTCATCGATTCCATTCGAGAGCAATCATCGGAAGAGCCGGTGCCCAGGGCATTCAAGCGCTTCATGGAGTCGAAGCCCAGCTTGAAAATGGGCGAAGATCTGTCGCCCGTCCAAAAGGACTTCTGGTACGGATCGCCGGATGCTCCCGTCGGTGGTGAAATTCGTATCGCGTCGAGCGGAGGAGCCGATGCTTCGGGGCCAAAGAAGAACTGCTTCATCGCCACCGCGGCTTATGGGTCGGCGATGGCTCCGGAAGTCGAGCAATTGCGCAGGTTTCGAGACACTGTTCTCCTCACCCACCCGCTTGGAGACAGATTTGTTCAGTGGTATTACAAAACCTCGCCGCGATGGGCCTCCTGGATCGAGCCCCGCCCGCATGTTCGCAACCTGGTCAGATTGTTTGTTCTCTCTCCGGTCCTGTTTCTCATCGGCCGCCGTCAGCCAGTCTCTGGCCGTCGCCGTAACTGAAGTTACCGGATCGGAAACTCATCCATGCGGGCGAAGGACTCGAGCAACAGAAAAGGCGAAGCCCAATAGCTTCGCCCTTACTCTGAGTGATCCCCAAGTTACTTCTGAATCGGTACCCGAAGATCGCCGCCGGTCATTTCCTTCGGCAGGCCCAGGTCCAGCACGTTCAGTAGCGTCGGCGAAATATCGCGCAGCGAACCGTCGTCCCGCATACGATAGCGTTCAGCGCCCTCGGCCACATAAATCATCGGCACCGGATTGGTGGTGTGCGCCGTGTGCGGACCTCCCGTCACCGGGTCCACCATCAACTCCGCATTGCCGTGATCGGCGGTAATCAGCCAACTGCCGTTCTTTTCTTTAATGGCCTTGTAAATGCGCCCCAGTTGCGCATCCACTGCCTCAACGGCCTTGATCGTAGGCTCCAGCCTTCCGGAATGTCCTACCATGTCCGCATTCGCAAAATTCGCCACCACCAGATCGAACGCTGTGTCGTTGATGGCCTTCAGAATCGCGTCGGCAATCCCTTCGGCGCGCATCTCCGGCGCCAGGTCGTACGTGGCTACCTTCAGGCTCGGAACCAGCTCGCGCTCCTCGCCGGGGAAGGGAACTTCGATCCCCCCGTTGAAGAAGTAAGTTACATGCGCAAACTTCTCCGTCTCCGCCACGCGCAGGTTACGCAATTGGTGCGCCGCCAGCACGTTAGCCAGGATGTTATCCAGCGACTCCGGAGGAGTTATAAGCGGTAACTCGAACTTCTTGTCGTACTGCGTCATGCAAAGATAGTGCAGATTCTTCGGAGTCTCAGAGCGGGGCATGGTCTCGTCCAGCGACTCCCATCCATCCAGATCGCGCCCGCCCACCTTGTTCAGTCCGCTTTCCCGGGCCAGCACGCGCGTAATCTGCCGTGCGCGGTCGGCGCGGAAGTTGAAGTTGATGCACACATCCTCGTCGCGAATCTGCGCCACCGGCTTGCCTGCCGCATCCACCACCACAAACGGAATCAGGAACTCATCCGTAATTCCGTTGTTGTAATTCTCCTTGATGCGCGCCACGGGGTTCGCATACGCGCCGCCCTCGGCCTTGCCGTTGACCATCGCGTCGAATGCCTTGCGCTCCCGCTCCCAGCGCTTGTCACGGTCCATCGCGTAGTAGCGCCCGTTGATCGACGCAATCTTCCCCACGCCGTACTCGCGCAT
>PLPU01000580.1:0-3258 GCA_003159975.1 Acidobacteriaceae bacterium
TGAACAATGCTCGGCACACACGAGAAAAGCCGCCAGAAGGCGGCTCCTCGAAATGGTGAAAAAGGTCTGAATTCTGAGCAAAAACCGGAGAGAGGGTGTGGGGCTAAAGCCCCATCTCTCTCATTTAGATTGGCTTGCGGCACGACTGAAGTCGTGCCCTTTCGCACATATACGCCAAGTTGAAGTTTTTCAGCAATCTGAAAAAGCCGCCCGGAGGCGGCTTTTCTGGTGTGCTGATGTTGCCGAAAAACTGATGGTGCCGGAAAAATCGCTGGCTTAACGCGCGGGTGGAAGCGCAGATACCGGCTGGGTGGCATTGGCTTCCTGCTGGCCCTTGGCTGCGAAGTAGTTGCGGTCCCACAGATTCTTATAGAAGACGCCGGTCAGTTCCGCCGCGCGCGGGCCGAAGGTGGGCCGGCCGCCTTCGAGGAAGAAGACCGTGACCAGGCTGCCCTGGGGCGAATCCGAGAATGAAGCAAACCAGCCGAAACGGGTTCCATTGTCGGAGCAGGTACCGGTCTTACCGAAGACGGGCAGTTCGTGGAAGTTGGCGCGGAGGCGTCGAGCGGTTCCGTATTCAACGGCGCCGGCCATGCCGTCCTCCAGATCGGGAACAAAGCGGGCGATGTCGAGGGTGCGCTTGACCATGGGCTGGAATGCGGCAACGTCTTCGTGCGTGGTGGGGTGCTGGAGGTAGTAGAGGGTTCCGCCGTTGGCGAGGGAAGCTACGTACGCGCCGAGTTGAAGCGGGGTGAGCGAGACGCCCTGGCCGAAGCTGCACATGCGGCCCACGCCGCCCTCAGAGGCCGGGATGGGCTGGTCAGGGTAGACGCCAAGCTGCTCACCGGGAATGTTGTAGCCGGCCAGCTCGCCAAGGCCGAACTGGTTGGCGTAGTGGCGCACGCGGTCGAAGCCGAGTTCGCGGCCAAGCTCTTCAAAGTATAGGTTGTTGCTCTTGGCCAGCGCATCGGTCATGTTCATGCGGAAGCCGGGCAACTGGACCATGGTGTCGCGGGTGACCAGGCCCTCAGAGAGCGCGGCCATGGCCACGGTGATTTTGATGGTGGAGCAGGGCTCCGCTCCCGGAGACAGCGCGAGCTTCTGGTTGACCATGGCCAGAATGCGGCCGTTGGATGGATCGATGATCACAGCAGTGCCATTCATGTCGCCCAGGGCATCGATGGCGGCCTGGCGAACGACGGGATCTTCACCGGCGGTGATGTCGCCCTGAAATATGTCGCCGCTGGCAAAGGAGCTGGCTGTAAAGCGCTCGTTGGAGTAGTGATGCCGGGAAGTAAGGGCGACCCGGCGCGCGCCCGCTCGTGCCCGGCCCCTGGGGGTTAGATGAGCTGGAGCTGCCGTGGCATGGCCGGTGGAAGCATGAGCCGTATGAGTTGGTGCGGATTTGGCTGCGGCATGGCTGGCGGCCGAACCTGTTGAAGGCCGGGCAGCATGGGAAGTGGCGCGATGCGATTCGGACAAATGAGTGGGCGGAGTCTTGCGCGGGTGCAACGTGTGGGGTGTGTCCAAGGCAGCGGCGCCCAATGCGGGCGCGAGAAAAATCACACCAAATGCCGAGATACGCGACAGTGTCATCCAGCAAACATCCTCTCAACGATGGATTTCGTGCCGTACGTCCGCCCTTGGGCTGCGCACTCCTTGCCGAACCGGTCATTCCGCAGCATATATACTATCGGCTGCCTTGGCTAAAGACCTACTATTCCTGACGATTGAGCTGCTGGATGTGACCCAAATCACCATCCGAGAAACAGCCACATCATCCCTTAGGCAAACCTTACAAAGACAACAACGTTGCTCTGCAGTTTTGCTGCCGGTCATCGTTTTGTAGAGCTATATTGCACTATACAACCTGGGCAACCAATCCCAAAATGGGACAAATGTGTTAGACGGGACCATTAAAGCCACGTGGACGTCGGTCTAGTGGCCTGAAAACCCGAAAGAACAAATGCAGATTCGCTTCGACTACGCTCAGGGCAGGCTTTCGCTCACCACCCCCGAACTGAAAAACGTTCGGGGCCCCGTTCGCTCAGAATGACCGCCTCTGCTTTGTTATGGACATCAGGGGCAGGGCACTAGAATTTGAGTCTGCGCAGAAATGCGGGGGTATCGAGATCCCGTTGGGTCGACTCTTCGCTCTCTCGAAAGAGCGCGGAAGCGGGCTGGGCCGGGTACTCGTCCACCACGGCTGGAGTGCGCATTCCGTTACCGAATTCCGGTGCGTAATCCCTGGGAAGCGGGGTGTAGGCCGGCTCTTCCGCCAGCTCGGCAAACTGCGGGCGAGCGGGCGCGGAGACAGGTTCCGTTTCCTCCTGACTGAAGGCTGGGGGCGCTTCGGCAACCGGCGGGGCGACGGCAACAGCGGTCGCGCCAGACTGAGCGGATGCCGAAAAGAAGGCCGGTACGCTCATCTCCGCCGTCTCCTCATCCCCGTCTTCATCCTGACTGAGAAAGCGTGACGGTGCAGGAGCAGGAGCGGGCGCCGCGGGCTCCTGCATCCAGTTATCAGGCGCCATCACCGGCACGGAAACCACAGGGGCTTCTTCCACGCTGAGCATACGGGCGCGGCGCTCGGGCATCTGGTCGCGGAAGCCGGTGGCAATGACGGTGATCTTGACCTCGTCTCCCATTTTCTCGTCGAGGACCGCGCCGAAGATGATGTTGGCGTCCTCGTGCGCCGATGTCTGGATGAGCGACGATGCCGCATTCACTTCGGAAAGCTTGAGCGAACTGGAGCCGGTGATGTTGATGAGGATGCCGCGCGCGCCGTCGATTGCGCCAGCCTCGAGCAACGGAGATGCCATGGCGGCCTGGGCTGCTTCAATGGCGCGGTTGTCGCCGGAGCGGACAGCGGTGCCCATGACGGCGTGACCCATGCCGGCCATGGTGGTCTTCACGTCGGCAAAGTCGCGGTTGATGATGCCGGGGATGGTGATGATGTCGGAGATGCCCTGGACACCCTGGCGGAGCACGTCGTCGGCGATGCGGAAACTCTCAAAGAAGCCGGCGTCCTTGGCNNCGGCGCTTGCCTTCAAAGGCGAAAGGGCGCGTGATGACGGCGACAGTGAGAATGCCCATTTCGCTGGCCAGCGAAGCGATAACCGGAGCTGCGCCGGTGCCGGTGCCACCGCCCAGGCCGGCGGTGACGAAGACCATGTCGGCGCCTTCGAGGGCTTCGATGATCTTGTCGGAATCTTCGAGGGCGGCGCGGCGGCCAACGTCGGGATTGGCTCCGGCGCC
>PLPU01000580.1:3313-3900 GCA_003159975.1 Acidobacteriaceae bacterium
GTCTGCTGACCCGTCGGTTCCATACGGCTTTAGCCTCCCCTATTGATGATTCGAAAACTAAGAAACTGACTAACCCCTGGCATCACAGTTGTAATTGGCTCAATTCTTGAAAGAGGGACAAAGGCCCGTGCCTAAAGGCAGCGTATATTCGCCCTTTTTCAGGGGGTTAAAACCCCCTGCTCCTTCCGAAATCCCCGATCCAGCTCATTCCCCGATCTACAACTGTCGCACTAAAAACTTGCTGCAAAAATGGCGCGCAATTTGGCGCGCAGACCGTTGTTTTCCGCCGCACGGGTGACGCGGGTGCGGTGGGCGTATAAGAGCATACCAATGGCTGTGGCGAAGCTGGGATGAACCAGCTCGCCGGGCATATGAGATAGACGTACGGGCATGCCGGTACGCGCCGCCACGCGCAACTGGCTTTCGGTCACGTCGAGCATGCCGGGCAGCATGGCTCCGCCGCCGGTGAGGACGCAGCCGGCGCCGAGGGCATCGACAACGCCGCCCTGGCGCAGGCTTTCTTTCACGAAATAGAGCAGTTCGCGAGCGCGCGGCTCGAGGATCTCGGCAATGGTGCGCAGGGGCAA
>PLPU01000457.1:0-5833 GCA_003159975.1 Acidobacteriaceae bacterium
GTCGCCGACCATGGACAATGATGTCGATCCATCTGTACCCGATGACGCCAGAAGGCCTCCAACGTTGCTGGTGACTCCGGCGCCCAGTGTGGCCGCCAACGTCGGCGTGCCCACTGTGCTGATGGCGGTGCCGGCCTGGGTGGACGTAATCGTGATGCCGGAGGTCGTGGCCGATGCGGTTGTTGTAGCTCCCAGACCCAGACTGCCCTGGATCGCCGCAGCAAGGCCATTCAGCGACGAGTTGCCGGCAGTGATATAGACATTGGTGGCGGTATTGGAGTCACCGGAGGAATCGTTCAGGTGGAAGGTTGTAACGTTTCCACCGTTCATGATCTCGATGCTGCCGGTGAGATTGTTAGTCGCCGGATTGTTGTCGGCGGTTCCACCAGGGATAGCCAGAGTCGCAACAGCATACTGCCCTGCGGAACCAGCACCGCCTGTCGAGAAATTCACGTTCACGGGGCTATTCGCCGCACTCACTGTCGTCAGCGAGGTCAACGCACTGGGGGCGATGGTGGTGGGAGTCGCGGTGACTGTCAAGGCGCCGCCTGCATTGGAACCATCGTTCAACTGCAGACTGGTCTCCTGGCCCGCGCTGTTATAAACGACGGTGGCCGTAACCATGCCGGCAGTTGCCGAACCTCCGGTATGTCCGGTGCCGGCATTGATTTGCGCGGCAATCTGGTCGAGTGTGTCGTTACTGGACGTGGTCGTGAAGGTGGCCACGTTTGTGCTTCCGGAATTCACGCTGATGACTTGTCCCAGGGCCAGGTCGCCGCTGGTGATTTCGCTCGGATTCAGTGTGCCGCCGGTGCTGGCTGTGTTCGGATCGACGCCAACTGAGATGATGCCGCCGCTGATCTGAATTCCTGTTTCCGTGCCACCAACCGCAGCTCCCGACTGGGCCGCCGTGGAGAAGGTGGCCGTCAGGCCAAGGCCCGCATTGTTGATGGCGTTGATCATCCCCTGGGCGGTATTGGGTTGGGCGTTGGTGCCGCCTACGGTGATCGAAGTGGTAGCCGGGGTTGAAGCGCCGTCGGCGCCTTTTACCAGGTAGCTCACGTCCAGCGTGGAAGTGCCCGCGCTGTTCAGCGTATCGGTGGATTGCGCATTTTGCGTGCTCGTCGAGAGGTTCAGGAATACGCTGCTCTGGCCGTTGCTGTACGCCATTACGCCGCCGGTGTCTCCCACGTTGGACGAGGAGAGCGAGCTGATATTCAGGGAGTCGATGGACGCGCCTGCGGTGGAAGAGTCGCCGGTATAGATGTTCGTGGCTGCCTGGCCGAATACCGATGTGTCGTTGTAAGTGGTGGTGGTGCCGATGTTATTGATTTCCGAGAGAATCGACTGATATTCCTGGTTCGCAGCCGTATCCTGCGAAGAGTTGAGGGTGCCGTTCGAGGCTTCGGTAGCCAGCGTCACGGCCCGGTTAAGCAGGCTTGTCACTTGCGATAATGCGCCGTCGGCCACTTGCAGCAGTCCGACACCCTCCTGGGCGTTGGTTTGCGACTGGGCAAGAGCAACGGAGTTGGCCTGAAGACCATCCACCAGCGAAAGGCCGGCGGCATCGTCCGCGCCGGAGTTGATCTTCGAACCGGAAGACAACTGCTGCAGCACGGTGTTCAGGCTGTTAGTGGTGTTATTCAGGTTGTTTTCCGCATACATCGCGGAGAGATTATTCAAGACACCCAGGGACATGGGGTTCTCCTTGTGGGATGCGTGGATTTGCGATTCCCTTCCGGCAGCGCCCCCGATTGTTTTGGTTAACCCTGGGTTGCTGCAGCCGGATAAGTAACCGCCGCATCTTGCCCCTTCTTCGGCGTGGGAGTTATGGACTTTATGAGGTTATGCTTTGTGTCCCACGGAGGACACTTATCGCCCCTTCGTTCTAATTCTTTAACATTTCACGTCTATCGCCGATAACACCAACATAAGGAGTCATGGCGGCGATGATAGAACTCACACGGCTCAACGGCGCTCCCATTGTGCTCAACAGCGATCTGATCAAGACCGCCGAGGCATCGCCGGACACGATGCTCACGTTGATCGGCGGAGAGAAGCTGATTGTGCGTGAAAGCTGCGCGGAGGTTTCCGAGCGCGTGCTTATCTACCGGGCAAGGTTGCTGGCGCGCGTGGCCAGGCACCTGCCGGCCTATGGCGATTTGCAGCGGGTGGTCTCGATTGCAAGCCTCGACGTTGGGGGGGAGCCCAACGCCGTCCCGATGCAGGCGCGCAACAATCCGGTCCCCGGCCACTGATAGAAGACAGCCGCCTGCCGGAGCGGAGCGGCGGTGCTTCGCCGATGGCAGGGAGAAACGGCGTCTTCGCACCCTAATTGCAGAGGAGCGGTCCATGGACAAGGGGAGTATCGGCGGAGTCTTTCTGGCTGTCGCCGGCATCGTAGCCGGACTGCTGATCGAGGGCGGCAACCTGGGCCAGATTCTGCAGCCGACCGCTGCGCTGATTGTATTTGGCGGCACCATGGGCGCGGTGCTGCTGCAGTTCCCGCTGGGGACGGTGATGGCCGCATTCCGCAGCCTGGCGCATGTGTTTGCCGCGCCCAGCAAGCAAAATGAACAGCTCGTCCGGCAACTGGTTGCCTTTGCCAACAAGGCCCGGCGCAACGGGGTTGTATCGCTGGACGCCGATCTTCAGTCCATCGAGAATCCATTTCTGAAACAGGCTCTGATGCTGGCGGTCGACGGCACCGAGCCGACAGAACTGCGCAACATCATGCGTGTCAGCCTGGACTGCACCGCGGAGAGCGAAGAACGGCTTCCGGCGGTTTTCGAGTCGGCGGGAGGTTTCTCGCCCACCATCGGCATACTCGGCGCGGTGCTGGGGCTGATTCAGGTGATGCAGCACCTGGACAACATTCAGGAGGTGGGACGCGGGATCGCCGTGGCCTTTGTCGCTACGATTTACGGCGTGGGGATCGCCAACCTGTTTTTTCTGCCGTTTGCCGGCAAGATGCGCATACGCATGCACGACGAGCACCAGCGCCGCGAGATGATGCTGGAAGGCGTGATCTCAATCCTCGAAGGCATTAACCCGCGCATGCTTGAAGTGAAGCTGGCGGGGTTTCTCGACGAGGCTCCGCGGGACATGAAGGGGCGGGACAAGAAGGGGCGCGCGGCATGATCCGGCGCAACCGCAGACGCCAGGACTCGCGCGATCGCTGGCTGGTGTCGTATGCGGACTTCATTACATTGCTTTTTGCGTTCTTTGTTGTGCTCTACGCTGCCTCGAAGGCGGACCAGAAGAAGCAGGTGCAGGTTTCGGAGGCGATCGACTCGGCATTCCGCACGCTGGGCATCTTTGCCAACTCCGGCCGCGCGCAAAGCGGGGCCAACAGCGCGACCAACGGCATAGACAAGCCGGTCATTCCGATGAATATCGTGATGGGCGAAGATGTGCTTTCCCCGGCCAGGGTGAAGGAAGACTTGAACGGGATACGGCGGGAGCTGGAGCAGAAGCTCTCCAACCAGATCGCCCAGCACACCGTTTCGATTCAGATGGGCAGGGACGGACTGGTCATCAGCCTGCGCGAGGCCGGGTTCTTCGACTCAGGATCCGCGGCGCCTCGACCGGAAACGCTGGCGACACTGCGACAGGTGGCGGGTACATTGGGCCGCAGCCCGTATGACCTTCGGATTGAAGGACACACCGACAACATTCCGATACACAATGATGAGTTCGACTCCAACTGGGAGTTATCGTCGGCCCGCGCCACCCGTATTGCGCGGCTCGTCCTCGAATTGAAAGCCATCGCGCCGGAGCGGCTCTCAGCTGCCGGCTACGCCGAGTTCCACCCCGTGGCAAGCAATGACTCAGCTGGCGGCCGCGCAGAAAACCGCCGGGTCGATCTGGTGGTTCTGCCCCGAAGCAAGATTGACTTCTCTGTGCCAGAATCGCCACGTTCTTCCGGCGGCTGGCGCAGGGTCACGGATGACAACTGAGCGAAGTTAGCGTTGTTGGCTGGGTTAGCGGAGTGCGGCTAACTCCGCTATTCAATACCCAGCACTTTCACGATGACCCGTTTGCGGCGCTGGCCGTCGAACTCGGCATAAAAGACGCGCTGCCAGGTCCCAAGGTCCAGCTTCCCGTTGGTTACCGGCAGCGTGGTCTCATGGTGCAGCAGCAGCGACTTCAGATGCGCATCCCCGTTGTCTTCTCCGGTCTGATGATGCTTGTAATCGGGCCTGGCGGGCGCCAGTTCCTCAAGCCACTTCCCGATGTCTTCGATCAGCCCGCTCTCGAGGTCGTTGACGTAGACGGCAGCCGTGATGTGCATGGGTGAAACAAAGCACAGGCCGTCCTTGACGCCGCTGCGGACGACAATCTGTTCCACCTGGCCGGTGATGTGGACCATCTCACGCCGCTTCTTCGTCTCGAAAACCAGATACTCCGTATGACTCTTCATTGTGCCCTCCCGGAATGCGCCGAAATCAACAGGCAGTCTCAACCATTATTCTAAAGATAGCCGTGACGACTCCTCCCACTGCCGAATCGCATTCCCAGCGTGGGCTCGACCTGCTGGCTGAGGGACGGCCTGCGGAAGCAGCCATCGAGTTTCGAGCCGCCATTGCCGCTGGTGCTGACAACGGTGAGACACAGATGGAAGCGCACCACGGGCTGGTGCGGGCGTTGCGGGACGCGGGCCAACTGAACCAGTCTGTCGCCGCTGCGTTGGCGTTGATTGCTCTGTTTCCGGCAGACCCGCTAGCGCACACGGCGCTCTCTATTTCGCTGCAACATGCCGGACATGTGCCCGAAGCTGAGGCTGCGGCGGCGCGCGCCCGCGTGCTGGAATGGAAAGTGCAGCTTCAGTCCGCGCCAGACGAGAGTTCCCTGCCGTGAAAACATCTCGCCGACCGAATGCGGCGAAGCGGCTACGCCAGATGCACGATTGGCTTGCCGAGGCGTACGGCCCTCAGAACTGGTGGCCTGCTCAGACTCCGTTTGAAGTGATTCTTGGCGCCTATCTCACCCAGAACACGGCATGGAAGGCGGTTGAGCGTTCGCTCGCGAACCTACGCCTGGCGGGAGCTTTGACCATAGACGGACTGCGCATGCTGGAGATGGATGATTTACGGGAGCTGATTCGCCCCTCCGGTTTTTACACCCGGAAGGCACCCGCGCTGAAGGCATTTGTAGCCATGCTGGACAAGGAGTTTGCCGGCTCGCTCGACGTACTGGCGGCGGCTCCGACGGACGTGGTCAGACGCCGTCTACTGGCCTTGCCGGGCGTAGGAGCGGAGACTGCGGACGCCATCTTGCTTTACGCGCTGAACCATCCCGTCCCGGTCGCCGATGAGTATCTGCGGCGCATCGCGGAACGACACCGGCTTATTACGCCACCGAATGGAGCTAAGAAATATGACGCATTGAGCGCTTTAACTCGCCAGGCCTTTGCGTCCGATGCGCCGACGAGCCATGCACGCCTGTTCAACGAGTTTCATGCTGTCATTGTTGCCGTGGGCAAGGCGCATTGCGGCAGGAATCCGCGTTGCGAGGGATGTCCGCTGGCTTGGGACGCTCACGTCCGAGAGTAAGAGGGCATAAAAGGAATCAAAAAGCCAAACGGGACGGGAGGCGTGACTCCAGAGTTGCGGGCCATCCGCGACTGGCCGCGCCTATACTGGACTCTGTAATCGAAATCATCGCGGCGTCTTTTGTTCCCCAGGCACGAGACTCATGTACTCGCTCTCAAGGAGAGCTGAATGACCAAGAAGCTTATCACCATCGTGACTCCCTGCTACAACGAGGAGCTGAACGTGCGCGAGATTCATCGGCGGGTGATGGCGATGGCGGCGGAGTTGCCGGAGTATCG
>PLPU01000505.1:0-10845 GCA_003159975.1 Acidobacteriaceae bacterium
TTCGCACCAGCGCATCCACAAGCCGCGTGCGATCGGCTGAACCTCCGCCGGCACGGCAGGCTGTCTCAAAACTGGTTGTGTCCCAATCTCCCTCCATCGCGCCCCAGTCGTCGCTCGATGAGCCATTGAGTGCCTTAAAGAACGAAGTGTCTCCCATCTGGGAACGCAGTGTACGCGCGTTGGCAATCAGAGAATCGGAAGGGAAGAGTCCCGCGGGCGGCCGATCTGGATGGAGCTTCGTCACCAGGTCGTAATAGCCACCCAGCAGACGTTGCTCCACGCTGTCGGCGCCAATCATGTGATAGGGCACCAGCAGGAACTTCTTCCCCTGAGCCCAGCGGTTGTGCTTCGTTACGACTGGGGCAAGCTTCTCAATGGAGCGCGCCGCAGCGTTCCCCTGCAGGAGCAAGTACAGTATCGCCATGAAGTGGCTTTTGCCGGCGCCGAAGCTGCCATGGAGATATGTTGCCTTGCTCTCGTTTGAGGCGAGACCAGATTGCACCAGCGCCAAAGCATCGTCGAAGCATTTGGCCAACTGGTCGGTGACGACATAGTCCTTTAGCGCCTGATCCGGGTGATCAACAACCTCGGAGAGTTTCAGAACGAAGTCGCCCGGGTTCACGTGCTCGGGTAGATCGAAGAGATCTCTTAGTGTCGGGATAGTATTATTCGATGTCGTGCTCATTGCGTTCTCCTGCGGCCTCGCCGCCCAGGGCCAGCCGTCGAGTTCGGATGCCACGCGCGAACCGCTTCCGGAGAGAAGCCCAACTCCTGACATTGGCTTTCAGCAAACTGCGCGAAGTACTGCCCTAATCTCTCACCCGTCTCGGGGTCGAGGTCGTTGTGCCACTGAATTAGCCATGGTTTCAAATCAAGCACTCCAGCAAGGATGGGTTTCAAACGGTCTGGCTCCCATCCCTCTTCGGTTCTCATGCGCTGGTAATAAGTGGCGAGCGCGCGGGCTTGTTCCAGGTGGTTCCAGCCAGCCCAACCCAAAACGGGAGTCTGATCCGAGTCTCGCTCCAGGCCTGGATAAAGGATAAAGCGCTCTTTGGGAACGTCGAGGCCGCCGCGAAGCCGCCAGTAGTCCCCCTTCTGGAAGTCTTTTGTCACATACTTCGGTGGCACGGGAATGTTGACCTGCTGCCCGGCATCCTCTTCGCGCTGCAGCCGCCAGACCTCCTCCCATTCTGCCCGCTTTCGCAGCCCAGATTCGGTGTAACGTAGGGCAGGAAGGAAGGGAACAGCCTCAGGAGTCGCCAGGCGGGCGACAAACCCTTCCAGGTTCTCGATCGGGTTGCCGTTGTAGAGATCGGCTACAGAAACCCAATCAGCATCCCGCGAGAGAGCGTCGCGCATTTGGGCGCAGGAGACAAGCCTATGCTCCTGCCAGATCGGGTTCGCTTCCATGCGATCCAGCAGCCAGCTTTTCAAAGCAGCGGATTCCATCTCTCTCCAGGAGGGCAGATTCCAGCGGCGTTTGTACTCCGGGCGCTCGATCAGGGCAATGTCCCGGTTGGACTCGATCAGGGCTATCCGCTTTTCGACCAATTGGCGATAGGCCTCCGGCCAGTGAGATGGAATCTCCGTGATCGGTGTCGAATGGTGGCGTTCGAACCAAAGGGGCTCTTCATTGGCGCGGGCCAGCACAATTTCGAAGGCACGCTCGCCGAGGTTCAGATTGGGGACCTGGTCCGGAGGCAGCGTGAGTTCTTCATTCACAATGCCGTAGAGGCGGTAGCACTGCCAGTCCAGTTCCTCTTGAAGAGCGATCATGCGGCCGAGGTGATTCCACGCCTGGTCACGGGCGGTGGCGAGCAAGTCGTATGTAGGAAGCTGAGCAGCGCAGAGCTTCTCTGGAAGAAGTGCCGAACGGGCATCAACCTCAGCTTGGATCAGCCTCGTAATGGGGAGCGGTTTCTCCTCCGGAATCGGAAACTGTTTGAGCTTGGTGCTGTCAAAAGCGTAATAGACATCCCAAAGAAGCTTGCGAACACGTGCACCCTCCTTACCAACAGTGTCTCCGCCTTTAGGAAAGCAAATCTGCTTAAGCCAAAAGCACCCTGTTGATGAGTTGAGTAGCCCGAGGACTTCAAGCTGCTCATCCTCGGTCGCATCGGGAGCAAGCTTGATAACAGGCGCGGTTTGATTAAAGACCTTGCCGCCACGGTCTAAGACAAAGTGATTATGCGTGGCGATCTCACCATACGCAATCGAAGTTGGCGGGCTAAGTCTCTGGGGAGAGAGCTGGTGCCATGACCACCATGCTCTGCCTTCTGCGAAATACGTGCGTTGTGAAAATGTCGCTCGGTTCCCAAGCTTTGTCCTACAAGGCCAAAGCCATCGCAGAAAACCTTTGTCCAACTCTGGGGAAGTGTTGCTGGCACCATAGGGGAAGAAGACGGCTTCCGTCCTTGTTACGTGCCATTCCCTAAGACAGTCGCCTGCAATCTGTAATGAGAAAAGGGCGGGAGCAATGTTCCTTGCCTCAAACGTGCGCGGCGAAGCAACAAATGCTTCGTCTGCTGATGATCGTCCTATAACACCAATATCGGCTGTGACGCTTGCGAGCGTTGTTGAACGGCCCGTGTCCAATTGTTCCTTTAGCTCCGAAGCTCCACCGCCTCCGATTGCCCACGGATGGATAGAGAATATGTCACGCGGAGCATCGGCGACACTCACTCGATTTCCTTCAAAGCCGGGCTGGTCAATATGGTCTGCAATCTCGCGCCACACAGCAGCATTGGCTGGATCCTCTGGCACCCCCGTCTCTCCGCGAATTCCCCTCACAGCGCGGATTGCGTTTGAAACCGGTGCCTGATTGCGGGCAAACAGAATTGCAGTGGGCGTTCCGTGTCCCGGCAGATAGACACCGGCGGTGTCAATCACATGAGTCAGGTCAACGCGAGGGAGAAAGGTCTCGATGAGCACCTTCCCAAACGCCCGCTTCATAAAGGCGTTTGAAACAATCATCCCCATCCAGCCCGCAGGCCCATCGTTTCGAGAATCGCTGCGTTGCGTGAGGTCGAGAAACCTCTCCGTGAACGGGACGCCCAGTTGGTACTGGCCATAGCAAGTCGCAAACCGGCTGCGATACGCGTCGCGCAGAACGGGGTCATCGACGTTTATGTAAGGCGGATTTCCAACGACCACATGGTATGCCTGGCTGAGGATGCGTTTGAGTTCAGCGGCATCTTCGGTATCGTAAAAGTGTTCCATCCGGTCTTCAAGAAGCCCCCGCTGAATACCACCCTGAACGCGTTCCCCATGCAAGAGGGAATCTCCAGCGGCAAGATTGAATGTGAAATTCGGAGCATCCTTCAACCGTTCAATGCCGCTCGACTCAAGTGCAGCAATTAGCAGCCGGAACCGCGTGATCTCGATCGCGAAGGGATTCAGGTCGACACCGTTGACAGCGTCCAGCGCCTTCTGGACGAGGGCCGGCGGATTTGTCGCTGGCTCTCTGTTCCGCCAGAGCCGGAGAAGTCTGGCAAAAGCCTCCAACAAAAAGTGTCCGCTACCGCACGCCGGATCAATCATCCTCACGGTTTCGAGTCCGAAGGCGTCGAGAGCCGGAGTTAGCGTGCGGTCCAGAATGAAGTCGATGACGAAGCCGGGCGTCTGGCAAAGTGCGTAGCGCTCGCGTGCCGACTTCGATAGGTTCTGATATAGGTCCCCAAGAAACCGGGTGCCGTGTGAAGGATCGCTGAAGTCGTATTCAAGTTCGTTCGAGTCCAGGTCAAAGTTCTGAAAGAACTGAAGGATCTTCGCAGCTCCCTGGGCTGTCGGCTGCAGCGAGTAGAGCGGGTTATGCCTTGCGTCGAAAAGTCCGGCTACGCCAGGGAGCTTTGCGACCTCGGCGAATACGTGCAGCAGGTAATCGCGGTCGGTCAGTTCCGGGTTGGGACGAAGGAACAGCGTCCTCCGGTCTTTGGCGAATGCAAGCCGGTCGGAAGATCCAGCTATCCAGGCGACCTTCCTGTTCCGCTCGTCCAGCCAACCATTGTCTTCAAGAAACCGGACAAAGACGCATCCCAGCAGCCAGTGCGCGGCTGCCTGGGTTATGGCGTCATCGGAAAAACTGGTGTAGCCGGCAACAGATCCAGCTGTGCGGCCGGCCTGGACGGCAGCAGCATGGCGCGCCTTCAACTGCGCCGCGACCGAGGGTTCGTCGCCAATCCGATCGCGGATGGCGGCCTCTGTGTCGCGCAAGAGCCTTTGTAAGCCTTCACGAAGGCGCTGTTCATCAATCATGCGTTCGGGCGCTTTCCACTGGAAGATTGGGACCATGTTCGGTACTTGCGAAAATCATTGTCCAGCCATTTCTCCGGAATCCAAGCCCACTGGCTGGGGCGCGCCGGAATCGTTTGCTTCTCCGAGGTGGGTGGATTCCCTCGCCCTTCACTGCCCACTAGTAACCATAGGCTGTGAGCACCTAACGCATCCTGCATCTCATCCAAGATTCTGAGCTGACCATACCGTGCCAATAATCCGGGATATACCACTACCGTGGGCTTCTTACGCTGACGCAGCTGATTCGCGACGGTCTGGGCTGCCCGCTCGGCGAGCTCCAAGAGTTTTTGGCCATCTCGACTGTCGCGAGGTGCAGCGTCCGCTCGCAGGATTACTTCCCACGATTTGACGCCCATCTTCTCCGACTCGGCATGAAGAGCGGAGATCATCTCGCGCTCACAATTGAACACAGCCATCGGGAAGTGGCGAGAGATGTTCTCCAATGCAGCTTTGAGATGGCAAACTTTGGGTTCGGTGGCCAGGACGAGGTAACTGGCAGCGCTATAGGCAGCCTGAAGCCGCCGTTCGAACTGTAGAGCCTGCTCGATCTCTAGTGGCACTTCGATGGGAGGAACAAATGCCGAGGCCGACACGACCGTTTCCTGGCGATGGAGACTGACGGAAGTCGGGGTGACTGGTGGCGCGGGCGACGCATAGGCTGCTTGCGACTCCTGCCAGATGAGGGTCAGGCCTGCGTCTCGTACCATCCCGTCCAGGAGAGGTCGATCCGGAAGTTCAGCGGCCTCCGGGTAACGCTCGCGCACGCGAGCCCGAAGTTCATCTGGGGTGACGCAGGATAGGCCGGCGACGGCGGATTGAGCCAGCTTCAACGCGCGGAGTGCTTCCAAGCCTTTCGGGTAGAGTTCACCGCGGGGAGAGACTGCCACCTGGGCAACAACAGCAGCCAGCCGAACCAAACGGTCATTCCTTGCTGAAGGAAGTGTTGAGGACACAGCTCGCAAAGACTCCTGCACGCGCACCGGAGCAGGAAGTGGGTCGGAGGTAGCCAACTGAAAAGCTGTGGCACCAAGTTTTTCGGCATAGTCCAAGGCAACTTCTCCGTACGGTGGCTCTGACCGTGCCACGAGGAAGCGCCCGTTACGGCGACTTTCTTCGAATCGATTGCTCTCCGACGGTCTCTCCGCCTCCAGTGCTGCTCGGACTACGGCGGCGCCACGGCGCAGTGAAAGCGGGTCACCCGCATCGGAACCACGGCTCGTGAGCAGAAACTGAGCCAACTCCCCTATCTCCACCACGCCACCCTCAGCTGTGATGAACTCAGCGAGGTCGTTCCGTACAGTGGTCAGTGCCGGTGTGCGCCGCCAACGTTCTCTGCCCTTTGTGAGGATCTGGCCGATCTGGGCGCGCGCTCTCTGTGTGCGTTCGGCGATTTGGGATTGTGTTGGATAAGTGGGAGGTCCACTCGATTCGTTGTCCAACTCCAAGAACTGTGCCAAGATTTGCCTGGCCACTTTGCCGGACGCACTCACTTCCGTGGGGATGAGCATTGAAGTGAGTTCATCGACGGTGGCGGGAGCCGAGGGCTCGCCCGCATGGTCAGAAGCAACCTCTTTGGCAGGCTCCAAAGTAGTTGGGTCGGGGATCGGCGGCTGCGGCAAACGGAGCCTTAGCTTGCCAATCAGGTCCATCACTTCGCGCCGCGTCTTGTTGCCGACACCGCGGAGGCTCGAAAACCGGCCGGGCTGCTGAGCGGCTAGATCCTGCGCAGTGAATACACCCAAACGATCCAACGTGTTCTGTGCACGGGCACTTACGCCAAGTTGCGAAACCAGCGTATCCGGGCGGACGGTCTCGAGGGCAAGCGACTGGGCCAATTCATCTGTGCCGCGGCTGGATGTTGCGGCTGCTTGAGAAAAGGCAACGTGCCAGGCGGCAAGCATGTCTGCTGCATTATCGTAACGGCTGTGTGAATCCCGCTCGAAGGCCTTTTGAAAGAATCCAAAAAGTGAATCGCGGACCTGAGCGTCCAGGAGGTCAGAATCGATTGTGACTTCGGCGTCGATCAAATGGGGTGCGCTCTGGCCGTCTCCCCAACGCGGGATAGTGCCGGTCGCCATTTCATAAAGAATGACCGTAACCGCATATCGTTCGGCCGCCGTGTCCCAATGGCCGCGGCCAGGGAGCTGAAGAAAAGGCTCCAAGTATGGAGGCGTCCCGGCGCGAACCTGGTCTAGTGGTGCGTTCGAGAGTGAGAAGTCGAAGATTTTGAGTCGCTTCTGGAGAAGCTTGCCGTATTCCTGAATACCAATGTTGTCGGGCTTCAAGTCGCGGTGTGCTACCCCCATTTCTTCCAGGTACTGAACTACTTGGAGCAGGTCTTCGCCGTACCGCTGGAGAAAATCCAAGGACAATCGGCCGACGTCCTTAAGTTCCTGCGCCAGGGTTCCCTTGCCCGCATACTCCATGAGGAATCCTGACTGCCCATCGGGGAACCTCAGTAGCTCCCCCGCTTTCACTATTAGAGGATGTGTGAGTTTCTGGAGAGTGCGATGTTCAGCTTCGACACGCGCGTTGTCTTCGCCGCGACGGGCAATTTTCAGCACTACAGTCTCTTCGCTGCGGTCCACCAGCAGCGCGACCGCACTGGACCCCCCGCCCAGCCGCTTGGATACCTTGAGACCAAACGGCAATTCGTCGCCCGGCTTTGCATCCAACGGGTTCGCGAGTGATTTCTGAGCTGGCCCGGTAAGTTCCTCCCACACCTCATCGATGCCAGCAAGGAAGTCCGAGGCCGCCTCGGTTCGCAATAGCAGATCCGGACTGGTCGCTTCACGGATCATCTCTTGAAGGCGTGGGGTGGCGCCGTCCAGAGCGGCACCGAGCGGGAGGCCCTTATGTTCGGTCAGCAGCTGGTTCAGTTCAGCCGCATTCGCAGCCGGCGGCTTTCCGCTGAAAATATGAAACGAGATTGCGCCGAGCGAGAAGACGTCAGCCATCGGGTCCCGTCCACGAGGATCAAGGACCGATTCCGGCGCCAAGTAGACCAGTGACGACTCCTCTGAGTATTGGCTTGGATGGTAAGTTGTGCTGTGAGCGGCAACAGAGCCACCGGAAGAACTCGTGGCCAAAAGCCGACCTGCCTGCCAGTTGAATAAGCGCAACTGAGGCTTTTCCGAATCAGGCTGAACCACCAATATGCTCTTGGGGCTCAAGGCGCGGTGAATCACTCGATGGCTGTGGGCATAACGGAGGGCATCGGCGATTTGCCTTGCCAGATCGAGCCGCGTTTCGAGCGATAGGGTTGCTCCCTTCTGGCGTAGAAAATGGTCGAGCCGGACCTCATCGGGCTCTCGGCGAAACAAGATAGCCGGGCCGAGTTCGTGCTCCTGGAAGTGGAGTGCATGGAGGATGCCCGGGTGGTCGAGACTCTCCAAAATCCGGAATTCCTGAAGGGCTCCTCGACGAACAGACTCACGCGTGGTTGCGTCGGAACCCGCCACCGTATATAACCGCACGCGACGAATATCGTGGGTTGTGGGATGCTCAGCGTGAAAATCCTGATATGCGAAGAGCGGATTCTCTTCTATCAGGTGCTGGAGGATGTAGTCTCCGACGCGACGTTGCCGTTGCGACGGACGTATGCCGGCATCATCGAGAGCCTGAGCCACCCGTTTGGCCGTTGGACGGTCGATGGCGACTCCGTGTGCGGGGATGCTGCCAATGTAGTCGCGTTGAAGAAGGGCTGGAATGATTCCAGGGGCCTTGTCGCGAGGCTCCCTTTCGCAGATGCGCATGCGCTCCGATTCAGGGAGTCGCACGCTGATTCCTGGAGCTGAGAGGAAGACCAGAGGCTCGATCCAAGGTCGCCGCTCATTTCGGAAAGACCGCTGTTTCCCGATTAGATCTGCAAGCTTGCGGGCCTTCGCGTTGGCCAGGATCAAAGGGCTGTCTATGGACAGCGTGTGGCCGTCCTTTTCCCAGTCCCAATTGTGGCGGTTGCCGGAAACGACCCCGCCACGCCCCTTGACCTCGACCAGGAAGACGCCGGCGCGTGTGACTGCGAGGGCGTCGATCTCGTTGACGGAGCCGTCGTCAGCGATGAACTCGAAGTTGGTATAGAGGAGAGTCGGGTCGCTATCGGGCAGGCCCTGGCCCAGGAACTCCAGCGCTTCCCGCTCGTGGGGGAATCTCGACTCGGCAAACGGTTTCCATCTTGTCTTCGAGAGAGCCATACAGAGTCGTCGTGATCACCGCAAATCCTATGAAAGTGCAATTCTACCTGTTTTGAGTGTCCAATTGGGCTTTCACTTTTCAATTCAATCAGATAGATTGGCTCCTCTTCCATGTGTACCGGGCCAGATCCGCGCGAACGAGTCAATCCAGTTGCTTCAATCAAATGGACGAAATCAATCACCCACTCAGCAAATGACAGAATATGCCAGCGCAGGCTTTGCCGAAGAATTGGGGCGCACCGGCGGCGTGACATCGTTGGCGAGTTGGCGCCGGCAAATCGCTAGTGTGGCATCAGAGACCGAAGATGGCTGGGCTACCGAATTGGATTCTAACCCCATAGACTTCAATCAGGATGAACGACGCCTCCCCACAACCCCGAACCCCCTCGGAAGAGATCGCCGGACTCGTAGAGCGGGTCACCTTCTTCAATGAAGAGAGCGGGTTCGCCGTACTCCGGGTAAAGGTCCGCGGCCAGCGGAACCAGGTTACGGTCCTTGGCTCCTTGCCTGCGGTGAGCGCCGGGGAGTGGTTGACCGCTGAAGGTTGGTGGGTCCGGGACAAGGAGCACGGTCTCCAATTCAAGGCCAGAACCCTGAAAGCTGTCCCTCCGACCACGCGCGAGGGTGTTGAACGGTACCTGGCCGGCGGCTTTGTGAGAGGGGTTGGCCCCGTCCTGGCGAAGAAGCTGGTCGGACACTTCGGAGCTGAAGTGCTCGGGGTTATTGGCAACAACCCCGCCAACTTGGAGGCCGTCGATGGTATCGGGCCAAAACGCCGGGAACGGATCGCCAATGCCTGGCAGGAAGGGATGCAGATCCGTGAGATCATGATCTTCCTTCACAGCCATGGGGTTAGTACCGGGCGGGCAGTCCGAATCTACAAGACGTACGGAAATCTGGCCATCCAAACAGTGCAGGAAAACCCGTACACCCTGGCAAAGGAGATCCACGGCATCGGCTTCGCCACGGCAGATCAGATCGCCCAAAGTGTCGGGATTCCCAAGGACTCGCAGAATCGTGCCAGGGCTGGAATCGACCACGTTCTCCTGGGGGCAACTTCCGATGGGCATTGTGCCCTGCCGCTGGAGAAGCTGAAGCTAGCGGCCGTGAAACTGCTGGAAGTGCCGGTGGAGACGATCGAGCAGGCCGTGTCGCAAATGCTGACCGGCGGGTTTCTCCTGCTGGAGGAGATCGACGGCGAACCTCTGGTTTTCCTTCCGCACTTGAGGAAGGCGGAGGACGGCATCGCGAGGAAGATCAAACGGCTGGGCGCAACCGGAGTGGCCTACCCAAAGATCGATTTTGAAAAGGCCGTCGCCTGGTGCGAGAAGAAGACCGGAAAGGTGCTCGCGCCAAGCCAACGGGAAGCATTGAGGACCGCGCTGACCAGCCGGGTCGTCATTATCACCGGCGGCCCCGGTGTGGGTAAGACCACCCTCGTGAACTCGATCCTGCTGATCCTCCGGGCAAAGAAAGTGAAATGTCTTCTTTGTGCCCCCACGGGTAGGGCCGCGAAGCGGCTCACCGAGACAACCGGGATGGAAGCGAAGACAATCCACCGTCTGTTGGAAGTCGATCCGGCCACGGGAAGGTTTTTGCGCAACGAAGACAAGCCGCTTGACTGCGACCTCCTTGTCGTCGATGAGACCTCGATGGTGGACGTGCTCCTGATGTACGCCCTGCTCCGCGGCCTCCCCAAGACTTCCGGACTGATCATGGTCGGCGACGTGGATCAGCTCCCCTCCGTAGGGCCGGGAAATGCCTTGCGAGACCTGATCGATAGCGGCGTGGTACCGGTCGTTCGTCTGACCGAAGTGTTCCGGCAGGCAGCCACCAGTAAGATCATTACCAGCGCCCACCTCATTCGCCAGGGGAAAATGCCGGAGCTTCGCACAGCGGAGTCCGGTTCCGACTTCCACTTCGTAGAAAGGGATACGCCGGAGGATATATCCGCAACCCTGGTTCGGCTGGTTCAGGATAGAATCCCGAAGGGGCATCGGCTCGACCCGATCCGCGACATTCAGGTTCTGTGCCCGATGAATCGGGGATCGATCGGAGTCCGCGAGTTGAACATCGTGCTGCAGGGCGCTCTGAACCCTGTTCGGCCAGGTGAGACCGCCGTTGAGCGATTTGGATGGCGGTTCCAGGTCCGGGACAAAGTCATCCAGACGGAGAACGACTACAAGAAGGAAGTGTTTAATGGCGACATCGGCGCCATCGAGAAGATCGATCCGGTTGAGCAGGAACTCTCGATCCGATTCGATGACAGGCTGGTGAAATACGACTTCGGCGAGTTGGATGAGGTTTCTTTGGCCTACGCCGTCACGATCCACAAGTCGCAGGGATCAGAGTTCCCCGC
>PLPU01000505.1:10912-14483 GCA_003159975.1 Acidobacteriaceae bacterium
CCCTGCATGCACGACGATCCACAACTCGACCGAGCACGAAGCCGCCGAATGCGGTACGCCGAACGCAAGCTTCGGGAGGCACAACGTCGACTGGCACGGACCGAGCGAAGCATCCTTCACTGGTCCCGCATACTTGCCGACCTCAGGCATGAGAGAACCCGCGCTATTCAGCCGCCGCTTTGGCCGGAAGAGGAAACGAACGAGAAGAAATGAGCTGACCCTGAGAACGGCCTGCACCAGCTCAAGTCGCATTGCCGGGCAGCCTGTTACTTCGCTTCAGCAGCCTTTTGTGCCGCCCAGCGCTTTTTGACAGCCTCGGCTATCCGCTTCCGCCCTTCCGGAGAGAGATTTCCCTTCTTCTTTTTCGCAGGTTTCGTAGCGGTCGGTGCAACTACCGCGGCCTTCTTGGGTGCAGCCGCAACGTTCTTCGGTCTACCTGGCCGCTTCTTCGCTGTTGGCGCCGCGGTGCCGCCCAGCAGTGCGCGGGCCTGATGCAACTGGGCAATGTCGCGATCGATACTTGCCAGAATGTCTGAAATTGCCATGTATTCTCCCTGATTGATTCAGGCAACTGGTCCAACTGCTGCGGGGGCTAAGTCACAACGCCGGCAGGGTCAGCCACTTGCTCCATGAATACGATACGCAGATGTTGGCTCTTTCACAAACAACAAGCCGCGTCGACAGTCACCTAAATTCAACTGCTCAATCTCCTATGTCGCCAAGTTGTATTTGACAGTCCGGGCGGTACCGCGTAGCGTCATTCCACGCGCTACCCCTTTCTCGGCCCATGCGAAGCCTCTCGGCAACGAGGGGCTTCCGCACGTTCAGGCTCCAATAGCGGCAGACATCAGCGCTAGTGCAACGTCTAGATCCAGCAATGGACGGCGAACGTTGAAATGATTGTCGCCATGCAGGAGAATGCCTACCATGTGATTTCCTGCGGATCGTTTGATGCCGAGATGCGCGAATCGGGGACCGGATAGCCAATCGCAAAATGGTATACGACTTGGCCTTGTTTGGACGTCAAGTTGAGATGTCGGCACACCTCATCATCGTAGAAGGCGCCGATACCGGTCGCACCCAGCCCAAGTGCCTCAGCAGCGAGATACAGACGTTGGCCAATAGCGCCGGCTTCAAAATGCACATAGCGATAACCACGGTCTCCAAATGTGCCAGCGGCACGATCGAGATCGCCAATCATCGAAAAGGCCACGCACGCGTTACCGGCCAGGTCCTGCCCGAGGCTCAGAGCAGCGGCCGCTACGCGCTGGTCGCCACTCTGCACCTGCTCCAACTCGGCGCGCTCCGGCCAGAACCTGTAGGCGCCGGGTAGTAGCCCCTCGACACGGTGAACATACAAATACAGCTGAATGAAACGAGTGCCGGCAAAGTCAGCCAACAGTGGCTGGGCTGTACAGGCGAGGATGACCGAGAGCTCCGCCAGTGACATCGATTGCATTCCACCCAGGAAGTCGAGCGCCGAACGTCGCATGCGGACAACCTGGCCAAAGCTGCGAGTCGATGAAGCCGGAGATGGCAGCTCGATCTCGCCGGAGCCAGTTACGGCCGGTTGTCCGAAAGAGGCGCCGCTGCTCACGCCGTTCCTTTGTTTTGTGGCGAAATGGATGCTGTCAATCAATGGCTGAGCAATCGTCTCCTTCGAAAGCAGGTTCGCCTGCCCGCCGAACCACACGGTCTTGCCGGTGTCGGCTTCGCGCAGTGGAATGGACTCTCCATGGAGGCTGACCATCAGCATTGGCCATTCATCCTGGTTCGGGCGACACAGCTGGTCAACTTCATCGTCCACAAAGCTTCCGGCCGCGAAACTATCGCATCCGAGGGCCCGAGCGGAAAGTGCAAGCGCCTGCCAGGCGTGCCCTATGTCGTCCAAGCAGTACCGATATGCCCGCTCACCGTACTTCCATGCCTCGCGCCACGCAATACTAGTCAAAACGAACACAATTGGCGCAGGGCCGCTGGCCAGCCCCAAGTCAAACGTACCGCGCCCACGCTGCTCCGCCATGTGCCTCGACGGGTCGTAATGATACAGCCCATCTGGCCACGCCTTCAGACCCCGTGTGACAAAGTGAAATTCCGTCGGGTGCAGATTCCCCGAGGACGGATTCACTCTTAGCGCGTATTGATATCCGCTGGACGGGACACGCTTGGTCGCGCTTATCGCGGCGCAATAGAAAAGCATTTGCGAGAGAAAAGTCGCTCCGTCACCCGCGGACGTGCTTCCAAAGGTGCCCCGAAGCACGTCGAGTGCTGGGATTTCAGGGGCGGGCGGATCTGCCGGCAGATCGAGAACCGGCACGCCCTCGTAGTGACGAAACGGATCAGGCATGTTAACCCAGTCGAGAACATGCCGCGTTTGCCTCAGCGATTCAACGCTATGCTTCGTTGCTTCGTGATAATCGTGCCAGGTCATTGCCGGTAGATGGGCTCCGCTCATACTGATACTGGCACCAATTGCTGCCCGATCTTAGCAGGTAAAGTCCGTGTCCGAACCTTGCTTACACTGCCCTGAAAGGGGAAGCTGGGCGCGCGCAGGGGTCACTTCCCTTCCCTGCTCCATTAGGCGCGTCTATTTTTGCCTTTGCATTCCGATGATTGACGGTAGTCCAGACCGCGCATTTCGACTTCCCTGCACATCTCCACCAAACGGGACCGCATTCGTTCACCGATGCGGTCGCCAAGGGTTTCTTCGCGGAGGCCGCCGGCACCAGGCGGCAATGCTGGGTAGTTGGTGGTGATGATAGTTGTGCGCATGTTGTTGTAGCGGCTGTTGAGCACCAGGGATACTGTGTCCCAAACCCACTCTGAGGGCCGAATGGCGCCGAGATCGTCCAGTAAGAGAACTTCGGCGTTCATGACCGGGTTCAGTATTTCCAGCTCCGTCGTGAAAACCTGTGGGTTGTAGGAATTCTGAATCAGACGCAACAGTTCTCTGTAGTCGCAGAAAAGGCCCTGGGCCCCACGATCGGCGATCACCGCCTTGAGCGCGCCGACAGCCAGATGGGTCTTCCCTGCCCCGATCGTTCCCACAAGAATCAGTCCCCTGGAATCCAGTGGATAGTTGGCGGCAAAGCCACGCACCTGCATCTGTGCCGCAGCCAGTGAGCGGTCCGCACCGGGATAGGCGGAGTCGAAGGTGTCGAGGCTGCAATGCTCGTAGCGAGCGGGAATGCCCGCGCGCAGCAGCATAAGCGCGCTATGCGTTTCTCCCTGGCATTTGCAGGGTGTCGCAGCGCTTGCGCCACTGGGCAGAGTGGTCCTGATGAAGCCGACGCCATCACAAAGCGGGCAGTCTACTCCACGAAGAGGTCGTATTGAGCGTGTGTCTTGCACCAGTCCTCGAAGGGTGGCAATGCCATTTGTTCACGGACCTCTTGCACCAGAATCTGGCGTGCTAGGATCTCGCGCTGTCCCGGGTTGACGCGGATGAAGTACTTGTCGCTCTTGGACCTTTGCGCGACCACTTCTGCGATCTTCTTGCTTAGTGCAGGACCAGGGTAACGTGCAGCTATCTCGGCATCAACCTGCTGCTCCCGCCACGCGGCAAAAGCCA
>PLPU01000275.1:0-9418 GCA_003159975.1 Acidobacteriaceae bacterium
TACCCAGCACCGTCGATGCCGCCGCCAACCTGCCCGTCATCAGCCTCTATGGCGCAACCGATACCGAGCGCCGCCCATCGCTCGACACTCTGCGCTCGCTCGACGCCGTGGTCATCGATCTGCAAGATGCNNGATTGTCGTCCTCGATCGCCCCAACCCCATCACCGGCTCGTTTGTGCAAGGCCCGCTCTCCGATCCCGGTCACGAAAGTTATATCGACTACATGCCGATTCCCGTACGCCACGGCATGACGCTCGGCGAACTGGCGCGCTTCTTCTCGCAGCAGCGCAATCTCAATGCGCCGCTCACCGTCGTTGCCATGCAGGGTTGGCAGCGCGGTGACTGGTTCGACTCCACCGGCCTAACCTGGATCAATCCCTCGCCCAACCTGCGCGACCTCGAAGAAGCCACGCTCTATCCCGCGCTGGGGCTTGTCGAGTCCACCAACATCTCCGTCGGTCGCGGCACCGACACGCCGTTTGAAATCTTCGGCGCTCCCTGGATCGATGCCCGTGCTCTCGCCCAGTTCCTCAATCGCCGCTCTCTGCCTGGCGTTCGCTTTCTCGCCGTAGACTTCGCGCCGCAGAAGCCGTATCCCTATGCCGGCGAGCTCTGCCACGGCGTTCGTGTGCTGGTCACCGATCGCGACACCCTCGACGCGCCCGAGCTGGGCCTTGAGATCGCTTCAGCGCTGCACCGTTTGTATCCGGAGAACTTCCAGTTGGAGAAGATGAAAACCCTGCTGGAAAATCAAGCCGTCCTTGATGAGCTGACTGCGGGCCACGATCCGCAGCGCATCGCGGAGGGTTGGCGAGCGGCGCTGGCGACATTTGAAATTGAGAGAGAAAAGGCCCTCATCTATCCCTCGAAGTGACCTTCTCTTCAACCTTCTCTGGCGTGATAGTTTGCGGCGCCACATTCCATCCATCCACCTGCACAACCACATCGCCGCTTGCATTCTCAGGCAGGATTGCCGTAAGCGTGCGCGCCTCTCCCGGCGCTAACTCGATCCAATTGTCGCTCCACATTACCGGCGCAATCAGCCCGCCGGACCGGGTCCGCACCGCGCCGCGAATCTGAAACGCCAGCGCCGCCGACAAGTTGTCGAGATGCACTTGCAACTCGCGTCCGCGCAGAGTCTTCTCCATCTCCACGCGCGCAACAACGCGGGCAGGCGGCAGCTTCGTCAGTGCACTGAGGTCCTCGTAATGTGCGGCCGGCGTATGCGTATTGTCCGTCTTTCCCCAGTCGAAGGTGGTCAGTCTGCTCGGCGCCCAATAGAAATTCCGGCTTATAACGCGGCCCGCGCCGTCCGCCAGCGTCAGCTCGATCAACAGGATTTTATTCGCGTCAGAATACAGCGTCTCCGGAATCGAGAGAACGCGCTGCACACCGTCGGCGCCCACATCCAGCGTCGCGTCTGAGCGGAACAGTTCCTTCCATGCCATGTCGTGAACATCGACGCTCGCGTGGAGACCGGACACCGCCTCATAAGTGCTGTTCACCACCACAATCGAGTGATCGTCGAACGAATACTGAATGTGGACAGGCTCGCATGCCTTCTTCGCTCCGAAGTANNTAAGCCTCGAACATGGCTCGCTCTGAGTCATACGCCATGGTCTGCGCCACGCGCTCGTATTCAGCGGCTGAATACGGCTTCGCATACATCGCCTCCATCGCTTCATCCATCACCTTCAAGCTCGCAAATTTCCCGCTGCCGTTGTGCAGGCTCCACGCCGGCGAAGGCGGCCATGCCTCCGGGTCGGGAAGAAACTTCCTGCGGCTGGCCAGCGATGGAATAGCCGGCCCAGGACTCGTCTCCGTATTGAACCCAAACGCGCCTCCGAAGTGCTGGTCCACATACCAATAGCTCGGCGCAACAAAGTCGTAAGGGCCTGTCATCTTCACGCCGCTCGCGCCGGTCAGCGCGGTCGGCGTGGCCGAGGCCGAAGATAGCAGCGGGTTCGGCCAATGCACTTCCGCCTCGACCTTCAGATACGCGCTCTCCACCTCGGCCGGCGGCGGACCATCGCTACCGTTCAGCCACACCAGCAGGCTTGCGTGCTTCCGCAGACGAAGCAGTTGCGCGCGCAGTGAGGCCGTTGCGATCGTCAGGTCCTCCGCCGTCCACGTCTTCCAGCGTTCCCAGTGATCGCAGCAGCACCACCCTACCATCACCAGGATTCCCTGCTCGTCCGCCAGATGAAAGAACTCTTCTGTCTCGAGCTTGCCCTCCAGCCGAATGGCGTTCAGATGCATATCGCGTACCATGCTGAACTGATCGCGCAACCGGCGTTCATCTGTGCGCAGCAACATATCCTGCGACCAGCCCGCGCCCCGAATCAGAATCGGCTTTGCGTTCACGCGGAAGAGACGGCTACCGTTGGCGGAGAGCTCCGAAGTGATCTCGCGAAATCCGAACTCCACTCGCTGCTCATCCGTGAGTTGACCATGAACGACAAAGCTGATCGTCAGCCGCTCCAGATGCGGCTCGCCCATCTGGTAAGGCCACCACGGCTTCGGATCGCGAATACGCAGTTGCGGAAACTGCTCTGGAGCGAAGACGACCGTGCGCTCTTCATGCGCCGCCAATTCGACTGTCTGCTCAAAGCGCACTCCGGCTGCCGACCCGGCAACCACGCCGCTCACCGCCTGATCGCTCGCGTTGTGCAACTCCGCATAGACCGTCAGGTCCGCCGCGTGCAGCGTGCTGTCCTCAAAGTGAGTCACCGCCATCGGCGATCGCACCGTAACCGCGCCAGTGGTCACCAGGTCGACCGCGCCCCACAGTCCCATATCCTTGTCCGGCGGGCAGGGATTCCAATCCACCCAATTGATGCCAAGATCGTTTTCGGTGGGCGCAAATGTCTCCACCGCGAGCACATTTTGCTTGCCGGGCTTCAGAAACTCGGTTACATCGAAGTCGTAGATGCGATAGGCTCCTGCCACCGTTGCCGAGTCTGCAATTCGGTGGCCGTTAAGCCAGATGTTGGCGCGATAGTTGATGCCGCCAAAGTGCAGCCAGAATCGCTCCTCTGCCTCTGCCGCCGGAGCAGCGAACTCAGTTCGATACCACCAGGCGCAGCGGTAAGGGCTGTCCTGGGGCATGGGCAGGCTGGCAAAGATGCGGCCAATGGGATAGCCGGCACCTGGAATTTCACGGATATTCATTCCGTAATAGGGATCGGGAAATATCCCCGCTGCCACTTGCGCGGCCAGCACGGTAGCCGGCACTGAAGTCTTCAGCCATCCGTTCGCCTTGAATTCTTGCGTGGAAATGGAATCACCAGCGGCCTGGAGTTTGCATCCCGACTGCATCCGCCATCCATCGCGCAAAGGCGTGGCTGTGCCGGCCTGAACCGCCGCCGGAATCGCCAGCACTGCGAGGAGACAGGGAATCAGCGTGTTGCTCTTCAGGGCCATTGCGTTTCCTGATGCCATCCTAGAAGTAAACGTGACCAGGGCACTAAACGCAACAGGGCGGATGGAAGGTCAAACCGACACTTCGTGAGGCGGCGGAGAACATCGGCGCACCGGCAGCCGGATCAGGGTAAAAACGGCGCGAAGAATGGGGAATTCCGGGAGCGGAATCGAACTTGGATCTAACTCATCTGACTCGAACCAGGCCAAATGATAAGAGCCACCCGCAGGCGGCTCATTCTAGTGCACTTAGAAACTTTTGGTGCCGAAGAAGGGACTCGAACCCCCACACCCTTGCGAGTACGTGGACCTGAACCACGCGCGTCTGCCAATTCCGCCACTTCGGCACGGTACCTCAAGTTCAGCGGTTTCCAGCTGAACCGGCAGCATCTCTGAGTCTCGCAAATGCGGGCTGCGGTGTCAAATTCCGAGAGCCAGGCATGTGCCCCACAGACCGGCGCAAAACACCGGTCTGCAGGGCGCTTTGGAGGCGACTCTTACACCAGCTTCGCGTCGAGCACGATTTCAGTGTTGTTCGCGAACAGCTTCGAGATCGGGCACCCCGCCTTTGCGTCGGCGGCTGCCTTGTCAAAGGCCTCCTGGCTCGCGCCGGGAACGCTGGCCGTGGTGGTCAGCGTGATCTTGGTAATGGCGAAGCCCGCATCGGTCTTGCCCAGGGTGACGGCCGCGGCAGTCTCGATCTTTTCCGGCGTCAGGCCTGCGCCGCCCAACTGCGCGCCCAGGGCCATCGAGAAGCAGCTCGCATGAGCCGCCGCAATCAGTTCCTCGGGGGTGGTGCCCGAGTCAGCGCCTTCAAAGCGCGTGGCAAACGAATAGTTGGCGTTGCTCAGTACGCCTGTCGCCGTTGAAATGGTGCCTTTGCCTTCCTTCAGTGAACCTGTCCAAACCGCACTTGCCTTGCTTGCCATAGTCCCTCCTTGGGGGATCCGATTGCCGGATGTTGTTGGATTTCAGAACTCTTTACGCGATGCGCCGCTACGGGGAAAGTTGGACGCCACCACATGAGTTGATGCATCGGGCACCTGCGGGGTTTTAACACAGCAGACCGCCGCTGTCTCTATGCTAATCTGTCGGGCATGTTGCCGCAGCGGCCCAGCGCCCTCGATCCCGATTTTGCTGCCAGAATTTCACATAGTGAAGCAGCGGCCGCTCGCCCCGTCGACCACCACTGCCAGATCTGCCCCAACTGCAGCCACCAACTCACCGGACACCACTGCAAGCTGGTCTGCACCCAATGCGGCTACTACCTCAGCTGCGCGGACTACTACTAGCCAGTGTCGAGCGGGAGTTTATCTGGCATTGACTGATTGCTTGCGATCCAAGGACTCAAAGTCTGGATCAGCGCTCCGGTGCCAGGAGTCGGACCGATGCTCATTTGCTCCCGTCTGGCCGAAAAGTAGTACCATTCCGCCATGCGTCTATCCCATGTCCTTGCTTTCTCAATCTGTTTCATTCCTGTATTTGCCCAAGGCAAACCACAAGTCTCCACTCACAGCGCAACCATCTCAGACGAAATCATCGCCCAAGAAAACGCGTACCACGAGTCTTACAGGAACGGTGACACGGCTGCGCTGGAGATGCTGATGCTCCCCGACTTTACGAATGTTGAACAGATGATCTGGAACCGGGAACAGGTACTCAGCTTCGTGAAAAAATTCCATGAACAGTGCAGCCTCGCCCCTGTCAAGATTGTTGATCCAAACGTTTCTTTTCTCTCCCCTGACATCGCCAGAATCGTCTATCACGCGACCGAAACTCCGACCTGTGGCGCCCGGACCATGTCAGGGGAAACCAATATCTCTACAGTCTGGGTTCGCAAGGATGGACGCTGGAAGATGTATCTTCACACCGAGTACGCCTTGCCACAATAGCTCTTCGTCCAGAGAGAGACTTCTGGCCTACTGAGCCTCACTCGCCTTCCGCGCGCGCTCAAACTCGTCTCCAGGCAGCCACTCCACCGGTTTCGCCCGCCTCGCTCGCCAGCCACCCCAGCACAAATCCAAAGCGCGCCGGCGAAGACCAAAGAGCGGCGCAGAATTGGAGAATGCGCGAATCAAGGCATTTGAAAGCTTGCGGTGCCGAGCATGCGAGCGACCCAGCCGGAGTGGGGAAGGCCGCAAACTTGAAGCGCCTTGATCTCCGCTTCCACGTCATACTCGACCCGCCGGATGCTCGGTCCGGCCTCATCCAGCAGCAGGTACGCAGCGCGACGGTCGCCATCATACGAGAGACTGACGCTGCCGCTGTTGGCCACGGTCATCCCCGGCATCTTCCGGATGTAGGACCGATGAATATGTCCATAAACAGTAACCGTCCGGTCAAGCGGCGAGTAAACCCCCTCCAATTCGGCATCGCCGGCCTCGGGGCTTGGTGCGCGCCAGAGGCTCTTCGGGCTGGCGTGAACCAGGGCGAGCCGATCATGAAACTGAATGCGGGGCAATGTGCGCAGCCAGGCGAGCCTCTCCTCTCCAATTGCTTCACGTGTCGCCGCGGCCCTCACTTCAAGCGCGGTGAAAAGAGGTTGCAGATTCTGCGAGGACTGGCTTGCGAACTCCGTAAGCGATCCGGCGTCAAAAAGCATTTCATCCGTATTGCCAACCACCCCTTGCCAACCCAGATCGCGGATGCGGTCCACAACCTGTGCCGGGCTTGCTCCCCCGTCAGCCAGATCGCCTCCGTGAAATATCAGGTCAGGAGAGGTGTGCCGCAAATCCGCCACCACCGCCTCAAACGCGGTTAGATTGCCATGAATATCGGATACGATTGCGATGCGCATCTCAACCCAATCGAAAGAGCCTTCAGAGTACTTCTAATCCGGTTTGCGGAGCAATTGCATCGAGCGAAGCGGTGGGCAGAAGATGAGCGCGGCTAAGCACTTTGCGAGTCAGGCCGGTCAACGCCATCTGTGCAGCTTCGCCGAGTGGAACCCAGCGCCGCTCGCCGCCGGCCACCGTCAGCGTATCCACGTCGTCCTCGAAGACAGTACGAATGCGGACGTAGTAGTTGATCTGCATGATGGCGTGGCGGACGGTCATGCGCAGGTCTTCTTCGGGGACGTTCGGGTCGAGCAACACCGGCAACTCCCACAGGCCGGGCATTACGCTGAGCGTGGCGGCCCGCTGCTCCAGCAGTACCTCGCGGCTTGCATTACCAGACCTCTTTCCTTTTTTCCTGCTGGTTCTGACCGATAGCGCGTGGCCCACTTCGCGGCTCAGCATGCGTGGCCGCGGCAGGGTTTTGTGCTCGCCGCGCGTCTGGCAATGAGAGGCCAGCGGGCAATCCGGGCATCGCGGATTACGCGGCAGGCAGACCGTGGCTCCCAATTCCATCAGCGCCTGGTTGAAGTCGCCGGGTTGCGCAGGGTCCACCAGATGAGCGGCCAGGTGCTCAATCCTGCGCCTCAGCAGGCCGCCGCCGCTACGGGTTCCCGCGTCCCAGCCCTCCAACCTGCACAGCACGCGCTCCACGTTGCCATCCACCACCGCCACTCGCTCCCCGTGCGCGATGCTGGCGATCGCGGCCGCCGTATAAACGCCGATCCCCGGCAGCGTACGCAGTTCTTCAGCGGTGACGGGCATGTTGCCCTTATGGTGGCTGGCCACAAACTGAGCGGCCTTGTGCAGCATGCGCGCGCGACGATAGTAGCCCAGCCCGCTCCACATCGCCAGCACATCCTGCTCCGGCGCCAGAGCCAAAGAGATCAGCGTGGGAAACCGCTCCAGAAATGCCTTATAGCGTTCAACGACCACGGCTACGCGAGTTTGCTGCAGCATGATCTCCGAAACCCAGATGGCGTACGGGTCCGCGTTGCGCCGCCAGGGAAGATCGCGCCGGTTGCGCGCATACCACTCCAGCAATTCCCGGCGCAGCCTGACAGTCGTGGATTCGTCGTTTTCCGGCTTGGCCATCTTCACCATGAGCTCAGGCCAGCAACTCCCCAACAATTCCCGCAACCGCCTGGAGTGCCGCGTCAATCTGGGTCTGATCCTTGCCGCCGGCTTCGGCAATCTCCGGCTTGCCGCCGCCTGACCCGCCCACAAGTCTGGCCACCGCGCCCACCAGCTTGCCGGCCTGGATGCGCTTGACGAGTCCCGGAGTCACTCCGGCGATCAGCGCGACCTTGCCTTCGGGTTGTGCCGAGGCCAGCACCACCACTCCCTCGCCCAACTTCCGCTTCAGGTTATCGACGAGTGTCCGCAACTGTCCGCGCTCCAGCGAGTCCGCGCGCAGCGTCACCAAACGAACGCCCTTCACTTCGACGGAGCGGCTGAGTGCTTCGTCCAGCGCTCCGGCGGCGGACTTCATGCGCATCTCGTCGAGCTCTCGCCTCAGCTTCTTTAGCTCGTCTTCTTTGTTGGCCATCGCCTGCCGCAACATCTCGGCCAGGTTCACGTCAGCCACAGGAGTAAACTGCGCCGCCGCCTGCGCTACCTCAAAGTCCCGCCGAAATAGGTCCAGCGAACCCATCCCGCTGATCGCCTCAATGCGCCGCACGCCGCTTGAAACCGAAGTCTCCCCGATCAGCTTAAACAGCCCGATCTCGCCCGTGGCCCGCGTATGCGTCCCACCGCAAAGCTCCGTTGAGAAGCCATCGGAAAGCTTCACCACCCTCACCTTGTCGCCGTACTTCTCGCCGAACAGCGCCATGGCATGGTACTCATTTACGGCCACATCGATCGGCACATCCTCCAGCGTCTCCACCGTTGCGTTCTTCAGCACCTCGCGGTTCACAATGTCTTCAATCTCCTGCAGCTCTTCATCGGCCACCTGCGCAAAGTGCGAGAAATCGAACCGCAGCCGATCAGGGTGCACAGCCGANNACCTGCCTCAGCGCTGCTTGCAGCAGATGAGTCCCAGTATGATTGCGCCGTATCGCATCCCGCCGGTCGCCATCCACGACCGTCGTGACCCGATCGCCCACGGCGAGATCCTGCTTCAGCAAAGCCTTGTGCGCGCGCACACCCTGCACCGGCAGCACGCAGCCGGTAATCTCCGCAACGGTAGCGTTCCCGTCCGGAGTCAAGAAGACGCCGGTATCGCCCACCTGCCCGCCTGAATCGCCATAAAAGCTCGTCTGATCCAACACAACGTCGACGGAATCGCCAGCATTCGCCGCCGGCACGCCCACCCCGTCCTTCACAATGGCCAGCACTTCAGCTCCCGATGCGGTGAGTTGCTTATACCCAAGGAACGAAGTCTTCGGCAGCTCGCGAAACGCCGGGCTGGCCGACTTCTGGCTGCCACCCTTCCATGAAGCGCGGGCGCGAGCCTGCTCAGCTTCCTTGGCTTGCTCAAAGCCCGCATCGTCGAATGCCACGCCGGCATCCCGCGCAGCATCCACCATAAAGTCGAGCGGGAGCCCAAACGTCTCGTACAAATGAAATGCCTTTTCGCCCGTGAAAGTTCCCTTCAATTCCTCGTTCAGGCGCGTCACGCCGATCTTCAGCACGCGATCAAACTGTTTCTCTTCCGCTTCAACCACCTTGGCCACGCGCGCAGCCGAATCCACCAGCTCGGGATAAGCCCCCTGCATCAAATCGCGCACGGCATAAACCATCTCAAACAGAAACGGCTGTTCCTGTCCCAGCAGCCGCCCATGCCGAATCCCGCGCCGCAGAATCTTCCGTAACACATACCCGCGCCCTTCATTCGAAGGCAGCACGCCGTCGTTAATCAGGAACGTAGCCGCCCGCGCGTGATCCGCAATGATGCGGAGGCTCGCGTTGCCCACTAGCTCCGCTGACTCCGCTAACCCCGCCAACTCCGCTGCTCTCTCAATCAGAGGCGTAAACAAATCCGTCTCAAAGTTACTGACCTTCCCCTGTAGCACCGCCGCCACGCGCTCCAGCCCCATGCCTGTATCAATCGAAGGCTTGGGCAGCGGCGTCAGCTTGTAGCTCGTCTTCTTCGTCTCTGCATCAACCACAGCGGCCCGGTCAAACTGCATGAAGACCAGGTTCCAGATCTCCACATACCG
>PLPU01000242.1:0-4815 GCA_003159975.1 Acidobacteriaceae bacterium
GCTCAGGATGACAGCTTTTTGTTCTTGGAATTGCTGAAAACTCAAGCCTGCGGGTGCACTTGCTGGATTTGCTCCAGGAACTCCAGATCTTTGCGGCTTAGAGCGCCGGCTTGCTTGGCGTGTTCCAGCAGGTCGGGGCGGTTGGCGAGGGTTTTGCGCAATTGCTGCTCGCGGCGCCAGCGGCGGATGGCCTGGTGGTCGCCGTTGAGGAGCGGTTCGGGGACCTTGAGTCCGGCAAATTCGGCGGGGCGGGTGTAGTGGGGATAGTCGAGCAGGCCGCCGGCTCCATGCTGGGAGCGGGGAACGCCTTCAACTTCAGTGGCGATGTCGGCGTCGGGGACGCCGAAGCTTTCAAATTCGCTGCTGGCCTCGTTGCCCAGAACGCCGGGCAGCAGGCGCATGGCGGCGTCGATCACCACCGCGGCAGCCAGTTCGCCTCCGCTGAGGACGTAGTCGCCGATGGAAAACTCCATGTCGCAGTAGAGCTGGTTGATGCGCTCGTCCACGCCCTCATAGCGGCCGCAGAGGAGAACGACGCGGTCGAGGGAGGCGATTTCGCGGGCCAGGGATTGGGTGAAGGGACGGCCCTGCGCGCTGAGCAAGATGACGGTCGGACGCGCGGAGTTTTCTTGCGACGCCTCGGTGAACTTAGGTTCGACTCCGATGGAGGCCAGGGCTGCGGCAATGGGCTCGGGTTTTAGCACCATGCCTTCGCCCCCGCCGAAGGGACGGTCGTCGACCGTGCGATGGCGGTCGTGGGTGAATGCGCGCAGATCGTGGATGCCCACCTCGACGAGGCCCTCGGCGAGCGCACGGCGCAGGATGCCGTTCTCAAAGATACTCGCGAAGAAGCCGGGGAAGATGGTGACGATCTCGAAGCGCATACAGACCAATGATATAGCCACCTGCGGTGGGGCGGACGCTCGCGGGAGGCTCGCACTGGCTTCTCCACTTCCCACCCTTCGCCAGAAAAAAAGCGAAGGATGGGGCACCCGCCTCTTGTCTCGGCACGGAGTTTGCGCACGGCGCGTTCTCACGGATTGTGCTTTAATGTGTGCCAACCGCCATGGCTGACTTTGAATCACTGCTGAAACGCTGGCAAACGGCCGGTGTCCTGGATGCGGAGGCAGCGGGCCGCATCCGCGCGTACGAACAGGAGCATACCCGGCCCGCGGGGTTGCGTTGGCAGGGGCTGGTGGCGCTGATTCTGGGGGCCATCCTGCTGGCCTGCGGGGTGGTGCTGTTTGTTTCAGCGCACTGGGACGATATGGGGCCCGGCGCGCGCTACGCCCTCGTGATGGCCATGGTGGCCGTCTTCCATCTTGGCGGAGGGTTTGCGCGATCGAGCTACCACGGGTTGTCGACGGCGCTGCACGCGGTGGGCACCGTTGCCACCGGGGCGGCGATTGCGCTGGTGGGGCAGATCTTCAATATCCAGGAGCACTGGCCGGCGGCGATTCTGCTGTGGGCCATTGCGGCGCTGGCGGGGTGGGCGCTGTTGCAGGATGAGGCGCAGCAGACGCTGACGCTGCTGCTGTTTCCGACGTGGATCTTCTGCGAGCTTTGCTTCGCCACGCAGAGGCACATCGGGCAGGACGTGTTTCTGGGGCGGTTCCTGATTGTGTGGGCGGTTCTTTACCTGACGGTGTTTCTTGGCTCGAAGCGCAAAGTCACGCAAGGTATTCTCTTCGCCGTGGCGGCGGTCGGCTGTCTGGTTGGGGTGATCATCACGCTGGAGAGCTGGCGGTCGTGGTTTGGTATGCAGACATTTTTGCCCTTTTCGACGCAGGTGTGGGGATGGATTGACTTTTGCGTATTGCCGCTGCTGATTGCGTTGATCAAACTACGCAAGAGCCTGGCACCGGTGGCGGTGGCGATTGGGTTTTCTGTGGCGCTGCCTTGGTGCGTGCGACTCGTGACACAGCACTACGACTATGGAAAGTACCACAACTCGTACACCTATACTGTGCCGAATCTGCTGGCGCATGGGCTGGTGGCGGCGTTCTGCGTGTTCATCATCTGGTGGGGCGTGCGGCAGGCTTCTCGGGCGCTGGTGAACCTGGGGATTGTGGGGTTTGCGATTGCGGTGGGGTGGTTCTACTTCAGCGACATTTTTGACAAGGTGGGGCGGGCGCTGGGGCTGATCGGGCTGGGCATTCTGTTTCTGGCCGGCGGATGGGCTCTGGAAAAAATGCGGCGCGGGTTGATTGGGCGGATGGGGAACGCCGTTGCTGTTGAGGAGGCGGAATGAAGCTGGGGAAAGCGACCTTGTCCGGAGCTTCGGTGGCGCTGGTGGTGATTCAACTGGCGCTGGTGTCGTCGATTGCGGCGAAGTATCTCTATCAGCGGTGGAAATGCCCGCGGGTTTGGACGCGGACGGTGGCCTACGATCCCGAGATGGTGATGCGGGGGCGGTATTTGAGCGTGCAACTGGTGGTGGACGGGTGCCAGAGCACGCTGCCGTCGGCGAAGCAGGCCAGGATGCCGCACGATAAGAATGGAGTGCCGACGGGGACGCAATTCTCGATCAACGCGCCGGGGCAGTTTGAGTTTCCCGCCGAGCTGAAGGTTGAGGGGAACACGCTGAAGGCGATACGGCTGCCGGAGTGGAAGGACGATTCGGCGGGGCAGCGGGTAATGGCGTCGCCGGGGTCGTCCTGCGAGAACCTGCGGCTGGAAGAGCCGGTCGATTTCTATATTGCGGAACATGCGGTGAGCCCTACGCCGGTGAAGATGGGGCAGGAACTGTGGGTTGAGGTGACTGTTCCGCCGAAGGGGCCGCCGCGGCCGGTGCAACTGGCGCTGAAGGAGAACGGGAATTGGAGGCCGCTGGGCCTGCAATAGAGCGGTTCCTGGATAGACATACCCTTTCCAGCTCTTGCGACCTGTCGCCTCTTCTTCCATCCACATGACGAAGACCTGTGGCCTGGGCCGGTCCCTGGTCCGTATCCCGTGAATGGTGATGGCGGGATACCCTCCCCCCCGTCTCTGCAAGGAAGCACCTTGTTTTTCAATGGGATAGGGCATGGGCTTCGTTGTAAGCGGATGATTACAATAGAGTTCTTTGCAGAGAATAGACAGCAAAGGGGTTACGGGCGATCACCCGGAGGCCCAGGGTTTTTATGTGGTGTTATGAGATGATTGTGCGCCAAATGGGGTTAATTATCGGCAAAAGTGCGGGAAGTTTTTCGGGCTATTTTTCTGGGTCGTTTGCGAAGGGCCCGCGGCTAAATCCGGATCAATGCCGACGCTTCGCAAACACCTAGAAATTCATAAACTTCGAGCCACCCGGTTCATTCCTTGCCGGGCTGGTTGATTTCCACAAGCCCTTCGGGGAGGGCCATTTCTACTCGTTTGGCGGCGAGGTCGATTTTGCGGAGGTAGCTTTTGGCTAAGGGGATGAGGATTTCTTCCGCAGATCCGGGGGTGTTCACGACGAGCAGAGCTACGGGGCCGGCGGTGCGGTCGACGTCTTCGATCTGGCCAATTGAGACGGGAGATGGACCGGACACATCGATGAGGGTGCAACCGATGAGGTCGGCGATATAGACTTCGTCGTCGGCGAGCGGGGCGCGGTCTGACTGAGGGATGGCGACGACCATGCCTTTGAGGGTTTCGGCAACGGTGATGGAGTCAATGCCGGAAAAGTGAAGAACTATGCCGCCTTTGTGTAGCCAGTGGGCGATAACTTCGACTTCACGCGGGGGCGCGGGAAGGCGTGGAGGGACAGACTCGGACAGCAGCCAGAGGCGGCGGCGCTCGGTGAATTTTTCAGGGAAATCGGTGAGGATGTCGGCGAAGACCTCGCCTTTGCGGCCCTGAGGGCGGCGAATGCGGGCCAGCCATGCCCATTCAGTGGAGGCTTCCTGGGGAGTCATTTCCGCTGTCCTGTCCGCCACGCGTGGCCAGCCGGAGGTTCAGCGGTCACGTTAACCCTCGTCGTCTTCTTCCAGGATGTCGAGCGTGTAGCGGTGATGCAGCTTCATGCTGACGGCGCCCAGGATGGTGCGCACGGAACGAGCGGTGCGCCCTTGCTTGCCGATGACTTTGCCCACGTCCTGAGGGGCAACGCGGAGTTTGAGGACCGTGCTTTCGTCGCGGCCAACGGACTCGACTTGCACGGCTGCCGGTTCATCCACCAAGGCCCGTGCGATTTCGCGGACCAACTCTTCCACTTCGACCATATCGTGTTGGGTCATGTTCGTGCCTCTGACCGGAAGGGTCCCAGGAATTAGCGACCCCAAGATGAACACCCTGATTCGGTGCGCTGAATAGTATCAGCACAAACCCGCTGCCGTCAGCAAGTGTGTTGGCTTCAGGCCCGGAAACCTTTCCGCCCTGAATAGTCCTTCTGAGGGGAGAGGTGGAGGAAATCAGGCTTCGACGGGGGCTTCAACCGCGGCGGGGGCGGGGTTCTTGGCTACCAGCTTCTCGACGATGGTGGAGAATTGCGCGCCGACGCTGCGCCAGTAGGCGATGCGCTCGTGCTTCAGGTCGACCGTGGCCGGGTTGGTGCGGGGGTTGTAGGTGCCGACAACTTCGATGGAGCGGCCGTTGCGGGCGCGGTCCTTCTCAATGGCCACAATGCGGTAGTAGGGTTGCTTGCGGGCGCCAAAACGCGCCAAACGAATCATCACCACGGCGATACGGTTCCTTTCAAAATCCAGTGCTCTGTTGCGATGTCTTTAGGGTTTTTCGGCTGGCGGCGGGAATTGCTGGGCGCACTAGCTCAAAATCACGGCCAGACGGCTACGCCCAGCCACACAAGACACAACAATTAAGTATCGCCGAAAACGGGGTTGGGGGCAAGCCTAA
>PLPU01000035.1:0-8445 GCA_003159975.1 Acidobacteriaceae bacterium
ACCTTCAGGAGAAATGCTCTAGGCGCAGGCATCTCGTCCTGTTTCGCAGAAATCACGGCGGGTAACACTTCGAAGTCGCCCCTCCCCGCCTCTACGGATTCGGCTTGACCAACGGGTGAACTTTCAGGTCAGGACAACTGGCATGGCTGTATCTATAGGGTGCCCGCACCGTGTACAGAATCGCTTGCCAGGAGCAGTGGCTACTCCGCACTTAGCACAGGATGATGTTGCTGGCTCGGATTGAGCTGTGGCGGTCAATAGACTGACCACAGCCCGCGCAAAAGCGCTTGCCCTCAGCCACTTCTCTCCCGCACTTTGTGCAGTTTTTGATTGCCATCACAACCTACCTGAGTTCCGCACTCTTCGCAGAATCCGAACGCGCATCAGAGCATGGACTAGGTCAACGCATTTACAGCATCTGTTAACAGTCCATCTGCTGGTGCTTGCGCTACGAGATTCCCAGCTTGCTGTGCAACATCAAGCAAGCGATATCCCGCAATCCCCGCAGAACGGAGAACCTTCCTCGACCTCGGCGCCGCAGGCACTACAGAACACTTTCGACGGTTCGATGGTTTCAGTCTGACCTTCTTGCGGTGCATCTGTGGAGCCAAGCTGCGCAGTTGGTCCATCCGCCGCGGATTTCGTTTGCGGCTCCTGATTCTCAACAGCGTCTGCAAGAGGATTGATCGTCGAAGGTGGTGTTGTGCTTGCCACCACTTCATGCATGGGTGTTCTTGACGGCTCCTGTTCTTTCGGCACTGCACTTCCTGCACCTGTGGCCGACGGGGTTGAAGCCGAAGCGATTTGACTGAAATTGCTCACGATAGAAGCGAGATCAAACTCTCCACTAATAAGCGAAACTTGAATCTTTCCAAGTAGAATGTCGAAGAAAAACTCTGAAATGCGCTCGGGGGTCAACTCGACGGGGGCTCCATCCACACCTAGTCCCAAGTCGTAGGTTCGCAGTAATTGATTTCCCATACTTGCGCAAGAAATGAGAAATTGGTTCTGCAGTCGGTCATAATCGAGCAAGCCGGTTGCCAAAACTTTCCCCACTACCGAATAAGATCTAAGGATCTGCTGGACGCCGTCAGCAGACAAGACGGTCTTCACTTCGTCATGTTCGATATTCATACGAATCTTGCCGGTATTCTCTGCTTCTGGGGTGCCGCGCATCAATGCACCGAGATCTGCCAATGTGAGACTGAACAACTCAGTGCCGGGAAGATAGCTGATTCTCTCCACGGAAAAAGCACTGGGGAAGAGGAGAAAGACCGACTTTGAGACGCGCACAACAGGGCTGTTGAAGGTTCCTACCACACAGTCGCTCAACTCGAGACTGCGTGTGGCGAAAACACCCCCTATAACCACACAGTTGTCCAATACAATCTCATCCGCAAAAATATTGGCTGCTACGTAAGCATTTCGAAGCTTCACCTGCTTGGCGCTGACATCCGCCAGAAAATGTACCTGGCAACCTGGCGCAAGCGAGACGATCGCATTGGAAGAGCCCACAGCTTTTTCAAAGACTACGGTTCCCGTCGCATCAGTATTTACGTGCAACTCGACCTGTGTATAAGCGCAACCCTTCACTCGCAGTGGCCCTTGCTGCACTTCGAGATTTCGCGCGAACACGGCCCCTTGCACCTCACAGTCTCCCTGCACCACCACGTCGCGCTCCAAGTCGCGCGAAATTTTCGGCAAGATTGGCGATTTGACGAGGTTATCCTTCAGCAAAATGCGGTTGTCGTTGAACCTGATTTCATCTAAGACCTGCATGGCTCATTCCTCGAATTCTGCAATGCCGATTGATTAAAGTGGTAGGACCTCTGGCGTGTGAGCGTTCCAAAGCCGTAGAACAATCTGCCGGACTCGGGCATCTTGACCCTGCGAAGGAGTATGGATAGCGTCAACCAAAGGGAAAAGAAACCGCTCAATCTGAGCCCGGTGATCGTCTGCCAGCGGTCTCCAGGAGAGGTTCCGTTCCCGGAACTGCGCTAGAATTCTGCGGTTCATGTCCGGATCATCCGTTAAAGGCCCTGGCGCTGGAGGCAGGACAATCGCTTCAGCGCGCATGTCAGATGATGCCAGATAGGCTACCGGTAGGCTCATCGTGGCTGAATTGTCCTGACCGCCAGTCACCAGCATAGTGCTCATGGCATTACTAGTTCTCTTCTCTGATGCAAGATATGCCACCGCGCATTGCAGCAGCTCATTCATTCTGCTACGCAGTGTACCGGCCGATAGGACGGTTTGGGCGCGCGAGTTTTCCGCAGCGAATACTGTCGGAACCGTAGACAGCGTACTATCGAAACCACGGCGGTCTTCTGAGGAGACTTGGCGATTGAGCGCGTAAGCCGCTTCATCAAGTCTGGCAATCCGCGTCGCCATTTCCCGGTCCAGCTCCTCGAATATTGAAGAGTAGCGGTCCGTGATCCGGTGATAATCGCGCTTCATGTTTTGTTGAATGCGTTGACAAGCGATCCTCATGTCGTTCAGTTTCAGAAACAGCGAGTCAACGCGGCTCTTGAGGGCGGCCATTTGTTGAGTGATTTCAGATCCAATCAGGCGAAAAAAACCATCTGTTACGGCCTGACTGATAGCTTGAGCCCCGCGCGCTTTTTCTTCGATCTGGCCGGCCTCAGTCGCGATTACTGCGCCCGCAAGACCGTCGATATGGTGTTTTATCGTCGAAACGCTGTTGTCAAAGCTGGACGTATCCACGGTGATAACAATGTTCACGTCCTCCGACCAATGCACGGAGACTGTCTCGCTGCTAGAAGTCTCCGAGGCCGGATGGTAGACCTCGACGTACTCAGTGCCAGAGATCGTCTCGCTATAATGCTCGCTGTAACTCATGACCGCACCTCGAAAAGCGACAGCGAAAGCGAAGCGTCAAACATGCGGACCACGTGCGCGCGGACTCTCTCGTTGAGCTTCGCTTGATCCACGAACTGGAGAAGATATCTGGCCACATTCTCGCGTTCCCTGGCATCCTGCGGCCGCCATTCAACTCTCGACAGCACAGGAAAGACACCACGCTCAATGGCAGCTTTAATCTGCTGATCAGTTTCAGGGGCAGATGGCGTTGGCGTGTGATACTGCCATTGGCGTTGCCGGGTCTGGAGGCTGTCATAGTCCACCAAAGCAATAGGAAGAAGCACGGTGGCGTCCGCGTCCCCGCGTTCGACACTGAGGATGCTCGCCGAAAGACGGTCCTGTTGGTTTGACTCCTGAATGAACTTCGACATTGCACTAATCGCCACGCCCGCTCTTGCCCTTGTGCCGGATGCAGCGATTTTCTGACTAGAGGTGATGCTTTCCATTTGATATACGGGAACTGCGGCCTGCAATGCACGGGTGCGGCTTGTCAGACGCACCACATCCTTCTGTACAAGGTCCACAAGGGTCAAGTCCAATTCGTGGATACGACTCAGAAGCGCAATATCGAGGGAGCGGAACAGTTTGGTATAGCGCGCAGCGATCATTTGAAAATCGCGTTGCATCGTTGCCTTGACGGATAGGAGCTTCTGCGATTGGTCCCGAAGTTCAAGCAAACGTGCCTCCACCTGGCTGCGGCAGATCGCCATTTTTTGCGAAATCTGGGAGCGGATCAGGCTGAAGAAGCCGCGATTCACATTGGCGCAGATGTTTTCAGCCGCCTGCTGCTCTGCCCTGATCACAGCGGTCTGCATAGAGATCATTGCACCCGTCACTTCATCCACATGAGGGGCAACCGAGTACAGGCCATCCGCCATCTCCCGAGTATCGACGGTGAAACTGAAGTTTGCCACTACGACCTCCCGAGGGCATCGATTTCGCCGATCGCGATTCTTGCTATGGCGTTTAGATTTAGCGAGAAATGCTCTTGAGCCAGATCTTCCATTGCAGGCGGTGGCGCAAGTTCTGAGGATTCGGCGTATAGCGGGTTAACTGCAAGCAATGGCTTGCGGCGCTCATCGAGAGATTGGGTCCTGCTTCCAGCGGAAGACATGGACCGTGCGTCCTCGTCCCGGAGTGAAGCATCATAGTTCTTAATAAAACGGAATTTCTCCGCTCGCCGATCTATATCCTCCTTAAGCCGATCTACATAATCCGCAAAGTCTTCCTGAACCGCCTGATACTGACGCCTCTGAAGTTCATATGCAGAGACATCTTCGACCCCGGTATCGACGCTTCGAACTGCGGTATCGGAAAGATTGCCTCCTGCCTCCATCTGCTTTTCAGTGTGCTCCATTGCTTGGAGTGTGTTGTAGTTGGAGAGAAACTCCGTGAAGGTTGAACGCATGAGGTTAATCAGGTCAGCACTCTCAGCGCGATTTCGTCCGTAGAAGTCCTCTGTATCCTGATGCCATTTATTCAGATAGCTGTTCTTCTGATCCTGGATACTGTTGTAGATTTGCGAACGCTCTGGGTGCGTCTCCTGCAACAGGTTCTGAAGGATGGGGACGACGATCTCTTCGTGGATCTGCTGCATTCCGAACGGAAAGTTAGTTTTGCTCCCGTCCTCGGCAACCCATACTTCAGAAATGGGATCGTATAGAACTCGGGAACTTACCTTGAGTTGGAAGGGCTGGTAACCGTCCGCGGCGTCCTGGTAATTGAATGACTCGTTCCGTATGCGCTCAATCTCCTCGGCCTCCAGCTTTGGTGAATAGTGATTGTAAGAAGCCTTCAGGATCGTAAATAGCAAGCGGTTAGACTGCTCCACAAGCCTATTTGTCGAGTTTACCTTCATGCCGGTAACTGTCTGGACAGTGCTGGCGATATTAACCATCAGGTCGCGGAGTACCTGTTCAAATCGCTGGGATTGGCGTTCGAAAGACTTCTTCATCTTGTTGAGTGAGTGAAAAGTTGCGAGCGCATCATCATGCTGATGGATGTCAAATATCGGGAATACCACGGAGTTCCCAGGAGTGGTTGCGCCAAACTCAGCGAGGAACTTGGCATAACGAGTGTCGGGAAAGACGACCGGGAGTTCCACTGAGGAGATACTCAGGTCATTTAGGCAACTCGTCACGGTACGCAGCTTGCGGTCGAGCGATCCAAAATAGCCGTAGTAGGGAATTTGCTGGATTGATCGGGAATACTGGTCTGTCGGCATCTGCTCCACATCCGTTGAATCTTCAACGATTGGAACGGTCTTGAGCAGATCTTCAAGGCCATTCACGGCAGTGGCAAACAGATCGTTGTTACGAATTGTGCTGAGCTTGAATTCCTTCTGGGTTTCCGTCCCAGTGTAATCCACCAGAAAGCTCCTTCCTTCAAAGGCAACTCTTCCGGCAACCGGGATGTATGCAATCCCTAATCTGTGAACTTTGAAGTCGCGGGGAATATCCTTGTGCGCGGTCTCGAACTCCTCGATGGTTGTTTGTATTTCCACGATTCTTGCAGCCGAGGTCTTACGCTGCATCAGAACATAGAGTCCGTAGCCCAAGGGCGCTAGCCCCAGCGCCATGGCCGGAAAAACTTGCAACACCGCCATCAGAATTGCAACCAGTGCAGCCGCTCCATAGCAGACCTTCTCGATAATATTCTTCCGCTTGAGCTCCGCCGTAAACTGGATTTCCTCTTCGCGAGCCACGGCGATCTGCTTTTCTAGCGCAACTTCCTGTTCGACGATATGCTCTGCAATTCGCCGGTAATAGTCGAAAAGTATCCTCGCCTGGTCTTCGTAGATGCTTGCGCTTCCCGAAAATATCTTGCCGGACATAGCCATTGCTCCTTTATCGGACGAAAGTCTGTTTGCGCAGCGCCATCAGGGCGGCGCATTGCTCGAACTGCTCATCTAGAGCGGAGGGAATCAAAGGGGAAGCTATATCGTCAATGCGAAGGCGAATATCATCCACGAGCGCGACGATCTGTCGTTCATAGGAGATCGCGGATGGGTCGCGGGACGGGGAGAGATACCTAGTATCTTCTTTGAGGTTGAGGAGGAGCTGACGTTCCCGATTGCGATTTGGCGCTTTCGTGCGGAGTTCGGACTCACAATGGGAAAGAGCTGCCTTGAGGTCTTCCAGCCCGGATCTCGTCAGATGTTCCTCTTCGGCCACGTCCGCGGCATGTGCCGACGCCCACCATGCCATGGAGACAGTGGTGGCTACCGCAAACAGGAGCCCCATCTGACCGACAAGTTGAATACGGAAAGGCAAAAAATGGAAATAACCATAGAAGACAAGTCCAAGCGCCAGGCTAGAGTAAACTGCATCGCAGATTTCCAGGAGACCAAGAGCCGGGACCTTAACATTAAAGTCGCCAAGGCTGAGTCGCACAATCGCAAAAGGCGGGAAGTTAATTGACAGAACAATGCAGACGACAACAAGGTCGAGCCAGGCGGAATGAGTTCGCCCTCCAGCCGGAATCAACAGGAAGAAAGCGAGGACCAGAACGGCAATACCGACGAGGTGCAAGAGAATGAACAGTCGGGATAATTCTGATTTCGTCTGCATGGTCACTCCACCTTCTTCCCGCACTCTGAACAAAAGCCGTCTCCCGGCGAGAGGAGGGAGCCGCATTGGGAGCAGGTGGCGGTTCCGCCCACGGCACTGACACAGCGCGGGCAGCGACTGGCGCCAGGTGGAAGCGGCACTCCACAGGAAGGGCAGCTTCCCTCCGAAGCCAGCGGCGTTCCGCAACTTACACACCGGCGGGCAGCCTTGTCGTTATCTGTTCCGCATCGAGGGCACGGCATATAGGGATCGCCGCAGTGAGGACAGAATTTCGAGCTGCTGGAATATTTCTTCGAGCAATTTGAGCAAAAGACCTCGCGCGGAACCGGCGCGACGCCCGATCCAACTTGGCCCGAGGCGCCTGATGCTGGAACGCCAGCCGGCGAAGGTTGCAGCAGGGCGCCCACTGCGCCTGCGCCACTCCCCATCATGCTGGTCATCATCAGTGCGCCGAGCATCCCGCTCTTTCCGTCAGACACAGAAGTTACAGCATTTTCCGCCACTTCAAATGCCTTGGATTGCTGCCATGAGTAACCGCCAATCTGCTGGGCGCTTTGGCGGGCGATAGCATCCAGTATCTTCTGTCCTTCTGGGTGTCTGTCGTCCACTTCAACTGAGGTGATATAAAACCCCTCCAGATTGAAGCCGTAATCCTCCCAGAAGGCCAGCATTGATGCTTTGAGGGCCTGGGAAAGCGGCTCCAGGTAAGCGGAGATGCTCTTGATGCCAATATGCTGCGCTTGCATATATGAAAGCAGTACGGTCTTCGTCTTGGCGTTCATCGCTCCTTGAAAATGCTCAGTAAGAGCTGCGGCGGTAAACTGTTCGGCCGCGCCCACCAGCTTAATCAAAAAGCGCTCCGCATCCAGAACTTTAAGACCATACCGGCCCACCGCCCGCATGGGTACCATGGCATTGTAGTCCGGGTCGTGATACATCATGCTTGTCGTGTTCCAGTCGATATTCAGCGGCACGACCTTATTTACGAACCAGACTTCCGCAAAGAACGGGTTCTTGCCTCCAAACGGCAGCCCAAACAGATTGCGGAGGAGGGGCAGGTTCTCCGTATTTAGCGTGTGTTTTCCCGGCCCGAACTTTCCAAGAAGCCGACCCTTCGTAAAAAGAACCGCCTCCTGTGACTCCCTCACCACAAGCTGCGTGAAGGTGCTTAGATCCATGCTGTGATCTTTTTCGCCCTTGCTGCTGCGGAACTTCCAGGCAAAGACAGGACCATAGCCTGGCGCGCCAGAAGAACTGTCATCCCAGGAAACCACATCAATCTGAGCCATTTGGCATTCTCCACAGCAGCCTCGGACCGGAACTTGGTCTATAGCGCTAGTCTCACGGCATTCTCTTACGGATGAAGTGAATTAACCGGCATTATACAGGGCAAAGATGGCCGTGTGAGGGCCGAGCTGTTTTTGTCACTTTCCCTGAAAGGGTAAGCCAGCAGCGATCCTTCTTAGCGAAATGAGGTTTCCTCCTTGGATGGGTTCCGTGCGGTCCTCCGCCAACCGCCTCCGCACGCCTGTTCCTGCCCGCAACGCCGACCCTGATTTGCAGAAGGACAACCGCAAAAGCTCCGAAAGACGCCGGGGACGAATAAATGCAATTCCTCACCCAACGCGCCCCTCAGGTTGCAAGGATACCCCGCAAGCCACATTGAGGCCAGCATCACGATCCCGCTTGCGCTTCCTGTGCCGCAGTTCTTGCGAATGGCCTTGAATTACCTGTGTCCACGCCGCCGTGTCCGCCCCGACCTTCCCTTCAGGCGGCGTCCGTACAGAGGCAGCGAACCCCGCCGCCCACGCGCCCCCAAACCCAGGAACCGAAATCACAGAATGCTCGGCCCCATGTCTTCCCATCAACGGCAATCATTGACCACCCGCGCCGCGGCTTTTCGGCGTGGCCCGCGAGGTTCCGGGTGGACTCTTTGAGCTGAGGCCAGATCTCCTTTTTGGCCACAATCAACTCGGCCATCATGGAGGCGTCAAGA
>PLPU01000240.1:0-776 GCA_003159975.1 Acidobacteriaceae bacterium
CCCTATTACGTCGTCAACCAGCAGGAGCGCTTTGAGCAGGACGTCGTGCGTCCCTTCGTCGACGAGTACCTGCACGGCCGCACGCCGATCCCTTGCTCGCTCTGCAACAACCATCTCAAGTTCGACGCCCTCATTCAGACCGCTCGCTCCATTGGCGCAGGCCGCGTCGCCACCGGCCACTACGCGGTCAACGAATTCGATCCCGAGCGCCAGCGCTGGATCCTCAAGCGCCCCGCCGATCTGGCCAAGGACCAGACCTATTTCCTCTTCGGCCTCACCCAGGAGCAGCTTTCCCGCACGCTCTTCCCCCTCGGCAAGCTGACCAAGCCCGAGGTGCGCGAAGTCGCCCGGCAGCGTGGCCTGGCGCTGGCCGAAAAGCCCGACTCGCAGGAGATTTGCTTCATTCCCGGCGGCGACTACAAGCAGTTCATCACCGCGTATCTCGAGGAGCAGGGCGAGCAGGTGCCCGAGACAGCCGGCGAACTGGTCGCTTCCTCTGGGGAAGTGATCGGCCGCCATGAGGGCATCTTCAACTTCACCGTGGGCCAGCGCAAGGGGCTTGGCGTGAGCTCACCCACGCCCCTTTACGTGCTCAACATTCACCCGGACAGCCACCGCGTCACCGTAGGCGCCGACGNNACCGCTCCCATGCGCGTGAAGATCAAGATTCGCCACCGTCATGAGCCGGCTTGGGCAACGCTGGAACCTGCCGGCGATCCTGGTGAGGTCATCGCCACCTTCGACGAGCCGCAGCGAGCCGTGACGCCCGGCCAGTC
>PLPU01000240.1:845-6258 GCA_003159975.1 Acidobacteriaceae bacterium
AGCGGCGAATTCGCAAAGATGGGCTCCGCCTTGATCTCCGCCAGCGTCTTCGGACGCTTGAGCCGCTTGCCCACCTTCACTTTCACGATCGGCACTTTGGGATTGACGGGGTCCACGCGAACCACAGATCCGGTGCCGACGGCGGTACGCTCATCGCCGGTGTGGTAAAAAATCCACTTTGTCCCCGCCTTCATCTCGCGCAGAAACTTCACTGCTGTTGGGTTCGTGACGCCATCCCAGATCGTTTCCTTGTCGCGCAAGAAGTCGTCGAAGGAGTAAACATCGGGCTCCGTCTTAAAAAGGAAGCAGATCATATCGGTCCATCGTAAGGCAGGGAACCGGAGGAAGGGAACAGCGAAAGCACAATCTCTGTGCTACTCTGTCGCCATGACGAGCAATGCCGCAGAAAAACTGGTGAAGCAGGGCTATCAAGCGCGCCGGGAAGATCGGCTGGTGGAGGCCAAGACCCATTTTGCAGAAGCCGTCGATTTATGCCGCAAAGCCGACACCCAGGCCATGCTGGCGCGCTCTCTTACCGGACTCGGGCAGATTGGTCGGACCTGCATGATTCCTGTGCCGCGCTCACCCATTATGAAGAAGCAGCGGCCATTTATCGCACGTTGAATGATCCGCTCGTTCTGGCTCACACTGTGAGGCATGTCGCAGACATCCTGCGCCGTCAAGGCCGACTGGCACAGGCCGCGCCCTGCTACATCGAAGCTCTCGCCATCTATCGCAGCGACGGACAAACACCGCCGCTCGATCTGGCCAACGCCATTCGAGGCTACGCGCTTCTCCGGGGAGACGCAGGCGAAAGCGAGGAGGCAAGGAAACTATGGCAGGAAGCAGGCCATCTTTATGCCACAATTGGCGTAGAGGCCGGTGCGGCCGAGGCCCAGCGTAGGTTGAGTCTTTGAACGGCTGACCCGCCGACTCGCTAGTCCGTTACAATCAGTAGAATATGATCCGTTTCTCAACCGCAGGCGAATCCCACGGAGAGGCTCTCATCGCCCTCATCTCCGGGCTTCCCGCCGGCGTCCCCGTCGATATCGAGTTCATCAATCGCGAGCTTTGGCGCCGTCAGCAGGGCTACGGCCGCGGCGGCCGCATGAAGATCGAATCCGACAAGGCCCACATCCTTTCCGGTGTAAGACACGGGTTGACAATCGGCTCGCCCATCGCAATCGAGATCGTCAACCGCGACTGGAAGAACTGGGAAGAGAAGCTGCCAGTCGAATCCGGCGACCCTGCGAAGCACCAGGCTGTCGCCTCGCCGCGCCCCGGACACGCCGACCTGGCCGGAGCCCTCAAATACAACTTCCCTGACGCCCGCTATGTGCTGGAGCGCGCGTCGGCCCGCGAGTCCACAGGCCGCGTCGCCGCCGGGGCCCTGGCCAAGCTCTTCCTTCGCACTCTCGGGATCGAAGTGCTGAGCCACGTCATCCGTGTGGGCCGCGTCGAACTCGACCGCACGGCCACCTGGGATGACATCGCCGCCGTCGCCGCCAAAAACGAAATCATGCTCAGTTGCATCGATCCCGCCACCGAAGCCCGCATGAAAGAGGAAGTCGAGGAAGTCTCGCGCACCGGCGACACCGTGGGCGGCGTCTTCGAGGTAGTTGTTCATGGCGCTCCCGCCGGTCTGGGCACCTACGCCAACTGGGACGAGCGTCTCGACGGCCTCCTGGCCTGGTCCGTCATGAGCCTGCAAGCCGTCAAAGCCGTCGAAATCGGCCGTGGCGTCACCGCCGCCGAGTCCTTCGGCTCCAAGGTCCACGACCCCATTCACTATGCGCCCGAGAACACGGGTGAGGACGCGTCGGCCCGGCCCACCCGCTTTACCCGCCCTCACAACAACGCGGGCGGCATCGAGGGCGGCGTTTCCAACGGCGAGGATATCGTGATTCGCGGCTATCTGAAGCCCATCTCCACTCTCCGCCGCCCTCTTGAATCGGTGCGCTTTGACACCCGCGAGCCCACCAGTGCAAGCTACGAGCGCAGCGATATTTGCGTCGTCCCCGCCGCTGGTGTGGCTGCGGAAGCCATGGTGGCGCTCACTGTTGCTAGCTTGGCCCAACAGAAGTTCGGCGGCGATTCGGCACTCGAAATGAAGCGAAATTTTGATGGATACATCGAACAAATAGGAAGGTTTTGAGTGCCAAAAGCCAGATATGGAGTAGTTGGACGAACGAAATGATTCTCAAAATAGTCAAATATCCCGAGCCGGTGCTGTCGCAGCCCGGTGAACCGGTTACCGAATTCAACGCCGGATTGCACAGGCTGGTTGCCGACATGTTCGAGACCACCTATGCCTCACAGGGCATCGGATTGGCCGCACCACAGGTGGGCGTATCGAAACGCGTCACCGTGATTGACCTCAGCATGGGCAAGGAGCCGGAGAAAAAGCTGGTGCTCATCAATCCCGAGATCATCTTCCAGGAAGGCAAGATGTACGAGGAGGAAGGCTGCCTCAGCTTTCCGGACATTCGCGAGAAGGTAGTCCGCGCCGCCAAAGTCCGGATACGTGCCCAGGACGTGCACGGCAAGTGGTTTGAGATGGACGGCGAAGAACTGCTTTCGCGCTGCATGCAGCACGAGATAGACCACCTCGACGGCATGCTGTTCATCTTTCGCATGAGCGGCCTGAAGCGCGACCTGAACCTGCGCAAGATCCGCAAAATGCAACGCGAAGGCAAGTGGTAGAGCCCATGGCCCCGACCCTGAAGCTGGTCTTCTGCGGAACGCCCCAGTTCGCCGTGCCCACCCTTGAAGCGCTGCTCGCGGCCGGCCACGAAATCGCGCTGGTTGTCTCGCAGCCTGACCGCCCCGTGGGTCGAAGCCAGCAGTTGACCGCTCCGCCCGTCAAGCAATCGGCCGTCGCCGCCGGCCTGCCCATCGTTCAGCCGGAGAAGATTCGCAACAACCCGGAATTTCGCGCCCAGCTTGAGGCAATCAAGCCCGACGCCATCGTGGTAGTTGCCTACGGCCGCATTATTCCCCCCTGGATGCTTGCGCTGCCGCGCCTGGGCTGCATCAACCTGCACGGATCTTTGCTTCCGAAATATCGCGGTGCGGCGCCCATTCAATGGGCTGTGGCCATGGGCGACGCCTTCACCGGCAACACCACAATGCTGCTCGAAGAAGGCCTGGACACCGGTCCCATCCTGCTGCAGCAGACCATCGAAATCGCGCCCGAGCAAACCGCCGTTGGCCTCTTCGATATTCTCGCCCACGCCGGCGCGCCATTGGTGGTTGAAACCCTCGCCGGCCTGGCCAATGGAACCGTCCATCCTCAGCCGCAGAACCACTCCTTCGCCACCTTTGCCCCGCTCCTCGATCGTGANNTGGCCCGGAGCGTTTACTACTCTCGATGGGAAGAAGCTGATCGTACCTCGCATGGCTCTGGCAGATGGAGCTGCGTTTGCGGCCTCAGCCTCAGGCCAACCCGGCCAGGTTCACATTGAAAACCATCGGCTCTTCGCCGCCTGCGCTGAAGAAACGTGGCTGGAATTTCTTGAAGTTCAACTCGAAGGGAAAAAACGCTTGGCCGCCGCTGAATTTCTGCGCGGAACCGCTCTCGCTCACGGCGCTCGACTCGGGGATCCGATTCAGTGACAGTCCCGCGCAAGGCCGCGCCCAAGGATCGCAAGACGCCGATATCCGCCGCACGCAAAGCGGCATTCGACGTGCTCATCGCAGTTGAACGCGGTCACTCCCACTCTGACGATTTGCTACGCGGCAAAGCCGTCAGCGCTCTTTCGCCGCCCGATCGCAATCTGGCGACAACGCTTGTTCTTGGCGTGCTCCGCTGGCAAATTCGCCTCGACCACCAACTGCAGGCCCTGCTCAAACACCCCAATGCCAAACTTGACACTGAAATTCGGATCGCGCTTCGTCTCGGCGCGTTTCAACTGCTCCATCTGGATCGCATTCCCGCCCGCGCAGCGATCGACGAGAGCGTAGAACTGGCCAAGCAAGCAGGCCATCGCTTCGCCTCCGGAATGGTCAACGCCGTTCTGCGCAAGCTGGCAGGTGCGCCGCAACAAAGTTTTCCGGAGGATTCCGTAGCGGAACTGGGACTTGCGCAGGCTCATCCCGTCTGGATGGTCGAACGCTGGGCAACCCTCTACGGCATTGAATCAGCCCGCTCAATCTGCCACCACGGCCAGAATCAGCCGGTTCTGACGATTCGCTTGGAGAATCACGCCGTCGAATCCGAACTCGCGCAAGCTGCCATAACTTCGGAGCCCGGCGACCTGCTCGCCGCCTCACGCACAGTGGTCTCAGGCGACGTGACGGACACTGCAGCTTTTCGCGAGGGACGGATCCGTCTTCAGGACGAGGGTTCGCAGCTTGTTGCAGAAATCGCAGCCGCGAATCTCAACCGCCGCGACGGAAAAATCCTCGATGCATGCGCAGCTCCCGGGGGCAAGACGCTCATCCTGGCCGAACGCAATCCTGCAGCAACCATCGTCGCCTGCGAGTCCAGCGCGCCGCGACTCGACCAGTTGCGAATTCGCCTGGCCCCTCACGCCGATCGCATTGAGTGCCGCCTCGCCGACGCGACGGCGCTCCAGGAGGAATCAGTCTTCGACCTCGCGCTGGCCGACGTGCCGTGCAGCGGAACCGGCACGCTGGGCCGCAACCCCGAAATCCGCCACCGGCTGCGACCTGAGGATCTGCCGCGCCAGGCCGAACGCCAGCACGCCATCCTTCGCGCTGCCCTGCGCGCCGTTCGTCCCGGTGGCCACGTGGTTTATTCAACCTGCTCGCTTGAGCCTGAAGAGAACGAGCAGGTCGTCGCCGCGGTGCTCGCAGAAACCCCCAATGCCCGACTGATTTCGCTCGCGTCTTGTATCGACATTCTGCTCTGTAAAGCGATCCTCACTCCATCAGGAACGGAACGCCTCCGCCAATGCCTCACACCTGAAGGCACTCTGCGTCTGCTCCCCGGAGCCTTCCACACCGACGGGTTCTTTATTGCGCTGATTGAGAAGCAGTCCTAACGATCTACGCGGTCTTCTACTCCGCCGCCAGTCGCAACTCTGCATAGTCGCGTCCAAGCAAGCCGCACAGCGCCTCCACCACCAGCTCATGATCGGCGCGCTGCGGCAGGCCAGAGACTGTCACGCTGCCGACCAACCCAGCGCCCACAACCGTTAGCGGAAACGATCCGCCATGCGTGGCATAGTCGGCCAGCGGCAGGCCCTGCTGTTCGGTGAGCGTCTCATTCTTCGCCTTCAACTTCAGCCCAATCGCGTAAGAACTGCGATGAAACCGCGCCACCACATTGCCCTTGCGCCGCACCCACTCCACATTGTCCGGAACTGTGCCTTCCATCGCTGTATAAAAAAGCGGCTGCCCAAATTGCCGCACGTCGATCACAACAGCCAGCCCCCGCTCCTCCGCCATC
>PLPU01000240.1:6297-10498 GCA_003159975.1 Acidobacteriaceae bacterium
GGCACAATCCCGAGCCGCTCATACACAGGCCGCATTTCCTTGCGGATTCCTTTCAACCGCGTCCAGAACCACAGCGCGCCGAGGATGCACGCAACGCCGCTTACCATCACCGTGCGCTGCGCGCCGATGGCATGTGCAAGGCCGCCGGCCAGCAGGCTGCCGAAAGGCGCCATGCCCACAAACGCCATGGTGTAGTAGCTCATCACCCGCCCTCGCACATTCTCGTCCACCAGCGTCTGCAAAATGGTGTTGCTTACCACCATTCCCTGCATCATGCCGAATCCCGTGACAAGCATCATCAGCATGGAGAGCCAAAGCACGCTCGAAAACCCAAAGCAGATTAACCCCACGCCGAACGCCACCGACGCAATCGGGATCATTTTTGTCAGTCCGCGAACCGACTTCCGCAGCACCAGGGCCAGCGCGGAGACCAGCGATCCCACGCCCACGGCGCCCATCAGGAAGCCGAGCGTGTGCGGGCCGCCATGCAGCACCTGCGCGGCAAAGATGGGCATCAGTACCATGAACGGCCAACCCATCAGGCTCAGCAGCGCAAACAGTAGAAGAATGGTGCGGATGGGCGCTGAATTCGCCACATAGGTCCAGCCTTCTCGCAATTGCGCAACCATCGTGGTTGTCGCGCGCTCCATCATTGCCCGAGGCAGCCGCATCATCAACAGAGATGCAATCACCGCGATGTAGCTGACGCCATCGACGAGAAAACACCAGCCCTCGCTGCTCACGGCAATCAGCATGCCCGCCAGCGTGGGACCGATCAGCCGCGCCGAATTCACCATGGACGAGTTGATGGCGATGGCATTCGACAGGTCGGCCTTGTCCTCCACCATCTTCACCATGAACGATTGCCGGCCCGGCATGTCGAATGCATTGATGAAGCCCTGCATCACGCTCAGTGCCAGAATTTCGTAGATGTTGATGCGGTGGGTCAGTGTAAGCCATGCCAGCGCCAGCGACTGCACCATCGCCAGGCTCTGCGTCCAAACCAGCAGCGCCCGCCTGTCCATGCGGTCCACAATGACGCCGGCCAGGGGAGCGAGCAGAAATGTTGGAATCTGTCCCGCAAATCCGACGAGACCCAATAGCAGCGCCGATTTGGTGAGGCGGTACACCAGCCAGGAGATGGCAATGCGCGTCATCCATGTGCCGATGAGCGAGATGCTCTGCCCGCCAAAGAAGAGACGAAAGTTCCGGTGCCGCAGTGCCCGCCACGCGTGCGAGAAGTCGCTCGGTCCGGACACCGGCCCTTCAGATGTATTGTGCAGTCGTTTGTTTTCAGTCATGCGACTCTAATTGGATGCGTCACACAGTCAAGCTGACTCGCAGCTTTCCTGACCCCTGATCCCTGACCCCTGTTCAGCTATTTCGCCACCGTCAGCTTTACTTTCGTGCTTTGGTCCACGCGCGATCCGGCTGGTGGTTGTTGCGCCACCACCGCCCCCGGCTTTATCGGTTGCCTGAGCGGGCCGTCTCCGCTGGTCATCGGACCAATCGGTACATCGACAAACGTGGGCGGCGCGGACTCGATGCCTACCTTCGCCAACTGAGCCTGCGCGCTCACTACCGGCAGTCCGGTCAGGTCGGGCATCACATAGCCGTCGGGTGCTTCATCGTCGGGCGCGGCCACCAGCAGGTTGATGCTGGGCCGCGCAATGCCTTGAGCATGTGCCGGCGGATCCTGCGCCAGTACCGTTCCTTCCGCGGCCCGTCCAAAGGGCAGGCGCGCAGTTGCGCCAACTTCAAGCCCTACGCGCCGCAATTCCAGCGCCGCCACGCGTTCCTCCCGGCCCACCGTGTCCGGCACTTCCACTTTTTGCGGCCCCAGGCTCTCCGCCACGCGCACGCGCCACGCGCGACGTACCACCGTGCCTGCCGCCGGCGACTGCGTCAGAATATGTCCCGCGGCCACGTCGCCCGAATAGTAGCGATTGTCCACATCCAGGTTCAGTCCCAACCCCGCCGACTGGTTGCGCGCATCGGCCACCGTCATGCCCTTCAACTCGGGCACCTGCACTTCCGCTCCGTGAATGGCAAAGTGCATGGTGGTGATGGCCGCCAGCAGCGCGACTGCCACCAGCAGCATCAGCAGCGACGCCACCTGGAAGAAGTTCTTCACCGTGCTGCTGTTCATGCCTCGGGTTCCCCGTCCGCGAATACAATCTCGTAATCGATCTCCGCGGCCTTCTCCAGCATCTTCGATACCGAGCAGTATTTGTTCTTCGACAGCGATACCGCGTCTTCCACGGCCTTGCGGCTCAAGCGCCCGGTCACCTCGTAGGTCAGTTTGATGTGCGTAAAAACGCGCGGCGCCGTCTCGGCCTGTGTTGCCGCCGCCGACACTTTCAGGCCCACCACCGGCTGCCGCTTCTTCTCCAGGATCGACACCACGTCAACGCTGGTGCATGCGCACAGCGCCATCAGCACCGCTTCCATCGGACTCGGCCCCTGTTCGTGTTTCGGCTCCGCGTCGAAGAAGATNNTCCCTTTCTGACTTTCTCGCGTCTCACCGTAGATTATCCGTCACCGGCTCGGGATGAATCGTGACCCGATACACCTCCGGGCACTCCAGCTTGAAGCGGTCCTCAAGCCCGGTGATTACTTCGTGTACCCGCTGCATCGTCAAGTCGTCCGGCAGCGTGCAATGGCATGAAACTGAAATATGCTCGCCCGCTCTACCCACCAGCGTTTCATGTACATCCACAATCTCGGGAAAAAACTGCGCAGCGGCCCGCAGCGCCACTTCAATTCTGCGGTCTTCGACAACGGTCTCCTCCGGCTGTTCGATGGTGGCCGGCTCGCTTTCAATATGCGTCAACACTGAATCGATCTCCGGCGCCTCGCGCAGAATCTCGGCTTCCATCGCAGTCACAAACCCATGCGCCACTTTGAGCGGCATCTTCTCGTCCAGCTCCACATGCAGTTCCACGCGCAGCCGCCCATGGTGCGATTGCACGCTCAACTCGTGTACGTTCACGTTGTTGCGCGCGGCCACGGCACGCACCCGGTCGAAGATGCTCTCCGTCCGTTCTTCGCGGGGCACCGTGTGAATCACTACATCGGCTTTAGGCAGCGCGCGGTGTGCCGCTTCAGTGGCATCCCGCACCAACTCGCCAGTGTGTTCAAACGTGAAGCGCCGCGGCAGCGCCAGTGTGAGGTCGGCAAAGTAGCTTGCGCCCGCGCGCCGCACCCGCGCCTGCTCCACCGCCAGCACACCTTCCACCTGCTCCACCTCGCGCACCAGCCGCTGCCGCGTCTCCGCCGGAACTTCGTCCGTCAGCACCGCCACCGTTTCGCGGCCCAGGTGCAGCGTCATGCGCAAAATCATCAGCGAAACCACCACCGCCGCAAACGGGTCCGCATAGCGCAGCCAGCCAATGCCGAAGCGCATTCCCACCCAACTGGCGCCCAACCCGCACAAGACTGCCAGCGTCGACCAGATGTCGCTGGCGAAATGAAATGCGGCTGTCGCCAGAGCCGGCGAGCCCGTGCGTATAGCCACGGCACGCAGCCGCCGCGACCGCCAAAAATCCACTGCAATCGATGCCAGCAGCACCAGCACCGGCCACACCGAGTGGCGCAGTTCCACCGTGTGCTGGAAGATCCGCAGCATCGCTTCCCAGATGATCCAGGCGCACGAAACGGCCATCAGCCCCGCTTCGCCAAACGCGGACAGGTTCTCAAATTTGCCGTGGCCGTAGGTGTGATCTTCGTCGGCCGGCTTGTCGCTCACTCGTATTGAGAAGAAGGTCAGCGTCACGCCCACCAGGTCCAGCGCCGAGTGGGCCGCGTCTGACAATACGCCCAGCGATCCGCTCAGCAGCCCTGCTGCCAGCTTCAGCACGGTCATCGCCGCTGCTGCCACCATGGAGTGCAGCGCCACGCGCCGCTTCGCAGCGGAAAGCGCGGCAATACCCTCGACTGGCGGACTGGAGACGGCGGAACTCATCGCGCTCCTAGGCTATCGCATTTGCTTGCGTCAGGTCCGTGCCCCGGTATACAGGCCCGCAATCCCAAACGTATATGGCTGCCACGCGCGGTCCTTATAGCCAACACCGCGCATCATCTCCAGCATCTCCGACGGAGGCGGAAAATTCCCAACCGAAGTAGGCAAATACTTGTAAGGTCCCTCTTTACCGCAAATGAGCCTGCCGATCGCAGGCAGCACACGCCGAAAGTACACCGC
>PLPU01000598.1:0-7295 GCA_003159975.1 Acidobacteriaceae bacterium
ATCCAGTAACCGCGCCGTCTTAGTCAAGAGAGCGCGGGCTGGAAAGCCGGACTTGAAAACAAGGAACCGCGGGAGAAGAAACCATGAAGCACCTTTTGAGGCCGTATCGCAGTGTTGGGATTGTCGCGACGATGGGGGTGGGAGTCTGGCTGGCGATGACGCCGCCGGGCGCCTTGGCGCAGATGGCTGGGATGGTGGAAATCATGCAGGAACCCAATCCGATGCTTCTACATTCATCCAGCTCGCAGGGGTACCTGGGGGTGGATTTTGTGGATGTGGACCAGGAGAAGGCGCAGGCGCTGAAGCTGAAGGAGGTTCGTGGGGCGGTTATCACGCTCATCGACCACGACGCGCCCGCGGGACAGGCCGGCATACGGGTCAACGACGTGGTGATCCAGCTGAACGGGCAGAACGTGGAGGGGGCGGAGCAACTGAAGCGGATGCTCAGGGAGATTCCACCGGGGCACAAGGTGAGCATCGAGATCAACCGGGACGGCAATGTGCAGACGATGGCTGTGGAGTTGGTTGACCACCGCGTGCTGGGGCACGATATCTGGAAGAAGATTGGCCACAGCGGAGACGATGCGTCGCCGTCGACGCTGGGGATGCTGACGGGGACGGGCGATGCGTCGGCGCCGAGCGTGTTCAAGATGCCGCTGTTTGGGAGCACGCTGAATGTGGGCGCGCTGGTGGAGCCGCTGACCGGGCAGATGGCCGAGTACCTGGGCGTGCCGAACGGGCTGATGGTGAAGCAGGTGGCGCGGAAGAGCGAGGCTGCGGCGGCGGGCCTGAAGGCGTTCGACGTGATTTTGAAGGTGGGAACAGAATCCATTTCCACCTCGGCGGACTGGGAGCGGGCGCTGCACGCCAATACGGGCAAGCCGGTTCAGGTGACGATTTTGCGGGACAGGAAGCAGCAGACGCTGACGATGCAGGTGGATTCGAAGCGCAAGACGGGGTTGCTGGAGATGGAGGACGTCTTTGGCTCCGGCGAATGCCCGCTGATGGCGGAGATTGACCCGGAGCTGGAGGGCGATGCGCTGGCGGCGGCTGAGATGCTGCGCAAGCAGGCTGAGGCGCTGCGGGACAAGATCAAGATTGAAGATTTTACGGTGGATCAGAAGCAGTTGGATGAGCTGAAGAAGCAGATGGGCGAGCTGGGCAAGAATATGAAGATTGAGGACTTCAAGGTCGATCCGAAACAGATGGAGAAACTGAAGAAGCAGATGGAGGAGTTCCGCAAGAGCTTCAAAATGGAAGACTTGCAGGTTGCTCCGTATTGACGTTTGGATCGGTCAGGAGTGACAAGGGTGCCCGAGCGGGCGCCCTTGCTGTTTTTGAGGCCCCAGTTTCACGGTTTCCGCGATTCTGTGTTCCTGCGAGATTTGATCTCGTATGAGACTGATTCTTATTGATTTAGAGGAGGCTTCACAGTTTCACTGCCGAAAAACGCTGTTTTTATGGGGGGTAGGCTCGGGTACGGACCTGCCACATCCCTGACAGATTGAACCCGGGAGGCGCGGGCGGTTGGGACGCGGCTGGTGATGTGCATGGAATGATTGTGCGCCTTCGCATCGAAATAATCGGCAAACCACCTGCGGTGGGGCGGACGCTCGCGGGAGACTCGCACCGGGTTGGTTGCGGGCCTGGCGACAGGACAAACGCGCAAGGTACGTTCACCGCGTCCCTTCCAGGACGCGGGACTTTCGCTTGGGTGCTTTCCCCGGGTTTCGCCTCGCTTCACCCGGGGCTCCTTCGAAAATGCTGACGTGGACGTCCGCGGTACAGCGGGTCTCCCACCCCACGGACCACCCAGAGGGTACCCGCCTTTCCGCGGGGACCCCGGTCTGGAGACCCGCGCTCCTGTCATGCGTGTTTGTGAGCCGAAGGATCATGAACGACTATTTTCGCTCCAGCATTCCGGGATGGGGATCACGCGGGGAGAAATGAAAAGGGCAGCCCTGGTTGGGGGCTGCCCTCTTGTTGTTGGAAGCAATTGCTTCGCGGCTTAGGGGAGGTAGTAACGGAGGGAGGTCCAGAACATGTTGTCGATGCCCTTGGCGCCGATGCCGGAAGCGCCTGACCAACCTTCACGAACCGCGTAGCCATACTGGAAGCCCTGGCGGAAGCGGCCGTGCTCACCCTTGTAAATGTCATACCACCAGCCACCGGTGACTTCCTGCACGTCGCGGGACTGTGCGCCGCAGGAGCCGCCGGGGATGTAGCCGGTAGAACCGCCGCCGTTATAGCCGGGGGCTGCGGTGGTAAGGCAGGCGGAGTTGGAGAGGAGCCTGGAGCCGTAACCGACAGCGGAGTTGCCGGGTGCGCCCCAGTGTCCGCCCCAGGAGCCGCCGGCGAGGACTTGCGCAGCGGTTGGGGTGGTGGTGCAGGGGAAGGCGCCGGCAGTGGTGGGGCAGAAGTCCGCGCTGGGCGCGCCGAGCGAGGTGGTGGCGCCAGCAACGCCGTAGTCGGCGCGTCCGGCGTAGTCGCCGCCATAGTTGAGGTAGAGGCTGAGGCGTGGAGTGGGAGTGGCTTCAACTGTGAAGAGGCCGGAAACGTTGTGGATGCCGCGGAGGTATCCTGAGGAGTCAGCTGTAACGTCGGCCAGGGTGGAGTCGCCGTAGCGTCCTACGCCGGGTCCGAAGAGGCCCTTGGCGCCGAAGGTGAGGATGTTGGGAATGACAGGAACGCGCAAGCTGCCGCCGAGTCCGCCAACCTTGATGCTGTTGTTGAGGTAACCGGCTGTGGTGAGCGCAGGCGCAACCGCGGCGCCGGTGGCGATGTCTTTGAGGCCGCCGTAGAGGTTGCTGTTGGTGGTCTCGCCGGGGTAGACGGTTTCGTGAGCGAAGCCGCCGATGCCGAAGATTTCGTAGTGGCCCCATCCGGGATCAAAGGCGGCTTTGGCGATGATGTCGGGGGCCTGGTTGAAGGAGATCGTGGCAATGTCGGAGCATCCGTTCACGGTCTTGTATACCGGAACCGCAACGTCGATGGTGTTGCCGGCCGAATCGGTTTCCTTCTGGTTGGTGTAGTTGACGATGGTGGTTGAAGGCGAGCAGGTGCTGACGGCGGCGTTGTAGTTGCCGCCGTTGGTTCCGGCGCTGCCGAGGACGGCGTAGGGCTCGTTGCCGGCCAGCGAGGCGGTGTAGAGGAGCTGCGGATTCTCAGCGGCGATGCCAAAGGCAGCGTGCTCGAAGGTCTTGGTGATGCGGAAGCCATACTGGCGGGTCCAGACGAAGCCCGTAACGTAGTTCGGGTCTATGGTCTGCGGCGTCAGGATGTCGCCGGAGAAGTTGGAGATGCCCTTCTTGTCTTCAGTAGCCAACGACCAGAGCTGGCCTCCGGTGAAGGCCCAGTGGCTGTTGGTTTCAGCCTGTCCCCATACGACGCGCTGGCGGAGAACGTAGCTGTTGGACTGGTTGTTGTTGGAGGTGATGCCGGTGCCCAACCAGTCAGCCTCATAGTAGCCGCGCAGGGTGCCCCAACTGGTTTTGCCTTCGGCCATGAGGGAGACGCGGGACTGGCGGGCGCTGCCGTAGAACTCGCTGAGCCGGTAGGCGTCGGCGCTCTCGTAGGGAAGCGCGTTGAAGGCGGTGGGAATGTCGCCGCCGGTGGCCTTGGTGCGGTAAATTGTTTCACCCGCGGTGAAGCCGCCGGGTGTGATGGTGATGCCCTTGTAGTGGAGGGTAGCGGGACTTGCGATTTCCTTCTTGATTTTGGCGGTCTCGTCGGAGACGGTGGTGGCCAGCGAAACCTGATTGCCCTTGAGGTCGGTGACGGTGGATTGCAGCGTGGTGACGGCGGCTGCGTTGTCGCTGACGGCCTGCTGCTGAGAGGAAGCGGCGGCTTGAGCCTTGTCCGCGGCAGCCTGCGCATCGGCGGCGGCTTGCTGGGCCTGCTTCAGCTGTGCATCCTTGTCGGCGAGGTTGGTCTTGAGCGAGTCAATCTGGCCTTGCAATTCCTGGCGCAGGGCCTGAATCTGTTCTTCGACCGTGGGCGGCGGTGGCGTTTTGGGCCTGGCGGCCTTCCTGGTTGTTGCGTGTTTCTTAGCCGGCGGCGGTGCATCGTCGCTGGCGTACGCGGCTGAGACAACGAGACCTGCTACCAGAATTGCAGCGGCAACAGTTTTGAGCTTGAGAATCATTGGGCCTCTCTTTTTTTTGGATCAGTTTCGATCGTGAGTGCGCACACCTTCATCGCGAACGCTCAGTAGTCCTGTATCCACAAAACCTTGCAGATGACAAAGACCGTCAGCTTTCAGTTCGAGACTCGGGAGCAACATCGGTGGCCCGGAGATTCTTTGGACAGGCAAAGCACTCCCGGGCCAGTTCCGTTAACCAGCCTCGCAGAGTTCGATGAATATTTGACGAATTCACACATTTTTAATGGAGCCGCCCGCCATAAAGCTCAATCCGCTTCTGGTGATTTTACCATCGAACTCGGCGAAATCAACTCGGTTGTTTCCGGCTCCGATCCCGGCCGCTGGGGCCGTTGAATGGGGTGGTTTGCGCGAAGTCCCATAGAAGAGTTTCCCCAGGCTGAGGATCTCGATCGACGTCCCACAGACGAGTCAGGGGTTCCCGCCTGTTTGCAGGGATCAAGGCCGTGGATCACCGCGGCATTCACGATTCCGCATCGTCCGATGGGTGGAGAGAAAGGTAGCCTTTTAGGTGGTTGCCGGTGTGGCGTGTGGGCCCCGATGCTCATTGGCAATCATGAAAAGACTTTCAGCTTCCCTGCTTGTTCTGTCTTCTGTGGCCAGTGTGTACGCGCAAGGCGCATCGGCGAATGAATCTTCAAACGGCTTCTTCAACAAATGGCTGGCGCGGACGTCGGCGACGCAGTCGAAACAACCACCGTGGGCAGTTCCGCTGGTAACGACGTATACCGGTCTGATCCAGGTGGCGCGCACGGACTTTACGCGTCAGATTGCGCCGGCGCGAACGGATACATGGAACTTTGACAACAGCAAGGGTGTGAACCTGGTTCCGTGGGCCAACACCGAACTGGTGGTGAATTTGCCGCCGTATATCGAACACAACACCACGGCCAAGGATGGCTGGGGCGACTTTTCGTTTCTGGTGAAGTACCGGTTTCTGAGCGGGAATCAGCAGCATGGGAGCTATACGTTGAGCGCGTGGGCGTTGACGACGGTGCCGAGCGGCAGCTTCAAGAACGGCTCGACGAACGGCAGCGTGCAGCCAAACGTGGGCGGCGGCAAGGGGTTTGGGAACTTCGACGTGCAGACGACGCTGGGCGCAACGTTGCCGACGGGCACGCCGGCGACCACGACTTCGGGGCGACCGATTTTGTGGAATACGGTGGCGCAATACCGGGTGGCGAAGTTGTTCTGGCCGGAGATTGAGAGCAACGCCACGTTTTTCAAGGGCGGGCCGAACGACGGCAAGACGCAGGAGTTCATTACGCCGGGGATGATTATCGGCAAGTGCGCGTTCCGCCCTTCGGATCCGAAGGCGCGGCCGGGGCTGGCATTTGGCGCGGGGATGCAGATTGCGACGAGCAAGCTACACACGTATAACCACGAGTTTGTGGGGACGGCGCGGCTAGTGTTTTAGTCAAGTTCAGCGCGAACGTAAAAGAATTGACCGAAGGCCCGGCTTCAATGCCGGGCCTTTTTATTTGCCGGCGCTCAGGAGGTTGGCGAGGATGCGGTAGGCGCCGGGGACCAGTTCGGGGAGCTGGCGATAGAGGGCGTAGGAGACATAGATATAGGTTCCCTTGCCGGGATGGGCGACGACGAGGCCGCCGCGTTGCGGGTCCTGTCCGGGGTCGGCGGTTTCAGTGAGAGCGGTGTAGCCCTTGTCCCACGAGTCGAGGAATGAGTGGCCGCGCTCCTCGACCCAGCCGTCGAAGTCGGCTGTGGTGATGGCGTTGGGCGTGGTGAGCAATGGGTTGGCGGGTTCGAGGAGTTTGACGGGGGCGGCTTCGTCGACGACGCGTTCCGCGCGGCCCATTGAGAGCGGCAGCGGGGCGGGGAAGTTGCCGGTCTGGTACTGGACGATGAGCGTGCCACCGTTGCGGACAAAGGCATCGAGCCGGGGCTGGGCGGTGGCGAGTTCAGGACGCGAAGAATAGGCGCGGATTCCGATCACCAGCAAATTCCAGGCAGAGAGATCGGAAGAGGTTAGTTCGGCTGGGGTGAGTAAGTGGGGCATTACGCCGAGGGCTTCAATGGCGTCTGGGACCAGGTCGCCGGTGCCCATGATGTAGCCGATACGCAGACCTGGAGCGAGCTTTACGTCCACCTTGCGGGTGAGGAGCTGCGCGGGCTTGTAGAGGTTATAGGGGCGCAGGCCGGGATAGCCTACGGATTGCCAGCCGGAGGAATAGCAGGTGACAGAGGCCAGATTGCAGATTGCAGTCGAGTCGCCGGTGCTAGCGACTGCCTTGATGGCGTAGGGAGTGGACTGGGCGGGCGATGCGGACGCCGCGGCGGGGGTGACGGAGAAGAGGATGGGTTCGGTGTTGCCTGCGGCGGAGAGGCGGAAGGGCGCGGAGGCGGGTTGGACCGTCCAGCCGACGGGGAGGGTGAGGGACACTGTGCCTTCGGCGGCGGCCTGCGCGTGGACGGTGACGCGGACGGGGAGGGCCGAGCCGTCAAGGGGAAGGATGCGGGCTTCGGGGTCGATGCTGACGCCGATGGCGGGGGTGACGACCAGTGGTTCGTAGATGCCGCCGGGGCCGAGCTCGCGCTGCATGGTCTGAACCACCTTGCCGACACGGATGGGGAGGCCGTCGTAGGTAAACTCGGCCAAGGCGGCGAGGGGCCAGGGGGCGAAGGACCGGCCGCGGTAGGCTGGGTTGGTGAGGTCGTAGAAGGGCTGCTCGGTGTTGGGGCGGGTGAAGTAGGGTTCGGTCGGCTGGGCGTCGGCGGGGACTTTGAGCTTGTAGAGGGAGTCGGCGGAGGTGTCGGTCTGCAAGGTGCTGACGGCTTCGCCTTGCTGCCAGGGGCTGCCAGTGCTGCTTGCAAGCCAGGTTTTTTCGAGATGGGCTTTGGGGGCGGCGTGCGCGGTGTGGACGCGGACGTTGATTTCTTCGCCGGGGGATACTGAGCGCGGGGTTTCGTCGGGGCCACCGCCGCGGAAGCTTTCGGGCTCGAGCTTGGTGGTGTGGGTGGTGAATGCCACCAGGTCGAGGCCGAGGAGGGTTTTGAGAGCGGTTTGGAACTGGTCGATTTTGAGGTCGAGTTCGAAGAGGAGGTTCGCTTTGGCAGCGGGGCTAAGAGTGCTGGCGGCCGCTTTGGCGCGGAGGTCGAGGGTTTGGCGGTAAATGGG
>PLPU01000411.1:0-650 GCA_003159975.1 Acidobacteriaceae bacterium
GGCAGCATCTGGTCGATACCGTTCTTGATGATGGAGTGCGTCTGCCCCCCGCACACCTCCATAATCTTCCATGGCCGCGTGGTGATCGAGTGAATCTCCCGCGCCATCCTCTGCGCGATCTCGCCATTCCGAAACTCGGTCAGGTACTTCATCGGTTTGAAACGCCCCCATCAGAACACGCCGGGTGCCCCATCCTTGCGCTTGTTTTTAGCGCAAGGGTGGGAGACCACAAATCTCAACCGTCTTGCCTTTGGCTCTTTCCAACGCACAAATGCTGGGTGCCCCATCCTCGCGCTTGTTTTTAGCGCAAGGGTGGGAGACCACAAATCTCAACCGTCGTTCTTGGCGGATTCCACCAAACAGCTCCCATCCGGGCAAGCCATCTGCGGCGCCTCCGCAGCCCGTGCAAACGCCTCGTCCCCGCTCTCCAGTTCCTGCTCCAGGATGCCCATCTCCCGGAAATCCCTGAGCGTCTGTTCCGCCGTCTCCTCATCGATCTTTGACAGCGCAAAACCCACGTGGACGATGGTGTAGTCGCCCACCTCGACCTCCGGCACGTAGTCCAGGCAAACGTTCTTGATCACCCCGCCGAAGTTCACCCGTCCCACCCGAATCAGCCCATCGGTGGTAATCGCTTCCACTTTTCCCGG
>PLPU01000411.1:661-2816 GCA_003159975.1 Acidobacteriaceae bacterium
AAACTGAATCGTCCCCTTCAGCACCTTGCAGCTCTTCAGCTCTTCCGCGAACTCGTCCGCCAGCGAGTGGTCCATCGGGAAAAAGCTGCAATGCTTCTTGAATGCCGCATACCAGACCAGCGCGCCCTTGTACTGGAACGATGGGATTTTGTAGCTGAGCGCCTCCGTCGCCTCCTTTGGCGCAGCGGCCCGGATCATCGCCCGCATCTTCTCAAGCGTTGCCCTCGCCGGCTCAGGCACGCGCGCCAGGTAAGCCGCCACGTCTGCTTTCCCCGTCTCCGCCCTCAACTTCTCAGTTGCCATCGTTTCTTGTCGCTCCTACTCGAATTTCCGTGTCCTGCGCTCTTCCTTGAGGTAAGCCAGCCACTCCCCCATCCCCGCACCCGTCTTCGATGAAGTCTCAAAGATCCGTATCCCCGGCCGAATCTCGTTGATGTTTCTAAGCGCCAATTCGCGATCGAATCCGCACGGCTCCGCGATATCCATCTTGGTAATCACCGCAGCGTCCGCCGAATTGAACAGCGTTGGATACTTCAACGGCTTGTCCTCACCCTCAGTCACCGACAGCAGCGCCACGCGAATCCTTTCCCCCAGGTCGTAGCTCGACGGACAAACCAGGTTCCCGACATTCTCAATGAACAGGTAATCGAGCCCACCCAGTTCCACACCCTCCCAACCAGCCAGGTGTTTCGAGATCATCTCCGCATCCAGGTGGCAAATTCCATGCGTATTGATCTGCCGCACCGGAGCGCCGCTGGCCGCCAGCCGCCGCGCATCGTTATCCGTCTCCAGGTCCCCAACAAGCGCCGCAACCCGCGCGCCCTTTGCTTTAAGCTCGCGCAGCGTCCGCTCCAGAAAGGCAGTCTTCCCCGTCCCCGGACTCGACACCAGGTTCAGCACCAGCACGCCGCCGGCCGCATACCGCTCGCGCAGCCCTGCCGCCAACTCGTCGTTCTTCTTCAAAATCCCTCGCCGCAGCTCCACAATGCGCGTCGTCATGCCGTCACCCCAATCTCTGCGTCCCCGGCCTTTTCCATTCCGTCTCCATCCTCAATCTCAAACGACTCAATTTCCAACTCGCGCCCCTGCCGCAAATCAAAGCAAGGCGCGCCGCACCTGGGACATCGAAAGCTCTGCACGCTCTCCAGTTCGACATCCGCATCGCACCCCGCGCAGTGCATCACCACCGGCACAATCGTCACCACCAGGCGCGCCTTCTCAAGCGGCGTCCCCTCCGCGGCAATCCCAAAGCAAAACTGCAAACTGTCTTCAATCACCGCCGACAGCGCGCCCACCCTGAGCCGCACCTCCACCACGCGCGCGCCCGGATAGGCAGCCAGCGACTCCATCACCGTCTCCACCACGCTCGAAACGATCGAAAGCTCATGCATGACCAGTCGATTCTACGCTCCAGATCGTTCCTCGCGTCTTCATGCGGAAGGGCTCGACCGCGGTTGGCCAACTCCGCCAACTCCGCTAACCCCGCCAACTCCGCCCTCCGTATAAGATGGAAAACAAGGATCTTCCTCATGCCCACCACCTCCGCCCCGTCGCGCCTGGCCCTGAGCCAACTCGCTCCCGGTGTCTTCCAGTCGGAAATCCGCGCCATGTCCGTCGCTTGCGACGCCATCGGCGGCATCAACCTGGCCCAGGGCGTCTGCGACACCCCCGTGCCCGCGCCGGTCGAGGCCGAAGCCATCGCGGCCATTCACGCCGGCTACAACATCTACACCCGCCTCGACGGCATTGACCGCTTGCGCAACGCCATTTCTGCGAAGCAGCAGCGCGACTACGCGCTCACCTACGACCCCGAGACCGAAGTCCTTGTCTCCTCCGGCGCCACCGGCGGATTTCACGCGGCCGTCATGGCGCTGATCAATCCCGGCGACGAGGTTCTGCTCTTCGAGCCCTTCTACGGCTACCACGTCTCCACGCTCAAGTCGCTGCGCATCAACCCCGTCCTCGTCCCGCTCGCCGATCCCGATTTCGCGCTCGACACCGACGCTCTCAAGGCCGCCATCACCCCGCGCACCCGCGCCATCGTCATCAACACGCCCGCCAACCCCAGCGGCAAGGTCTTCACCCAGGCCGAGCTCGAATCCATCGCCGCCCTCGCAATCGAGCAAGACCTCTTCGTCCTCACCGACGAGATTTA
>PLPU01000411.1:2913-9313 GCA_003159975.1 Acidobacteriaceae bacterium
TCGAGCAGCTTCCACCCAGCTTCTACATCGAATTGGCCGCGGCTCACCAGGACAAACGTGCCCGCATCCTTGCCGCATTGCACGCCGCCGGGCTCGAACCCACCACGCCCGCAGGCGCCTATTACGTTTTGGCTGACGCCACAAGGCTCCCAGGCAAGAATGCCGCTGAAAAGGCCCGCAAGCTGTTAGCCGCAACCGGCGTAGCATCGGTAGCCGGCTCCGCCTTCTTCCGCCCCGGACGAGGCGACAATCTGTTGCGATTCTGCTTTGCCAAGCAGGACCACGACCTCAACGAAGCCTGCGAACGCCTCCGTAAGCTCTAGCCTGGGGCCGCACGCCCCGCGCAATCCTCTTAACCCAAAAAAGTCCATCGACCTTTTCTCGAGATGACGCGAAGGTGCTTGCTTTTTGCACAGGCTATGCCCTAAAAATAGTGCATCTCGTTGCCCTAACCGATTCAGGAATATGAAAGAGGAGGACGCGGCTGAGAATTCCACCAACGGACCTGGATATTCAGAGCGCCCGCAGACGGAATCACTGTTATTCTTCAGAATCTCCGCAGGTGGAGGAAACGTGGCGGGGTCTGATGAGGAAGTACGTCTAAATGAATTTCGTCAGGCGGCCATCTGCCCAAACTGTGGCAAGCCGATTCCGGAAGGCACTGCGGTTGCGCGAGGTCCCGGTGCATTTTGTAGTTTGGAGTGTGTCGCTTTGTTTCACAATGCTGAATTCAGTGAGAGGGCAAAAAGACTAGCTGCTGCGTTGCATAATTAGGACTGAGAAGTACTGGAGAAAGAATTGGCTTCGCAAACTTTGTTCCCCGATCGTCTGCCAACCGGCGAAGGCATATTGCCGTCGCAGGAAATCCTTAATTTCGTTCAGACAGGCATAATCCGGTCGAGTCGCGAGATTCAGGAAGATCAGATTCAGCCAGCGAGCATCGATCTCCGTCTCTCACGCGAAGCTTACCGGGTTCGTGCCAGTTTTCTACCAGGAAGATCCACAACTCTCCTCACGAAGGCCACAGACAAGGGATTGCTTACCGCGAAGATGGATCTGTCAGAGCCAACACTTCTAGAACCTCACGTCATTTACATAATTCCGCTCATGGAGAGCCTCAACCTGCCCTCAGATGTTTTCGGAATCGCAAACCCAAAGAGTACGACTGGAAGACTCGATATCTTTACACGCTTGATTACCGAGCATGGAGACGAATTTGAGCGAGTACGGAGAGGTTACCATGGAGCGTTGTACGTCGAAGTCATTTCTCAGTCGTTCCCCATCCTCGTTCAGGCTGGAATGACCCTGAACCAGCTCCGGTTTGGACGAGGCAAACTCGTCGTTGCCGGTGATGCTAAATTGAAGCAGCTTGATCAGGACGCTCTTCTGATTGACGCCGACGAAGGCAGCGGGAGATTCGACATTGATCGGGGCCTTCGGATAACGGTCGATCTCGAGGGAAATGGCTCTGGCGTCGTCGCTTATCAGGCTAAGCGATCGTCGCCGCCGATTGACCTCAGCAGGATCGACCATTATGACATTGCCGACTTTTGGAGCCCAATCTATCAGAACGACAAACGGCAATACATTCTTGATCCGGGAGAGTTTTACATTCTGGCATCGAAGCAGCGTGTCCGAGTCCCGGCTGATCTAGCGGTCGAGATGCTTCCGTATGACCTGGCTACACAGGAGTTTCGCGTCCATTACGCTGGATTCTTTGATCCCGGATTCGGGTACGGAAGAGACGGCGAGATTCCAGGAACAAGGGCAGTCCTGGAGGTCCGCGCAAATGAAATGCCAATTCTCTTGGAAGACGACCAATTCGTGGGGAGATTGAACTACTACAACATGTCGGCGAAGCCAAGTAAGGTTTATGGTGGGACCATCGGATCAAATTACCAGCAACAGGGACTCGCACTTGCAAAACAGTTCAGGCGGGACCAGCAGTACTCCTCCAGTTCCGTGCCGAATTCCAAGCAAGGCGAAAGTGAGAGCGCATTCGCGTCACCGCGTCTTGGCGAAGAGTTAGACCTGGGCGGAGATTCGGACGATGAGTCCAATCGATCGATTCTCAGCATCGCCTTCCCCGAATCGAGCGAATACACCATCAGAGCCAAGGATTAGAGCGAAGCCGAAATTGCGCCATGGGTTCTGCCGAGCGATAGCCTCCGAGTTCAATCCGAAACGCCCGTCCCTACCGCATCGCCGACCAGATGGCCAGATTCACTCCCACCATCACAACTGCCGCGCCGGGAATCAGCAACAGCGCTTTCTTCAAGCGCAGAGGATCGCCGCCCGCAATCGCGCCGATCAAGCGCGAACTCACCGCCAGCCCAGCCCATCCGCAAGTAATCACAAAGCCGATCGCTGTTCCGCTCATGCGCGGAAAGGCATTGCCAACCATCGCCAGGGTAGTGGGAAACACAGGAGCCATCGACAGGCCCGCAATAAACACCAGCGCGGCCGCAACACCCGGCTTGCTCGTCTTCAGCATCAGGAATGTGCTCACCGCCATCGCCACTGAAGCCGCCAGCGTGACCGTCACCGCCGGCACGTGGATGAGAATAGGAGACACGCCAACGCGGCCGACGAGCAACCCGAGAGCAAATCCGAGCGAGAGAATATTGAGCGCGCGCGATTCCGGAATGCCTTGTGCAATCAGGTGCCGCGGCAGCCAATTCCAAACGCCCACCTCGCAGGACACGTAGAGAAACAGCAGAAATCCCAGCAAAAACAGCAGGGGCCGTCCAAGCACCGAGCCTGCATCGGCCAGAACAAAGCCCGCTCCGCCAGACGGGGCTGGCATTTTCGCAAAAGCCTGGATCATCAGCGCAACCACTGTAAGCGACGCCACCGTATAGCACAGGCGAACCCAGTTCTTTTTGAAAACATTGGCGGAGATGAACGGCGTCGCCAATCCGCCCAGCCCGAAGAAAAGATTCACGAGGTTCAGCGCGGTAGCGCGATGCGCCTCGCTTACGCCGCTCACCAGCGCATTGGCGCCAGTGACCACAATGCCGCCGCCCACCCCGAGCAGAAATAAAAGGAACACAATGCTCCGGAACCCCTTCGATCGCGGCAACCAGAAGAGCGCAATAACAATAAACAGCAAGCCGAGAATGAGGCCCGCCTTGTCACCCTCGGTATCCAGCAGCGGGCCCACGCCAACCGACGCAATCATCAACCCGAGCGCCTGGCTGAAAGCGATCGTCCCGTTCTGCGTGGGTGTGAGATGGAAGCGATCGGACAGGTCGGGCAAAATGGTGCCCAGCATCGCGGCAATCATTCCATAGACAAAGATGGCGAGGATGGCGGCAAAGATCAACACGCGGTGTGGTTCCCTTCAATGAACAGATTCACGGGGCTGGCCCGGCCATTGTAGCGCCCTGCGCTATCGCCAGACCAACGCATGATCTTCGCGAACCCCCACTCGCCTCCAGTAGACTGGTAGGGCAATGACACCAGCGCACAAACGGGGTCGATCCAGCCTGGCAGCCGCAATGCCGTTTCAACTTGCGGCCGCCCTCGTTTTCGCGCTCCTGGTCACGGGTTGCGGCACCCCGGGCGCACCGCTTCCGCCCTCGCTGAATCTGCCCGACACGGTCGACGATCTGGCCGCGATCCGCACCGGCGATCAAGTGGCGCTCACCTGGAAGATGCCTCGAAAAAACACTGACAAGCTACTCCTTAAAGGCGCAATTCCAGTCCGCATCTGCCGCAAAGAGGGTAGTGGGTCCTGCGTTCCCGTGCCCGCCAACCTTCTTCTCGCTCCCAGCGCAGCGGGCTCCTTCACCGAAACGCTGCCACAAAATCTCGCCACGGGCGCGCCGCGTTCTCTCAGCTATTTTCTTGAACTGGTGAACCGCAATGGGCGCTCGGCCGGTCTTTCCAACGCCGCAGTCGTGCTGGCAGGCGAAGCTCCGCCATCAGTCTCCGGCCTGACGGCGAACGTGATCAAAGCGGGCGTAGTACTGCGCTGGAATCCGGCTCCTCAGGAGTCAATCCTCACTCCCGTTCGCCTGCACCGCAAGCTGCTCACCCCACCGGCCGCAAAGCCGAAATCCGAGCAGGGCCCCATGGCGCCCCCGCCCGAGCCGGTGGAACAGAGCCTGCTGGTGGAACCCGACGGCCAAGCCAGCCAGAACGACCGCGCTCTCGACAAGAACATTCGCTTCGGCGAGACCTATGAGTATCGAGCCCAGCGCGTCGCCCGGGTCACCGTTGGTGAGCACACGCTCGAGCTCGCCGGTCCGCTTTCCGCCCCGGTTCGCGTCGAGACCCTCGATGTTTTTCCGCCTGCCGTCCCAACGGGACTCGCCGCCGTCGCCACGCTCGGCGAGGCCGGAACCGAAACCGCCATCGACCTGAGTTGGCAACCGGTCCCCGACACCGACCTGGCCGGCTATGCCGTCTACCGCCGCGAAGGCGATGCCGCATGGCAGCGCATCTCCCCGGCGCAACCAATCGTCCCGCCCGGCTTCCACGATGCTAGCGTCCTGCCCGGCCACACTTATCGCTACGCCGTCAGCTCCATCGATCAGGCCGGCCATGAAAGCGCCCGCTCCATCGAAACCGAAGAGACCGTGCCCAACCCCTGACCGCCAAGCCAGCGAGGAATCCTCCCATGAAATACTGCCGCTTTCTGCTTGATAACCAACCTCACTACGGAGCCGTAAAGGATCGCGCCGGTGAACTCTGGATCGTCGATCTTGCCCAGGCCCCCGAAGAGGACCTGGCCTTTCACCTGGCCCACGCCCGGTCCGCAGCCCCGTCTCTCGACTTCGCGTCCCTCGCGTTCGAGCCCCTTCCCCTCAGCTCCGCTCACCTGCTCGCGCCCGTCATCCCATCCAAAATCGTGTGCGTTGGCCGCAACTATCGCGACCACGTCAAAGAGTTGGGCAATGAACTCCCCACCGAGCCGCTGCTGTTTTTCAAGCCGCCCTCGTCGCTGCTCGCTCCCGGCGGCATCGTGCGCATGCCCGCCGCGTCCTCCCGTGTTGACTATGAGGGTGAACTTGCGCTGGTCATCGGCAGCCGCGCCAGCAAGCTCCAGCCAAATTCCGACTGGCGCTCCGTCATCCGCGGCTACACCCTGGCCAACGACGTCACCGCCCGCGACCTGCAAAAAACAGACGGCCAGTGGACCCGCGCCAAAGGCTTCGATACCTTCTGCCCCGTCGGCCCCATCGTCAGCGATGAACTCCATCCCGAAACCGGGCTCACCCTCGAAACCCGCGTCAACGGCGAACTCCGCCAGCACGGCTCCACGCTCGACTTCATCTTTGGCATTCCCGAGCTGCTCGTCTACATCACTGCCGCCATCACCCTCGAGCCCGGCGACCTGCTGCTCACCGGCACCCCCGCGGGCATCGGCCCGCTCGCCGCGGGCGACAAGGTCGAAATCTCAATCCCCGGCCTCGGCGTGCTCTCCAACACGTTCGAGCCCGAGTAATCGGAATTGCGGCGCCGTTCCAAAGAGCTAGCGGCCGGAGGAGTGCTCGTCGTCTGCTGACAAACCCATCGAGGTAATGAGCCTCCCCTCCGGCTCAGGTTCCGGATCATCTTTCTCGTCATCCCTGCCGCGCTTCGTTTCCGGGCGCTCAAGCCGCACGCACAGCACGCCACTGCCTATCAACAAAAGAAAATCGACAAGATAAACAAACACCCGTCCCCAATGCCGGTCGAGATCGACCTTGTAGAGCTGAGTGCCTGTTTCAGCCTCCTGAATCCCGATCACCCTCAGCGAGTAACCTGTGAACGAGTTGCCGGCGGCGCCACCCAGATATTCAAACTCGTAGCGCTCACCTGTCGGGCGTTTCCAAAGAGCCGCTTGCGCATCGTCATCCAGCGCAAGCGTGTAGCCGCCGGTCCTGGTGCAGTCAATCACGCAGATGAAATCGGTCGACCCGCCCCTTCCAGATGAGTGGTGCACCACCCGATATTGCCCGCTCACCGTCTTCCGTGGAACATTCGCATGCGGTGAAAAGGCGTCAACCGCCCCAACCAGGCAGGCCAGAGATAGGAAGCAGAGATAGACGCACTGCTTCGTTCCATCAAACTGTCCGGCAAACCTCCGCCGGTCCAACCAGTCTCTAAAGTCCAGGGAAAGAACGCACCCGCAAATCACCACCGTGATCACGGTCGCCGCAATCGATAGCAGGTTCAAATCGTTCAGGAAGGCCATTGCCCACCATCTTACCCCGCATTCTCAAGCATCTCTGTGCAAGAAGTCTTCCGGAGTGCCTCGGATCACAACCGCAATCCAACGCAAATTCGACCCACCTCGAAACTCCCTGCCACCCCATTGCATCCAAACAGCGGTACACTATTGGCGAACGCGCCCGAATGACCGAAGCGCCCTTCCCCAGCGCGAAGCGCCTTCCCCAGGAGGAAATCATGC
>PLPU01000506.1:0-12445 GCA_003159975.1 Acidobacteriaceae bacterium
TTTCGGGTTACACTTCCACTGTCATTCCATTTTGGTGAAACCCATGCGCCTATCCGCCTTCCTGCGCGCCGCTCTCCCGCTCCTCGCGCTGGCTTCACCGGCCCTGGCGTTCGCCCAGTTCCAGCCGCCAACCGACGAGGAACTCAAGATGACCGCCGACGCCAAAGCTCCCGGCGCAGCTGCCATATATCTCTACCATGAAGAAACCTCCGATGACTCAACGGGAATCAGTGCCCTCTACAACCGCATTGAAGTGCTCACGGAAAAAGGCAAGGAACTCGCCACCATCAGCGTTGCTTTCGAGCCCGGCAATGACAAGCTAGTCAGCCTGGAAGGCCGCACTATCCACTCTGATGGCGCCATCACTCCACTCACTGCCAAGCCCGCCGATCTTCTCGATGTAAAAACCGCCGAGTTCCAGGTAGATCGATTGGTCTTCACCCTGCCCGCCGTCGAGGTTGGCAGCATCCTTGAATATCGCGTTAAGTTTCACCGAGATGGCTTCCTCCCCTTGCCCTCATGGCAGATCCAGTGCGAATACTTAGTGAAGAAGGCTCATTTCTCATACCAACCATTGAGTTTCTACAATCTATTAGTCGGCACCCATGTAGCGCGCGGCGTCAGGGCCGTGATCAACAAGGGCGTCGTCACGTTGGATTTAACAGACATCCCACCCCTACCCGACGACGACTGGATGCCCCCGCTCAACAACATCCGCTGGCGCGTCGAGTTCTCCTATAGCAAATTCAGAAACTCTGCGGAGTTCTGGGACGACGCTCGCAAGAGCTGGGCGTCTTTTGTGCTGGAATTTACCAAACCAACCGGGCAGCTTAAGAAGGCCGTCGCCACCATCGTCGCGCCGGAGGACAACGACGAAGCCAAAGCGCAAAAAATCTATGCCGCGGTCATGAAGCTTGAGAACACAGCCTTCACCCGCCAAAAATCCCAGGCCGAGCGCAAGAAGGAGAAGCTCAAAGACATCAGGAAAGCCGAAGATATCTGGAAGCAGCAGGCCGGAAACGACGACGAAATCGCCCTCCTATATGCGGCCCTCGCGCGAACCGCCGGCCTGAAGGTCTCGCCCTTGAAAGTCGTCGACCGCAATCGCGCCATGTTCGACTCGTCCTACCTCTCCGCCGGTCAACTCGACGACTACATCGTGATGCTTGAGCTTGCCGGCAAGAAAGTCTACCTCGACCCCAGCCAGAAAATGTGCCCTTACGGCATGCTCCACTGGAAGCACTCTCTCGCCACCGGTTTCCAGCTCGCATCAGAGGGCTCTACGGCTGTCATCGCCACCACACCCGCATTCTTGTCCTCGCACCCGACCGTAACGCGTGACACACGTCTTTCCATCGACGAGGCAGGCAGCGTCAATGGAATAGTTCGCTTCGTCCTGGACGGCCCCAACGCCCTCTATTGGAGGCATTTGCAGCTCAACAACGATGCGGATGAGGTCAAGAAGCAGTTCAGCGAGTACACGCGCGACTCTCTCCCAGAAGGCGTCCAGGCTGACTTTGATCACTTCCTGAGCCTTGAAGATTACCCATCCAACCTTATCGCCATCGTCAAAATCTCCGGCAATCTGGGCACTGTAACGGGGAAGCACCTGGTCTTGCCCGCGTTCTTGTTCCAGTCCCGCGCCAGTCATCCATTTGTGACGCGGGAAGCGCGCTCAATTCCAGTCGACCTCCACTATCCTTGGATGGAGGAAGATGACGCCACTTACGATTTGCCTCCTGGATTTATCGTCGAGAGCATTCCCCAGGATGCTGAGATTCCCTGGCCCGATCATGCCACGCTCAAGATCAACTCCAGCACAGAGAATGGCTCCATAAGCGTCCGCCGGATTATGACCAGCAATGTCATTCTCCTTGATGCAACGGAATACCCCAACCTGCACGACTTCTACCTCAAAATCGCCACCGCCGATCAGCAGCAACTGGTCCTCACCAGATCCCCCACCGCGAAAGGCAACTGAAGATCGAAAATCCCCAAACTTGAAGCGCGTCCCGGAATGACAAACCAGCGCTATTAACTCAATAATCAATGGCCAACTAACTTTTCCGCCGCCAGTTACGGTCCGGCGTAACTCACAACATCTTCTTTATCTTTGCTTTAATCGCCCATAGCTACCCACGCCCAAACTCCTGTATCATAAAACACACCAACTCAGTTGACGTTTTGGGTTACACTTCCCCTGTCCTCCAATCAAAGGAAAACTTCATGCGGATTTCCGTCTTCATGCGTTCCACCCTCCTGCTCCTCACGCTGGCTTCACCGGCCCTGATCTTCGCCCAATTCCAACAGCCCACTAGCGAAGAACTCAAGATGACCGCCGACCCCAAGGCCCCCGGCGCCGCCGCCGTCTACCTCTACCGCGAAGAAACCACCGACGACGCGCTCCACTACCAGACCTTCTACGAACGCATCAAGATCCTCACGGAAAAAGGCAAGGAGCTGGCGACCATTCACATCCCTTACCTGCACGGAACCTTCAAAGTCAGCGACATCCGGGGCCGCACTATTCACTCCGACGGAACCATCGTCCCCCTTACCACCAAGCCCAGCGATTTGATGGACTCAAGGACCACGACCCGCCAGGTGAATCAGGTGGTCTTCACTCTCCCCAGCGCCGAAGTGGGCAGCATCCTCGAATACCGCCTCCAGATTAGCTATGACGACGAAACGGTCTACTCCCCCCAATGGCAGATCCAGCAGCCCTTCTTCGTCCACAAGGCTCATTACCGCTGGGTTCCTCTCTTCAACAGTGCCAGGTACGTCACCGACAGCCAGGGCCGGGTTCTTAGCAATCTCATGTGGGCCACAGTCGGTTTTCCGCAGGATTCCGTAGTGAAAGACTCCCAGAACCACTTCACTGTCGACCTGACTGACATCCCCCCCATCCCCGACGACGACTGGATGCCACCGCTCAACACCCTCAAATGGAAGGTCGAGTTCTACTACACCTATGCCCATTCCGCAAAGGAATTTTGGGACAACGAGTCCAAATCCTGGGCGAAAAATGCCGAGCGCTTCTCCAATCCCTCCAACCAGCTCAAGCAGGCCGTTTCCGGCATCGTTGCCCCGTCCGACTCCGACGAACAAAAGGCTCGCAAAATCTACGCCGCCGTCATGAAACTCGATAACACCCGCTTCAGCCGCACCAAATCAGACGCCGAGCGCAAGGCCGAGAAGCTCAAGCCCGTCAAAGCCGCTGAGGATGTGTGGAAGCAGCAAAGTGGAACCGACGACGATATGGCCCTCCTCTTTGTCGCACTCGGCCGCGCCGCCGGCCTCAAGGTCTGGCCCATGGAAGTGGTCGACCGCAGCAAAGCATTTTTCGACCCGCTCTATCTCACTGCCGGCCAGTTGGACGATTACATCGCCATTCTCGACCTCTCTGGAAAAGAGACTTTCCTCGATCCTGGGCAGAAGATGTGCCCCTTCGGAATCATGAGTTGGAAACACTCCCTCGCCTCCGGCTTCCGCCTTTCCGATAAAGGCCCCATCCTCGGAACTACGCCTCAAGGCGTTTACAAAAATGCGCTTGTCCAACGCACCGCCGATCTCACCGTTGACCCCGACGGCAGCGTCAAAGGAAGCATCCGCTACATCATGACCGGCCCTGAAGCCCTCCACTGGCGTCAGCTCGCCCTCCAAAACGATCCCGACGAGGTGAAGAAGCGCTTCAACGAATCAATCCGCGGCGACATGCCCGACGGGGCAGACGTCGACTTCGACCACTTCCTCGCCCTCGACGAGTACGAATCGAACCTGATGGCCATCGTCAAGGTTTCCGGCACCATCGCCACCGCCACCGGCAAACATTTCTTTCTCCCCGGCCTCTTCTTTGAATCCCGCGCCAAACATCCCTTCGTCTCCCAGGACAAGCGCACCATCCCCATCGACGTCCACTACCCGAGCATGACGCAGGATGAGGTCGTCTACCACCTCCCGCCCGGATTTACCGTCGAAAGCGCCCCTCAGCCCACCGCCCTCTCCTGGCCCAATCACGCCATGCTCAAAATCTCCTCGGTGGCAAAGGACAGCGATGTCACTGTATCCCGCGTCTTCGCCCACAACTACTCCCTCCTCGATTCCAAGGAATACGGCGACCTCCACGACTACTACCAGAAAATCGCTGCGGCCGATCAACAACAGCTTGTCCTCACGCGCGCTCCAGCCGCCAAAGGAAACTGATCATGAGCAATTCTTCCGGTACGGCGTTGAAGCCATCTCTCCTTCTGCTCAGCGCCCTCATGCTCTCCGCCGCGCCCGCGCACGCCGACTGGTTCAACAAAGACAAGCCCCTGCCCGACTGGGCCGTCGAAGCATCCAGGACCAAAACCCCCGACTACGCCAAGGACTCAGCCGCCGTCATCCTCTTCGACGAGTACGTTGAAACCATCGACGGCCAGGGCCGCGCCGTCGAGCGCCGCCGCAAAGCCGTCCGCATCCTCAAGCCCCAGGGCCGCGATGAGGGAATGTGCTTCGTTGTCTATGACGTGGACGAGAAAATCAACTACTTCCGCGCCTGGACCATCGCCGCCGACGAAAAAATATACCCGGCCAAGGACACTGACTTCGCCGAAGGCGGCAACACCGACAATCCCATCATGCTCTCCACTGAGAAGGCTCGTGTCGCCCGCCCGCCTGCCATCGATGTCGGCGCCACCGTGATCTGCGAATCCGAAGAGCTGCTCGCACCCTATACCCAGGAAAATCTGTGGGGAATCCAAAGCAGCATCCCCGTCATCTTCCAGGCGCTTGAAATCGACCTGCCCGCGGGCCGCGCTCACACCGAGTCCTGGCATGACTTCCAGCCCGTCAAGGCAGTTGAGGTCGCGCCCAACCACTGGCGCTGGGAGCTCAAAGACACCCCCGCGCTCATTCTCCGCGACATCCCCTCGCGCCCTGAAACAGCCGCCCTGGAAGCCCGCATGTCCGTCCAGTGGGGCAATGCCGCCGTCGATGGAAAGGATAACCAGTGGCGCGCCATCGGTGAGTGGGTTACCACGCTTGAGGCCGATCGACCCGCGCCCTCCCCGGAAATCACCGCGCAAACGCAAAGCCTCATAGCCGGAGCCCCCGACTTCTACGCCAAACTCAGCCGCATCACCGAGTTCATCCAGAAAAACATCCGCTACTTCATCATTGCGCGCGGCATCGGCGGCATGCAGGCCAATCACGCCGCCGACATCTACCGCAACAAATACGGGGACTGCAAAGACAAGACCACCCTGCTCATCTCCATGCTCCAGGTCGCCGGCATTCACGCTTTCTACATGCCCGTGGACGATCACCGCGGCATTGTCGACCCGGACTTCCCCTCCATGATGGGCAACCACATGATCACCGCCATCGAGGTTCCAGCCGACGTTCAGGATCCCCGTCTCAAGGCCATCGTCAAAGCCAAAGACGGCAAGCGTTACCTCATCTTCGACCCCACCAACGAGCGCACGCCCGTAGGCAACCTGCCCTCCTATGAGCAGGGTAGCTACGGAATCCTCGCCGCCAGTACCTCCAGCCAGGTCATCGCCCTCCCCGTGCTTCCACCCGACGCCAACGGCACTGACCAGGTCGGAAAATTCACCCTGCAGGCCGACGGCACCATCACCGGCTCGGTCGATACCTCACACGTCGGTCCCGAGGGCGGCGACTTTCGTGAATTCCTGAAATATACCGATGAAAAGGAGCGGCGCGAGGAATGGGAAAACCACATCGCCGCGACCCTTCCCGGCGTCACCCTCGACACCTTCAAGTTCGTTCAACCCAGCGAACTCGACAAACCACTCGAATTCCACTACCAGATCACCGCTCACCAGTACGCCCACCAGGCCGGCACGCTCCTCCTGCTCCGCGCCCGCGTCGTCGGCACTGACGCCATCCCCTTCAACGACAAGCCCCGCACCGTCCCCATCGACCTCAACGCCACCGGCCGCTGGCGCGACACCTTCGACATCACCCTCCCCGCCGGCTACGTCGTCGATGAAACCCCCGATCCCGTAAACATCGACCTCGACTTCGCCAGCTATCACTCCTCCATCACCACCAAGGGCAACGTCCTTCACTACGAGCGCGAATACGTCGTTCGCCAGGTCGAACTTCCGCCCTCCCAGGCCGCCGCCTTCCGCCATTTTGAAGGCGCCATCCTCGCCGACGAAAAAGGCGACGCCGTCCTGAAGAAGCAATAAGTCCCAAGCGAAGCGTCTGCCCCACCGCAGGGTGGCCGGCTGCCCCACCCCAGGTGGCCGTCCCGTAGGGACAGGCTGAAAGTAGCCACGGGTGAAACCCGTGGAAAGCGACCAAACGAAGGACCCGCGTCCTGGAGGGACGCAGTGAACATACCTTGCGCTTTTTTCCTGGCGCAAGTTACCCGCAACCAACCCGGTGCGAGCGAATAGCGAGCTTTTGGCCCCACCGCAGGTGGAGCGCAATCATTTCGACGCACCCTCCGGTCTCCCCAATCATCCATTCAATTGATGACCGAACCACTTTTCTCGCCCTTTCAACTTCGTTCCGTGTCTTTCCCCAACCGCATCGGCGTCTCGCCCATGTGTGAGTACTCTTCTCACGACGGCTTTGCCGCCGACTGGCATCTCGTCCATCTCGGTGCTCGCGCCCAGGGGGGCGCCGGCCTGGTCATCCTTGAAGCCTCCGCCGTCACTCCCGAGGGCCGCATCTCCTCCGCCGACCTTGGCATCTGGAAAGACGAGCACATCCCCAACCTCCAGCGCATCGCGGCCTTCATCCACTCCCAGGGCGCTCGCGCCGGCATTCAGTTGGCCCACGCCGGCCGAAAAGGCAGCATGTCCGCGCCCTTCACCGGCGAACGCCTTCTTCAACCCTCCGAAGGCGGTTGGCAGCCCGTCGCTCCCAGTGCGCTCGCCTTTTCCCCCGCCTACGCCGTGCCCCAGGCTCTTGACCAGCCCGGCATCGACGCCGTCGTCGAAGCCTTTCGCCTCGCCGCGCACCGCGCCTTCAAAGCCGGGTTCGACCTTGTCGAAATCCACGCCGCCCATGGCTATCTGCTCCATCAGTTCCTCTCGCCGCTCGCCAATAAGCGCGCCGACGCCTACGGCGGCAGCTTTGAGAACCGCACCCGGCTCGCCCTACAAGTCGTCGACGCCGTGCGCGCCGCATGGCCAGCCCACCTGCCGGTGCTCGTCCGCATCTCCGCAACCGACTGGGCGCAAGGTGGGTGGAATGTCGACGAATCCGTCCAGCTCGCTCGCCTTTTCCGAGAACACGGCGTCGATCTGGTCGATTGCTCCTCCGGCGGAATGGTTCCGAACGCACAGATTCCTCTCGGCCCCGGCTACCAGGTCGAGTTTGCCGCCCGCATCCGCAGCGAGGCAGGTATTCCCACCGCCGCCGTCGGCCTCATCACTGACCCCACACAGGCCAACGCCATCGTCGCGCAAGGCCAGGCCGATCTGGTCCTTCTCGCCCGCGAGATGCTCCGCGATCCCTATTGGCCGCTCCACGCCGCCGCCGCGCTCGGCGACGCCGTTAGTTGGCCGCCCCAGTACCTTCGCGCCGCGCCGCACCGCTCCTCCCCGCGCACCCCCATCATCCGCCCCGAATCAACCAAAGAACCGGCATAATGCTGAGCCGCCTGCGGCGCCAGCTCCTTTGTCTGAACTTCACCCCCGAATCCTGCATCGAATCCTGTACTGGTAATCCGTTCCTGTTGTCTTTTCCGGTTACCATAGGCACAATCGGCAGCTTTTACGTCACATTGAATGCAAAATGTGTCCTATACTGCGCTTAGATTGAGCGCAGCATCCCCATTTTGATGCTCCGCTCCACGACGCCCTATGGCTATGCAACTCGCCCGCAAGCGCACTTTCGAAACGACGCCTGCCATCCCCGATCGTCTGTACTTCAAGATCGGCGATGTGGCCCGCATCTGCGGCGTCGAAACCTACGTCCTGCGCTTCTGGGAATCCCAATTCCCCCAACTAAAGCCCAACAAGAGCGGAACCGGCCAGCGGCTTTACCGACGCCGCGATGTCGAAACGGCGCTTGAGATCAAGCGCTTGGTCCACGCCCAGGGATACACGCTCGCCGGCGCCCGCCAGGCTCTTGACCAGGCCAGCCGCCACTCTACGCCCATTCAACTCGAGCCCCAGGCCGCTGAGTTCCAGCCCGTTGAGCCCCAGACTGTTGAGCCACCGCTCGTTCTCCATCAATCTTCGCAGCGCGATGCCCAGCCGGAGCCCCAGTCCCGGCTCCCTCTCCTCGCTGCCAATCCCATCCTGCGCCCCGATTCGGTTGCCGCGGCCATTGGCCACGCCCGCGCCGAGTTGCGCGAGATTGCCGGCCTGCTTGCCTCGCCTGTTCAGCATCAGACCCGCCGACGTCCGCGCATGACTGCGCTCTCCAACACCTCGGGGTCGCTCTTTCAGTCTTGAACCCCTGAGAAAAGCCCCTTGCATCACCCCGCTGCGTTAAATCGTTTTCACTGCTGCACTTACCGGAATTCATGCCGCCGCACGTCTTTTCCCTCAAGAAAAAACACCTTGCCTGAAGGCAAGAAGTTCAGCATATGAAGTGAAGGTGCTCTCCTGAGGGCCCAAACCGCAAAGCTCCTTCGTGGTAAACTTGAGCCATAGCTTTTCCTCCTGCGTTCATCAACGCGAAACGGATCGCTTCTCTCCTCACCGAGTCACAACTATCCTCATTTGTCTCGGAGCTCGCTTTCTATGAAGTGTTCGCTTTGTGGGTCTACAAGAATTCGCACGTCGAGGCTGCGCGGGTTTGATTTCGCCCGTCTCATCGTCCTTCAATTTCCCGTCCGATGCCGCGAATGCTACGACCGGGCCTTTGTGAATGTGTTTCTTGCCCTCACGCTTCGCGAAAGCGACAAGGGCCGCGACCGCAAAGGCCTCCGCAGCACGGAAAATCGCGACAACTCAACGCCCGATCAAGCGTAAACACCGCATGCTCCGGCCAATGTGCGCATCCAGATCCGGATTAGGTCGATTGTCGTTCGCTCCTTGCTTCTATCCTCCTTCGCTTGTCCTCTAAACAAGACCGCTTGCAGGGATTGCCACCGCCACAACCACGGCCACGGTTGCCGCCATCCATACCGCGGAACGCGGCATGCCCGTGATCAGCATTGCCCCAATTGCCTCGGAACAGCAAAAGAAATATACCGCCATGAATGGGTATGCAAAGAAGAATGCGTTAAGACGATCCAAGCTTCACTCCTTTCGACACTTCGGACACTCCATGACGGAACCGGACCTAACGCATCCGTATCTCGCCCATGTTTTCTGTCCTGAAGTTGCACCGAGAATAGCAATCCCATTGCGGTTGCGTGTGTGACGCTGGATTGCATCTCGTGTGATATGGGGTTTGCATCTTCTAATATGCCCGCGGATCATCGCGATCGTCGAAACTGCGAGCCTACTGTCCCGAGACCCAGATCTCCAATCCCGTCAACAGCGCAGGTTGTCGCCCGACGCCGGTGCGTCAGGAAGTACCCGTTGATTTCTTGTTTAGGTCTTGTGAAAAATTAATCTTCATTTAATGGTCGGGACGGGGAGATTTGAACTCCCGACCCCTCGCACCCCAAGCGAGTGCTCTACCAGGCTGAGCCACGTCCCGACACAATCGAGCCGGCTCAGAAAAGAGCCGGCTCAGGGGTCTTGATTAGTTTACACCAGCCCGCCCGTCCGCAACGTGTCTTTGTCGAAGGACCACCGATCCCTATACACTGTTCCCGCAATGCAAATCGCCCGCCAACTTTCTCCCCGCCTCCGCCATCCGCTTCTCCTGCGCCTGGCCCGCACCTTCACCGCCCCTCTGCTGGCCGTCTGCTGCCTCACTTTGCTCCCGTTCCTCACCGCCCACGCGCAGGCGCCAGCCAAGCATCTCCTCATCTACGCCATCGATGTCGAAGGAGGCCAGTCCACGCTCCTTGTCGCTCCCTCCGGCGCGTCTCTCCTCATCGACACCGGCTGGCGCGCGATGGGCCCGCACGACGATGCAGGCCGCGACGCCACCCGCATCCAGGCCGCCATGCGCGACGCCGGCATCGCCCGCATCGACCATCTCCTCATCACCCATTTCCATGTCGACCACGTCGGCGGCGTCCCCGAACTCGTCAAGCGCGTCCCCATCGGCGAATTCCTCGACCACGGTCCCAATCGCGAAGACTCCGACATCACCCGCCACGACTACGCCGCCTACCTCAAAGCCATTGAAGGCAAGCCCCGCCGCATCGTTCACCCCGGTGACACCATCAACATCCCCGGCCTCTCCGCCATCGTCCTCACCGCCGACGGTGAACACATCGCAGCCGTCCCCGGCGTCCATCCCACGCCCAATCCCTGGTGCGCCGCCGAGCCCCACTGGGACCTCGACACCACTGAAAATCCCCGCTCCGCCGGCGTCCTAATCACCTACGGCAAATTCCGCTTCCTCGATCTCGGCGACCTAACCAAAGCCAAGGAAATCCCCCTCGTCTGCCCCAACAATTTGATCGGCGCCATCGACCTCTACCTCGTCAACCACCACGGCTTCAACCTCTCCAACTCCAANNCCCGGCCTCGAAGACCTCTGGATGCTCCACACCGCTGAAGACTCCGACGCCGCCCACAACAGCCCCGATCCCCTCATCGCCAACCTCAAAGGCGGACCCGACGGCGCCTACTTGAAAGTAGTAGTCTCCCGCGACGGCAGCTTCTCCGTCACCAACTCCCGCACCGCCCAAACCAAAACCTACGCCGCAAAGTAGCCGCGACAATTCAAGCGCGCGCACGAACAGAGTCCACAAGACAGTTCGCGTTACTCCGGCAATGGAAGCAGGCATTTCAGATCACGTTTGGAGCTACGAAGAAATCGCGAATCTGGCAAACTAGTTTTATGGGACACAAGACGAGGGTCATGTACATCGAGCGAAAGGCTGGGAACCTCACTGGACCGGCGAGGATAGGCCGCGTCACGTATTCCAAAACCGGCGCGACGATCTATTACGGTGGGAGAGAATTCAGGAGCCTGAAGGGAGCGGGATTTAAGGCCAACTACTACGATGTCGAAACTGGCGACGAATACTGGATTTCTGGCCCTCGCAGGGACGGATCTGACGCTCTCTATGCAACCAACATTGTCCCTGAAATTGATGAAGATGTTCGCGATGAATACTGGACTAAGATAAGGAAAAGGGCGGCAGCTAATTCAAACTGAGACACCACCCACGACCACGTCCCGCTTCCGCCGAGCGGCGCATCGCAATAGTCGAAACAACAACTGCTGTCATCCTGAGCGAGCGTAGCGAGTCGAAGGACCTGCGGTTGTTCTTGGATTGAGCGGCCTACGCTCACCCCATCAATCATTGTGCTCAGGCGATAAATCCCTCAACACCCCATCCCCCGCGGCCGCTCCTCATGCAGCTCCTCATACAACTCATCCACTTTCTCCCCAGCCTTCGCCAGCGCCTTCTTTCCCGCACCAGTGATCGTATACACCCGCCGCTTCCGCCCGCGCACTTTCTTAACGGTCGACTTCAACAGCCCACTGCGCTCCAGCCCATGCAGCAGCGGATAAAGCGTCCCCGGCCCAATCCGATAACCGTGATGCGCCAGCTCCTCCATCATCCCCAGCCCAAACACCGGCTCGTGCGCCGCGTGCACCAGCACGTGGATCCGGATCAGCCCGAAATAAAGTTCCCGCTGTTGCTTCAACACAGGATGAATATATCTCCCTTCGTCAGATAATGCATTTCCTGCTATCGAATTTCGATATATTTTCTTTTCTATGATCGCATTTCGATATATCGTATTCAAATGACTGGCATCCCCACGGAAACCGCGATCATCCTCACCGCCCAGGAGACTCGATGAGGTTCACGATCCATCTGACCAGGCTGTCGCTGCTCCTCATCCTGGCCGCCGCCCGCCTCTCCGCGCAAGCCGGCCCTCCCTTTCAAACCGACGATCCCACCCCAGTCGATCTCCATCACTACGAGTTCTACATCTTCAGCACCGTCGACGGCACGCCCGCCGAGCTTGACCCCACCGGCCCCGCCTTTGAATTCAATTGGGGCGCCGTCCCCAACATCCAGCTTCACGCCATCCTTCCCTTCGGCGCCGTCATTCCTTCAAATAACCCCGTCTACGCTCCCGGCGGAATCGGCCCCAGCGCCTTCGGCCTCACCGACATGGAACTCGGCGTGAAATACGGCTTCATCAAGCAGACCCCGCACCGTCCCCAAATCGGCAGCTTCACCATGTTTGAAATGCCGACAGGAAACTTCAACAAGGGCCTCGGCGTCGGCCGCGTCTGGTACAAGCTTCCCCTATGGGCAGAAAAAGAATTCGGCTCCTGGAGCCTCGTCGGCGGCCTCGGTTACGCAGTCGTTCCGCAAACCGGTTATCGCGACTACCTCTACGGCGGCTATCTCATGAAGAAGACCGTCAGCGAACGTCTCGAG
>PLPU01000423.1:0-3036 GCA_003159975.1 Acidobacteriaceae bacterium
TCCTCGCGAAACTCTCCGCCTCATTCCGGGTTAGAAGACGCAGGGAGATTTCTGCCTGCACGAGATATCGAACCAATTGGAGACCCCGACCATGGAAAATCGCATGTCGCGCACGATTCCCGTGTTGGCGCTGCTGGTTGCCGCCGCCGCACTCCAGGCGCAGCAACCCAATCCCTACCAGGGGACCTCGAATCCCCCCCCGGACTCGACCATCCAAACCAGCACCACGCCGCCGCCCAAGCCGCCTGCCGGCCAGCCCCTTGTCGCTTCGCCGCCCGCGCCTGCTCCCGCGCCGGCTGCATCCCAGGCCCCGCAGCAAGCCCAACCCCAGCCCAGTTCGGTCGATCCATCAGCCAACTTCCCGGTTGCCGGGACCGATGACGGCGTCATTCAGAATTCATCTCCAGCATCGGCTGCTCCCGCTCAGCCGGCGCTGACAGAGCGTGCCTACGCTTCCGATCCCGACGGCGACATCGTTCATCCCACCCCACTCGGTCCCGGCCAACTCGGCGAGGGAACTCTCATTCGCGTCAAGCTGCTCGATCGCCTTTCCACTGTGGACAGCGAAAAGGGCGAGCCTTTCCGCAGCCAGGTCGCTTCTGACGTGTTCCAGGGCAACAATGTAGTCATTCCCGCCGGCTCTGAGATCGACGGCCGCGTGGTCGAAGTGTCCACTGGCCATCTCGGCGGCCACGGCTCCATGCGCCTGCACCCTGAGGTCGTCATTCTTCCCGACGGTACCCGCTGCCAGTTGCGCGCCCAGGTCACAGCCACCCCCGGCTCGCGCACTCGTGTCGGCTCCGAAGGCGCAATCACCCCCGGCTCGCGCATCCACCGCGATGAAATTGAGTACGGCGGCGGTGTCACCGCGGGCGTCATCACCGGCGCGTTCCTCGGCGGACCGGTCGGCGCAGTTGCCGGCGGCGCAGTGGGCGCTGGCGTAGTCACCACGCATCTGCTCGTCGATCATCCGCAGGCCACGTTGGAGCCGGGTTCGGTCATCGATTTCACCCTGACTGACACGCTCAGCCTAACCCCCGCCGTCGCGCCCGGTAACTGATGCTATCGACAAATTCTGAACGCGGGGTGCCCAGGTCCGGATCTTCGGACCTGGGATATCCTATCTAAGTCCTCTCCGCTTTTTCTGCGGAAAGGGTGGAAACCAACCAAGCCCGTGCGAGCGAATAGCGAGCGTTTGGCCCCACCGCAGGTGGTTTCGGAGGCGTGGCATGGCGGAGATCGGCAAAGTTGGTGTAATTGGCGCAGGAACCATGGGCTCCGGCATCGCCCACGTCTTCGCCCGCGCCGGCTACCACGTGCACCTATGTGACATTGACCAGCGCTTCCTCGACCGCGCCATCAGCCAGATCACCGCAAACCTGGCCCGCGAAGCCGCCAAAGGCAAGCTGCCCGAGTCCGAGATCGATTTGGTTTTGTCCCGCATCGCCCCCACAGTCGACCGCGAGTGGCTGGCCGAAGCCGATTTCGCTATCGAGGCCGCGTCTGAGCGCTTCGAGGTCAAGGCCGAGATCTTCCATGCGCTCGACCGAATCCTGCCCGAAAATGTCGTCCTCGCCACCAACACATCTTCCATCTCCATCACCAAACTCGCCGCGCAGACCCATCGTCCCGCGCAGGTCATCGGCATGCATTTCTTCAACCCTGTCCCGGTCATGCCGTTGGTTGAAATCGTGCGCGGCCTCGCTACCGGCGACGCGGCCTACTCGACCGTCCACGCCCTCACCCTCAAGCTTGACAAAACACCCATCTCCGTCAACGACGCGCCCGGCTTCGTCTCCAACCGCGTACTCATGCCGCTGATTAACGAAGCCGCCTACGCCATCATGGAAGGCGTCGCCACGCCCCAAGCCGTCGATGATGTCTTTAAACTCGGCATGGCCCACCCCATGGGCCCGCTCACCCTGGCCGACTTCATCGGCCTCGACGTCTGCGTAGACATCATGCGCGTCATCGAAGAAGGCCTCGGCAACCCCAAGTACAGCCCCTGCCCGCTTCTGGTAAGGATGGTCGACGCCGGCTGGCTAGGCCGCAAATCCGGCTGCGGCTTCTATACCTACGAGAAATAGACCGGCCGCATAGAGGCAAAACATGAACGTGATCCCCGCAACGGTCCCAACATTCCTGCTGGCCTGCGGGTGGTTCGCTGCGGGAGAGTACTGCTATCCGAAGTGGCCGCGCCTCAGCCTAGCGATCGGGGTTTTGTTGGCGCTGCCCTGTGCGCTGGGCATCTTCTATTACAGCCACATGCTTGACCATGCGCTCTGGTACTTCGAGCTTCGGACCGTTCCCTGGATCGAATTGACGTTTTCTGGAATAGGGTTTCTGGGCGGCGCCGTTTACCGGTGGGTTGATGCGGAAACGCGCATGGGGCGCCTCGCAGTCCCGGCCCTGTTCGCTGTGATTATGCTGATTCCGTTCATGAAGCCGATCCTGGAGCCGCTGAACGTGGCGGCGCTTGAGGACAAGTGCAAGGGAAACGTCTGCCTTCAGAGCAGCGGTTCCACCTGTGGTCCGGCAAGTGCTGCGACCCTGCTGCGGGGGCTTGGTATACCTGCCACAGAGCGGGAACTCGCAATTGAGAGCTACACGTATCCGGGTGGAACGGAGGCCTGGTATCTTGCCCGTGCCATCCGGCGGAAGGGCGCTGATGCGGAGTTCGTTTTCACCGACGACACTCTTCCGTCCCCATCGATTGCCGGGGTGAAGATGGGAGGCGGACACTTCATTGCGATCGAAAGTGCGACCCTGGAAGCAGTCACGTTTGTCGATCCGCTGACAGGCGAATCGACAGCAACGCCTGCCGAGTTGCGAGCACGGTACCGGTTCACAGGATTCTTTCTGCAGGTTCGGCCCGGTGGGAAGTGAGCGGAGCCGCCCGTGGCCGCCTGACCCGATTCGGTATCCGGTCATGAATTCGATTCCTTACAAATGGTAAGGAATGCGCGCTACAATCAACCTTGAGGACACTTCCATGGCGACCGCAACTCTAACCTCCAAAGGACAGATCACCATTCC
>PLPU01000069.1:0-3003 GCA_003159975.1 Acidobacteriaceae bacterium
GTAGTGCGGATGCACTTGAATGGGGATCTCACCATCAATCTGTTCGCGATCAATCCAGAGACACAACGCTCGAAGTGGATCGCCATCGACGCCGACTTCGACGGAGCAATGCAGTCGCTCATTGAGTTGCAGCGTGAGTTGAACCAGGACGGCGTCGAAGCTGCGATTGAGCAATCACGCCGCGGTGGTCATCTCTGGATATTCGGCGAAGCTCCATTGCTGGCCTTCGAGTGCAGAATTTACATCTACAACCTGGCATTGCGGCTTGGCATTCCAATCAAATGCGGCTGCTCCAAAGACGGCATCGAGGTATTTCCACGCCAGGATCGTCTTGAAGATGGCGAGTATGGCAACGCAATCCGCGCGCCGCTTGGCGTGCATCGCAAGACGAATCTCCGGTACTGGTTCCCTGCAACCGCACCACGACCAGAAGCGCAGCTTGCCTATCTCAATCGGCTGCCAAAGCTCACTGAGGACCGGCTCAAGGCGCTTATTCATGGCATGAGGTTCCCTGAAGCGTATAAGCCAGTCGTCGCCGCTCCGTACATTCCAATTGCATCGCCGTCTGGGCAGCGCGAGTTCCGGATTCTTGAACACGTCCGCACCACGCGCAGAGACGGCCGCAATTGGTGGGCAAAGTGCCCATCCTGCTCGCTGGTGGGGCGCGATCGCACTGGTGACAACCTTTCAATCCAGATCAAGGACTCACGCTTCTACAAGTGCTGGGCCGGCTGCACAAAGGATGAGATACGCGCGGCGCTTGGCCGGCCGATTCGCATAAAGCAAGCGGCGTAGAGAACATCGACTCACCGGAAATCGAGCATATGTACAACCCAACCTGATGGGAAGGAGCAGAGCATGAGCAAGTGCGTCAACAAAGTCATCTTGATGGGCCACGCCGGGAAGGATCCTCAGGTCCACATTCTGCCGAGCGGAACCCTGGTCAATCTGTCACTGGCCACGAGCGAGCGCTTCAAAGACACCCGCGGCGAATGGCAGGAGCGCACAGAGTGGCATCACTTGGTTGGCTATCAGCGGATTGGCGAGATCCTCCGGGATTATGTCAGGAAGGGCTCGCGGATCTATGTCGAGGGCGCCCTCCGCACCCGCTCCTGGGAGGATCGGGAGTCAGGGCAGCGCCGGTATCGCTCGGAAGTGGTCGTGGCGGATGTCAACCTGCTATCTCCGGCCATCGCTTCGAACGGCGTCAGCGAACCGGCACACGATGACAGCGGGAACGGCTTCGCGCCTCAAGAGTTCAGTAGCGAGCAGGAAATTGCGCGCGACGAAGTTCCCTATTAGGTTGCGCTTCTTTCACGCATCTGCCGAGAGCGCCGCTTGGGGCGCTCTTAATGTTCTGTGCTCAGACATGGCTGCTACATCACGCGAGTCAACGAAAGGAGTTGAGTATGGCGGCAACAGCGAAGCTCGCAGGAGCCGAGCGAGAGAAACTCTTTGCCCAGCTCGAAGTGCCATTCGATCCAGCTCAGGTCAAATGGCGGGTCATGCGCACCTCGAACGATGGGCGCTCAGGTTTGGTTCTTCCCTTCGCCGATCCGCGCGCTTATACGGACCGGCTCAACCAACTCTTTACGCCGGCGGGATGGACGCGCGAGTACACAATTTCCACTGTGCCGTCCCTGACCCGCGTGGACAGAGGGAAAGTGGTCGTAACCAGCAAACTGCTGGTTGCGACTGCCGTAAAGATCACGAGGCTGGGCAGCCATGTCGGAACCGGAGAAGAGTGGGCCGACCGGGAAAACGCAGTGACGGCCGCGGACGCGCAGGCATTCAAGCGTGCCTGCAGTTGCTTCGGGCTGGGGCGCTATCTCTATAGCTTCGGTGAGACCTGGGTGAACTTGAACGGGCGTGGCGAACCCGTCGCTGTTCCTTTGCTTCCAGCGTGGGCGCTGCCGCCGGGAGTGACCGTGCAGCCGATCAGCGGTCCTGTCGTTGATGTGCGCGGCCCCGTTGACCATCGGCTCACGTCCGAGATTGAGGGGTTCCGAAGCATGCTCGGAGTGGACATCTACGCTGAGATCCTGCGGCGGGCGGGCCACAGTAAAGATGCCCGGACGATCCCGAATGCCGACCGGCAAAAGAATGTCGTCGAGTGGATGCAGGCAGCCGCGCGGGGATTTGAGCGGCTTAATGGCTTGGCTCAGATGGCCGGGGACGCCAGGTTCATCGCCGCCATGGACAACCTGAAGTTTGCCACCACCACCTGTCTTCCGAGTCTTGCGGCTTTGAAGCAATTGATTGAGGAACTCGAATCTATCGGCGGCCAGCAAGTTGCCTAGCAGCGCCGCTCTCACCAGGAGGAAATCCATGTGTCAGGTCAGGCGGTTTCGCTCTGAGCATAGCTTCGTCAGTATTCCAGTCGACAAGGCCATCTATTGCAGGCGCTGCAAAACAGTGTCGAATTCACCCCGTGAACAATGCGGCAATTGTGGCAGCGAGCTTGTCGTGCATCTGGTCACCCTGGTCGACCAACCGCCCGCTGGCCCGGATTCGGGTCCAGCCGCGCCAGGGTGCATCGTTCCGGTTCTCCATCTGGAGTTGGCCAGGGCCGCGTAGGATTGATCCATTCGCTGAAACCAAACAAGTTAGCACGCATCGTGTCCTATGGACAGCTTATTCGTCCCGAGATCGCCGGATGAGCGGCGAGCTTGAGAGTCAAAGAAGGATCAGCTTGACATTTAAGTCAAGTAGAACTATCGTGTTTTATATGGCGTGAGTCACAACTATGGCATCCATTCCCGTTTTTGAGCCTGACGGACTCCTGCCATCGGGCGACTATGAAGTGTCGTTCGAGGAATTGCGCGAATCGATCCTGGTACTCGGTCCCGGCGATTCCGCAAACTATCCGAATTGGGATCGCGCATGGCGGTTGCACCTCGTTGACAACCTTGAAATCCTCACGCGACAGTTGTGGCAGGTTGGCATCGGGGAAATTTACGCAGACGGATCATTTGCCGAAGACAAGGATCACCCCAATGACAT
>PLPU01000421.1:0-3529 GCA_003159975.1 Acidobacteriaceae bacterium
GTCATATTCGATGGGAAATGGATCGCCGGGCTTGGCTTTCTGATTGAGGAACCATCCATTCTTCTTTTCTTCGCGATGAAAGCTGAAGAGGCCTGAGAATTATGGATCGACGACGGCGCCCCACTCGCCGTTGAGCGACATGGCAGGACGCCGGTCAGCGCCGGTGAGCACAATCGGCGCAGGTGCGGGTGTGCCCTGAGCCACCGCGGCATGCACCGGCGGAAGCAACAGGCAAATGAGAACAGCGGGGACGCTTAGAGATAGGATTACGAAGGCGCGCGCGATGAGGCGGACGGAAAGAAGATCCATTGCAGGGCCTCGGAGGATTTGGTTTGATGAGGAACACTCGCCGCAATTCAGCATGCCCTGGCAGCCACTCGGGACGGACGGGTTATCTTATCGCCTGCCACGCCTGGCTGTGCATTCAGGTGGGTCCGTTGATCTCGCATAGAAGACAAAGGGGACGGGCCGCAAAGCCTGTCCCCCTTTTTCTTCACATGCAAGCCCGCCTGGGCCGGAGCTATGTTCCGAGGTACTCAACGTGCACATAGGTTCCGAGGCGCACGTTATAGGCGAGATACCAGCCTTCGTGGTCGGGATCGTCGTAGATCACGATGTCGTCTGAGTCCCACAGCCATCCATCGCAGAAGGCAATGTCAAAGGCCGCTACATTCCAGTACCAGCCATTGAACCAGAAACGGCTGGGTCCGCCGCCGCCAAGATGCCATACGTGATCGCGGCCAAAGCCGCCGTTGAAACGGCCGTGAGCAAAGGGGTGGTCCAAATGATAGTTGGCGTCGTCACGACCGGTGTCGTGGCCAACCCAGGTTTTTCCGTTGTCGACATGCGGGACGTTGGGGTGACCTTCCTTATCGCTGTAGATAGGCTTGGTCGCGGGGTCATGCGGTGCTACGGGGTGCGGCGCCGGCCCGCTTTTTGGAATGGACGGATGCGGAGCTGGAGCTGAATGATGCTGAGCGAATGCTGGGACCGCAAGAACGAGCAATGTAGCAAATGCTAACTGAGTGACTTTCATACTTTCCTCCGGATGCCCTCGGGGATCGGAGCTTTCTCCGCGTTTCTCCCCTTGGTGGGTCATCACCTTTAACAATCTATGCAACCCTGTGTCTCGAATCAAGTTGCGGGAAGATAATCTTTGGCGATCAGCGGCGGGCTAGCGGCGCCAGGCATAGAGCGGAAAGTGGTTGGCCAGTTCGGCAACTTCGGCGCGGATCCGATCGAGCGCCGCGTCGTCGTTGCGCTGGTCAAGAGCCCTGGTGATCCACGCCGCAATCAAACGCATCTCCGGCTCTTTCATGCCGCGGGTGGTCAGCGCGGGTGTGCCTACGCGAATGCCCGACGGCTTGAGGGGAGGGTTGGTGTCATAGGGGATGGAGTTCTTGTTGACGGTGATGCCGGCCTTGCCCAGAGCCAGTTCCGCCTCGGAGCCGAGGATTCCCTTCTGAAAGGTGTCGACCAGCATGAGGTGGTTATCGGTGCCGCCGGAGATGATGCGGAAGCCGGCTTCCTGGAGGCTGAGGGCGAGCGCCTGGGCGTTGGCGACGATTTGCGCGGCATAGGTTTTGAACTCCGGCCGCAGCGCTTCCGCAAATGCGACCGCCTTGGCCGCCACAATGTGCATGAGCGGACCGCCCTGCTGGCCGGGAAAGACGGCCTTGTCGATCTCTTTGCCGATGGTCTGCTCCGGCTTTTCGCCCACCTGAAAATCCTTGCCGCAGAGGATCAACCCCGCGCGCGGGCCACGCAGCGTTTTGTGGGTGGTGGTGGTGGTGATGTGCGCGTGGGGCACGGGCGAAGGATGGACGCCGCCCGCGACCAGGCCGGCGATGTGGGCCATGTCGAAGATATACTTTGCGCCCACCTTGTCGGCAATCTGGCGCATGCGNNGGGCTTTTCGCGCTCGGCGACGGCTTCCATTTCGTCGTAGTCGATCAACTCGGTATCGCGACGCACGTGGTAGAAGGTGGGCCGGTAGAGTTTGCCGCTGAAGCTCATCTTGTGGCCGTGGGTGAGGTGGCCGCCGTGCGCAAGGTCGAGGCCAAGGATGGTGTCTCCGACCTTGAGCACAGCCGCATAGGCCGAGGCATTGGCCTGCGAGCCGGAGTGGGGCTGCACGTTGGCGTATTCGGCGGCGAAGATCTGTTTGGCGCGATCGCGGGCGAGGTTCTCAACCACATCGGCGTACTCGCAGCCGCCGTAATAGCGCCGGCCTGGGTAGCCCTCGGCGTATTTGTTGGTAAAAATGGAGCCGGCAGCCTCAAGCACCGCTTCAGAGACGAAGTTTTCGCTGGCGATCATCTCCAGCCCCTCGTGCTGGCGGAGGGTTTCCTGGTCAAGAGCGGCGGCAACTTCGGGGTCGGCCTGGGCGAGGGGGAGAGACATGCGGTCAGTCATAGGAGAATTCTAGCCCAGTTCCGGCCTCCGATCACGGGGAAATCCGGTGGGGATGATTCGGTTTTCGATCGGGATGAAGTGGTGTGTCCGCTGATGTGTCCGCTATTCTAACCGGGATGCGATTCCCAGGGACGCTTTTGTTGTGTTGGCCGGCGGTTCTGGCGCTGGCGCTGGCGCGGGGACAAGCGCCGGCACAATCCAGCTCTGTGACTTTGACTCCGCGGCTGGTCGAAGCGGGTTCTCCGGAGCTGATTCGCGTGGAGGCGCCGACGAACGCGCAGATCGACGGTGAGTGGCTTGGACGGCCGTTGCATTTCTTTCGCGGGCGCGAGGGGCGCACATGGTTTGCGCTGGCCGGCGCGGATGTTGAGGCGACGGTGGGCCCTTCGCAGGTGAAGATTACCGTGAGGCTTGACGGGGGGAGTGTCCTCGATCTGTCGCGCACTGTTGAAATCCATCCCGCCGCCTACCGCACCGAATCGATTACCGTGCAGCCCAAGTTTGTGGAGCCCGGGCCTGAGGCGCTGAAGCAGATTGAAGACGAAGTGAAACTCAAGGAGAAGATCTTTGCAGCGAGCGCGAAGGAGCCGCTGTGGCCCTCGAGCTTTCGCGCGCCGGTGATGGCCGCGCCGACTGACAGCTTCGGCGTCCGCCGTATGTTCAACGGCAAGCTGGCCAGCATTCACAAGGGGATGGATTTTCGCGCCAGGATGGGAACTCCGGTGCGCGCGAGCAATAGCGGGGTGGTGGTGCTGGCGAGGCCGCTCTATTACGAGGGCAACTGCGTGATTATCGACCACGGGCTGGGGCTGTTTACGCTGTCGATGCATCTGAGCCGCATTCAAGTACATGAAGGCCAGCGCGTGGCTACCGGCGAGCTGCTGGGGTTGAGCGGAGCTACCGGGCGCGTGACCGGGCCTCATCTGCATTGGGCGGTGCGGTGGGAGGGGGCTTATCTGGACCCGGCGAAGGTGCTCAGGGTGAATCTGAACGGAATTCTGTAGCGTCTCGTCGCTAACGGCTTTTAGGAAGAGCTCTGAAGTGCAACCCCAGGTCCTTCGACTCCGTTTGACACAAAAAGCGCGTCAAGCTCCGCTCAGGATGACAGCGTATT
>PLPU01000487.1:0-3254 GCA_003159975.1 Acidobacteriaceae bacterium
AGGGAATAGGGAATAGGGATCAGAGGCGGCGGGTGCTGGGGTTGAAGCTGCGGGATGGGCGGAACCTGCTGGCGGGCGCGACGATCATCACTACCGGCACGTTTCTGAATGGGTTGATTCATTGCGGCGAGGAGCGGTATCCGGCTGGGCGGAGTGGCGAGCCTGCGAGTGTTCTGCTGGGCGAGGCGCTGCGGGCTCTGGGCCTGCGGACTTGCCGGCTGAAGACGGGCACGCCGCCGCGGCTGGATGGGCGAACGATCCGGTGGGACGCGTTTGAAGAACAGCCGGGCGACGTTGATCCGACACCGTTCAGTTTCAGGACGAAGAGAATTGTGCAGCCGCAGATCAGTTGCCACATTGCGTTTACGACTCCCGAGACGCTGCGCATTATTCGCGAGAATGTGGGCCGTTCGGCGATGTATTCGGGACAGATTGAGGGGATTGGGCCGCGCTATTGCCCATCGATTGAAGACAAGATCGTNNGGCATGTCGACCTCGCTGCCGATGGAAGTGCAGTTTCAGATTGTGCGGTCGATTCCGGGGCTTGAGGAAGCGGAGATGCTGCGCCCTGGTTACGCGATCGAATACGACTCTGTGGATGCGACGGAGCTGGATCGTACGCTGCGCGTGAAGAGTATGGATGGGCTTTATCTGGCAGGGCAGATCAACGGGACGAGTGGCTACGAGGAGGCCGCTTGCCAGGGGATCATGGCCGGCATCAACGCGGCGCTGTGGGTGAAGGGTGAGTCGCCGTTCACCATGGACCGGTCGGAGGGATACACCGGGATATTGATTGACGATTTGATTTCAAAGGGAACGAACGAGCCATACCGGATGTTCACTTCGCGCGCGGAGTTCCGGCTGCATCTGCGGATCGACAACGCGGACCGCAGGCTGACGCCATACGGGCGCAGGCTGGGGCTGATCAACGATGTCGCGTGGGCGGAATACGAAGAGAAGCAGGCGCGCATGGCGGCGCTCAAGAAGCTGCTTACGACTAAGAAGGCGGATGCTGAAGCATTGCGTAGGGCGGGATTCGGCGAGCTGAGTAGCACCGCGGGGCAGACGTGGGCGCAGTTGCTGAAGCGGCCGGAAGTGACGATTGAGGCGGTGCTGGGGGCGATGAGTGAGACGCTCGCCGAGGAGCCGCTCGTGGCGGAATACTTGCGGGCGATACCGGATCGTGTTTTCCCACCCTTGGCGCAAAAACAAGAACGCGCCAAGGATGGGGCACCCACCGTTGATTCCGGAGACGGGAAGGCGGCGTTTGGGACGGCGGTGGTGCGCAACGAGGCGCGGGCCGTGGAGACGGAGATCAAGTTTGCGGGCTACCTGGAGCAGCAGAAGAAGTCGATTGAGAAGCTGAAGGCGGCAGAGTCGGTGACGATTCCCGATTGGATTGAGTACGGGACGATCAGCGGTTTGTCGCGTGAGATGCGAGAGACGCTGGAACGGGTGCGGCCGATCACGATTGGGCAGGCGAGCCGGCTTCCAGGCGTGACGCCGGCGGCGCTGAGCCTGGTGCATATTTCGATTCGGCTGCAGGGGAATAAGCGGGCCAGCGAGACAGCAAGTCAGCGAGTCAGCTAGATAGCCGGTCAGTTGAGGTACTGCTTTCCACCGTCGCCACAAACTCACTGGCGTGGCGGAGGTGGGGCACCAGGCATTATTCCATTATTCCGACAGGCTCTGGAGTAAAGAGAGTGGCTAATCCATTTTAAAGAGCAAAACCAGAGCTTTGCCTGAAGGCGAAGAGCCAATCAGCCCCGCCGACGGGCCGGTGATGCTACTGGGGGCCCTTGTCGCTTTTCTGGAAGAGCGGGATGTGGAAGGGCAGCTCAGCGTTGGATTGCCTTTTCTGCTTGGCGTTGGACTCCTCGCGCAAGGTGGTGCGCTGCGAATTGATGCACAGCCATCCGCCATGTACGCGCTCGAAGACATGCGTGAAGACGCCCTTCTCGTTGGCTTCGCTCGAATTCACCTTGTGGTGGAGCGTGTAGGTTCCATTGGCCACCGCAATATCGCCGAGCATGCGGACGGTGATGACGCGCTGATCGAGATGGATGGTTTTATCCTCGCCGGTGATCAGCGTGGCCACCTGCTGATTGCGGGTGGTGACGTCGCCGGTCGCGGAGACATCCACAAATAATGGGGACAGGACAAGCTCGATGGCGTACTGATCGCGCTGGTTGACGGCGTCGGACCAGGAATCCTCAATCTTCTGAAACTCCCGAATCTCTGGACTCTCGGTGGTGGTTACGCTGGGCTGCGCCGCGGTTGGGGACGCGGTTGGAGCCGGGTTCTGGGCGAGAACAATGCAGGATGCAAGCAAAAAAGCAAAAGAGCAAGGTGCAAAACGGGTCATACGAACTCCCAAACCTAATGATAGCTCTTGGACGCCGGGAACAGGGGAATGACGCCTTGAATCGCCGCGGCGGAGGAGCGAGCTTCGGAGCCCTAGACGAGGGTCTGGAGGTGTTCCGGATGGTGAAGGGTGACCAGCGAGTCCTCGATGGAGATCCAACCGTCCTTGCGGAATTGGCCNNCGGAAACCGCCTTCGTCGAGGTGCTCGCCGATTTGATGGGCGAGTTCGAGCAGCAGCCGTCCGAGGCGCGCGGCCACAGTTTCGGCCAAAGCGATCCGGCAGGCATCCTGAAGGGCGAAGCGGTACTCCTGGCAGATGCACTGGACAGCGCGCATCTGCGCTTCCTTGTGGCTGCGCAGGAAGCTGAGGAACCGGTCGCGCTCGACGGGACGGAGCTGGGCGTGGGTCAAGGACTCGGCGGAGACCTCGTAAACGCCGTGGGAGAGCACCGCATAGAGCCCGAGCATCGAGCCCGGACCGGCGACGCGAACGATCATCTGGCGGTCTTCAAGACGGCCGGCAGTCAGTTTGAGATAGCCGGAGCAAATGAGATAGAGGCAGCGGGCATCCTCGCCCTGGTTGAAGAGGGCGGCCTGCGCGGGAAGGGTGATGGTGCTGGTNNCTGGAAGCGACTGCCTCGTTCTCGATGTGTTCGATCATTGCGCCCCTTCCGACCCCGATCAAAAGCAACCGCTTTCACCGATCTCTTCTCGACGGCTTGCGGCCGCAAGGTCCTCATTTCAAGGGGAAAAACACTCTGGGCCTCCGGAATGAGGCTCTTGCTCAAAGCCAGTTTGCCCGAAAAGGCCCGGGCATGGATGTGATGGGCCTCACGCCTAAAAGGCCTTGCGCAAAGCATATTCCATCTCCTCGCGGAAGGCTGCCGGA
>PLPU01000597.1:0-6911 GCA_003159975.1 Acidobacteriaceae bacterium
GCCGTGGCCCCACTGTCGTATTCCAGGATTTGGGTGAAGGCGGGGTGCGGGTAGGAAGCTAGTACGAGGCTGCCATTGGTGAGGTTTGTTTGCGTTGGCAGCGGGCAGGTTGGGTTGTTGTAGTAGGTGCAGTAGCTGTAGCCGGCGAAGTTCCTATCTATCACGTAGTCCTGGTGATAAGACTCGCTGCCTACATAGGCCACGCGAATCGCAGTCACCCCGTTGATCTGATGCTCCACGGAGGCGTTCCAGGCCTCGGTCATGGCCGCCTTGAAGCTCCGGCCGAAGGAATCCTGCACATAGACCGGGCCGGGTATCGCAGAGTTCTCGGGGGGCTTGTAGGTGGGGTTGGCCCATGGGATCTGGCCGGGGCCGGTGCCGAATGGGTTGCCGTTTGGTGTATCGAACGACGGGGTCGCCCATGGATTGTGGAAGTTCATGAATCCGGCCATCGCCTGGCTGGTGTTCGGCGTGCAGTTAGTGACTACGCCGCCAGTGGAGCAAATCGGCGAATTCGACGGCGCGCTCGGTGAAAATGCCGGAGCAAAGGGCGCCATATCTACGACGTGGTTGTAGTCGGAGTAAGGCACCGGAGCGCTGAACAAGCCGAACGCGGCGTGGAAGGAGGTGCGGGGCATGTTCTTGGGCTGATAGGCAACGCCGATGCGGGGCTCAAAGAATTTCTTGTCCGCGGGGCGAAGGCCTGCATTCATATTGGTGTCACCGGGGTAAATGAGTCCCGTTGGCGCGGCGGGGAATATGAAGCTCTGCTGGCCAGCCACGAAAGCCGTTCCACGGCCTCCGATAGAAGCCGGCGGCGAGTCCGGATCCCAGCGCAATCCGAGGGTAAGGGTGAGGCCGGGTTTCAGGCGGAACTCGTCGTTGACGTACGGGTCGATCAGCCATCCCTGGATGTCGGCCAGTTCGCCAGCTCCCTGCTCGTAGTTGCCCATGTAACCCATGAGCCAGTCTGCCACGCCATTGCCGCTGTACGTGCCGTTGAAGTCGATGATGGCGTCGGCCGGATAGTTTAATGCGTTTTCGACCGAGCGCTGGTGCACCAAATCGATGCCTGTCGATATGGTGTGACGATGGATGGTCTTGATCAGGGTGTCGGAGAAGCCGATGGTGCCACGGACTTCATTCGAGGGCTCGGTCCAGCCGCCGTTGGAGCCGCCGAAATAGGCGCCTTCCATGTAGCAGACCGGCTCAGTGATGTTGATGTAGCGCGACCAGCATATCTGTTTGCCGTTTTTGTCAAGGACCGCAGTGCCGTTATGCGAGCTCTGCTGGGTCCAGAAACCTGTGAAGGTGTTGACCGTGGTGGGGTTCACCGTCCAGTTGTGCTGGGCGATCTCGTTGAAATACCACATCTGCTCGCCGAAGGTCTGGCTCCAGTTGACCAAGTTGATCACGGAGAGGACATTGCCAGGCGTGTCGCCGGCAGGCTGCACGAATTTGTCGATAAAGGAGCGCAGGGTGAGGCGCTGGCTCTTGGTCAGATCGTAGTCAACCTTGGCCGTGTACTCGTTTTTCTTGGAATTTGCCAGGGAGGCCGATGCGTACAGCATCCCGCCGGCCAGATTCTGGGCCGCCGAGGTAGGAGGCGCAGTCCCTGAAGCCGCGGCTGTGTGACCGGGGAGCCCGTCGTTGGTAAACTGCAGGGCCACCGAATCAAGACCGGCCGTGCCGCCGATCACCTGGTTAGGCACCCCATTGACGGTATGGAATGGTCCGTTCAGCCAGCCGCAGTTGGTTGTCTGTTCCGATGCAGGTACGTTAAAGCCCGAGCCGCAGTTGGAACTGTTGGCCTGAGCGTAAGTGATGAGCCCGCTGAAGTCGCCAGTCATCATCTGCTGGGTGGGCGTGGTGGTGGAATTGCTCGTTGTTCCTGGGCCGCCAACCTGGACGGTTCCCTGGTAGTTGAAGAAGAAGAACAGCTTGTTCTTGAGGGCCGGTCCGCCGACATAGCCGCCGAACTGGTTTTGCCGATAGACGTCCTGCTGGTGGTTGCTCCAGTTCGATGCGTCGAAATCCCCGTTGCGCATGAAATCCCATAGGCCGCCGTGCCATTGGTTGGTGCCGCTCCTGGTGGCCATCGAAACCACGCCGCCGGTCGAGAAGCCATAGACGGCGCTGAAGTTGTTGGTGATCAGGCGGAACTCCTGCGTGGCGTCGGAGTTGGGCGTGGGCGAGTTGGAGCCCAGGTAGGTATCCATATTGGAGACGCCGTCCAGCATGTAGAAAGTGCTGCCGATGCGGCCGCCATTGGAGGAAGCCACGGACTCGCCGGGAAAGGAGAAGCCGTTCTGCTGCCAGGCAACGCCGGCCCTGTTGCCTTCGAGCATGCCCGGCGCCAGCAGCGCCAGAGAGGATGGATCGCGGCCGTTCAACGGCAATTCGCTCACCGCTGCCTCGTTGATCGTCATGCCCAGCTCGGCCGAGGTGGTGTCGATCAGTTCGGCATTGGCGGTTACGTTGATCGTCTCGCCCTTGGCTGTCGCCACCTTCAATTGGACATTCTGCGTAGCATAAAGGTTGGCGTTGATGACAATGCCCTTCTGCACGTATTCAGCGAAGGAATTGGCCACAACCGTAAGCGCATAATGGCCCGGCTCCAGCAGCTTGAACAGATAAACTCCCTGTCCATCGGTTACCGCATTTTGCGTGTAGTTGGTATCGACATCGGTGAGGGCGACAGCCGCGCCTGGAATGGCCGCACCCGAAGGATCGGTAACCTGACCTGTCAGGCTTCCGCTTGTGCCTTGCCCGAAGAGCAAGGCAGCCGAGCTGACGAAGCCGAGAACGGCTACGAGCAGCAGACTTCGTAAACCCTTTGCGTTGATCAATTGCATGACTTCCTCCTGAAGCAAGTACCCATGGACGCATTCATTGGGTTCAATATCTCCGTGGAATTGTGCCGAAAGGCTTTTCTGAAACCGTTTTCATTCCTTTGAAATCGTTTTCATTCGCTTGATACACATTTTCGTTGTGGTGCTTCCAAACTCGATGAAAATGGAACAGCGGAATGCTAGCGCCACATTTACGACGATGTCAACAGAAATCGGCGCAAAAAAAGGCCCGCGCCATCTGGGACGCGGGTCATCTTTCCAATCGCGCGGTTTTGGCCGCGTTCGCCGTGCTCATCCGATTGAAACTGCCGCCTGTGTTTTCCACAGCCCTCAGAGGGGAAATCTTCGAGGTGAGTCGAACGATACGCTTCATGGCTTGCTTGTTTGGCCAATTCGGGCCTGATGAAGTCATGTATCCGCCAAAAGTCGGATCGGCAAAGATTTTTTCCGTTCATGGGGTGCTGCGCATCTCCGGTCCGCGAAGCGGCCTCTTGTTGCGGCTACGAGCAAGATCTTTCACCCCGGCAAGGGCACGGGCCCCAGTCCGACTTTCGCAGGTGGCTTGTCTCTTCGCGGGAATGTAAACTGTGCATGACCCTGGCAGTGCGCGCAGGGAGTTGTCTTGCCCTTGAGCAGTGGGGAACGGCCGCATATGAAAACTCATCGGACAACGATGCTGAGAATGAAAGCGCGAATCCGGCCTCGGGTTGGGCTGGTATGCGTTGCAGCGGCAATTCTGCTTCTTTCCGGGCCATTTGCGCATGCGAGTGCCTCGTGCATCGCCTCGCCTGAGTTGCAGGCCCGTCTGAAGGCTAAGCCCACCAGTGAGAGCTATGCCAGCCTGGGAAACTGGTTCGCCGACCAAAAGCGATTTGACTGCGCCGCCACCGCCTTTGCCTGGGCTTCCCGATTGCAGCCGAAGTCGGCTTCTCTTGCCTATCTATGGGGACTGAGTCTCTGTTCCGCCGGGCAGGACGATCGTGCTCTTGCGCCGCTGAATCAGGCAATACGGCTGGATGCAAACGATATTCGCCCCCACCTGGTTCTCGCCGCGGCCTTGGACCGGATGAAGAAGACAGCGGAAGGCGAGGGCGAATGGCGGGCGGCGCTGGCCATCGACCCAGAGTCCGCAACCGCTCTGGATTCCCTTTCCCAGCATTTTGTCGATCAGAAGGACTACTCTTCCGTGATCGCTCTGCTCGACAAGTCCGGCAAGGAGCGGGCACGAACACCGGTGCAAAGCCTGAACCTGGGAATCGCCTACGCTGGCAGGGTGCAGCTCGACAGGGCGGTCAACGTGCTCCGCGAAGGACTGAACGACAATCCGGATTCGCTGCCCATTGCCGATGAACTAGCGGTGGTGCTCATGCTCGCCGACCGCGACGAAGAAGCGTTTGCGGTGTTCGATCTTGCGCTTGGCAGACATCCTGACGACCAACCCACACAGATTCTCTACCTCCACACGCTTGTCTCGAGCCACTCCGAAAAAGCGCCCGAATTTGCCCACAAATTGCTCGCCGCCCATCCGGATCAGTGGGAGGTGCTTTACCTGAATGCCGTTTTGGAATCACGGGAAGCGGATTTCGCGGCAGCGCGCGTCCATCTTGACCGCTCCATCGCTCTTAATCCGAACTATTCCGAATCCCAGGCCGCATTGGGAAGTATTCTGGCCAAGCTCGACGACCTGCCGGGTGCCAGGCAGCACCTCGAGAAGGCCATTGCCCTCGGTGATGCCGACCCGGAGGTCCAATACGATCTGGGCAAAGTCCTGCAGCGGATGGGCGATACCGCACAAGCGCAGGAGAAGCTGCGCACGTATCAGCAGTTGAAGAAGGCGCGATCCGATACGACCCAGGCAGCTGGAAAGGCCGAAGTTGGCGACCAGGCCATGGCATCGGGGAATGCCGCGCAGGCCGCATCGCTCTATAAGGAAGCGCTTGAAACCGATCCCGATGAACCGCTTCTCTTTTATAAGTTATCCAGAGCGCTGGACAAGATGAAGGATTTCGCCGGCGAAAAAGCGGCACTCCAGCGGGCCATTCAATTGAACCCCAACCTTGCCGAAGCGCAGAACCAGATGGGCTACCTTGCCGATCGAGATGGCGACCTGGCACAGGCGGAGGGCTACTTCCGCGTCGCGGTGCGCGTTTCTCCTTCCTATGTCGTCGCATGGATCAACCTGGCGGCAACTTTGGCGAGCGAAGCCAAGTGGCAGGATGCAAAAGAGGCACTGGGCCACGCTCTCGAAATAGATCCAGACAATGCCCAGGCACGTCAGCTCTCGCGTGCGCTCGCGGACTCAAATCCAGGCCACTGAAGGCGCAATGTCGTCATGCAAGTCCATTACGACTACACTCAATCAGTAGAAGGTTGATCAAGCGAACTGGAGCAGTTGCTTGTGTTCGCAATCAGGAGAGGCACTTTTCTAAAATAATGCCGGCTACGCACCGATCATTCCGTCGCTGGTCGCGGCGGCGTTTCCTGGAAGCAGTGCCTTCATTTCTCGCTGCGGTCCTGCTGCGCCGCAGGGCAACAGCGCTCTCGCCGGAAGCAGCGAGCCTGCCGCCCTTTTCGCAATTCGTCGATGTAGCCCAGGCTGCCGGCCTGACCAAGGTCATGCCCTATGGCGAGGGTACGACGGCCACCTACCTCACCGAGATCATGGGCGGCGGCTGCGCCTTCATCGACTACGACAACGACGGTTGGATGGATGTCTTCATCCTCGGCGGGCGCCGCCTTGAGAGCATTCCCCCCGGCGCAAGCAACCGGCTCTACCACAACAATCGCAACGGCACATTCACAGACGTCACTGAAAAGGCTGGGCTCTTCGATGCCGGCTGGGCGGTGGGAGTTTGTGTGGGCGACTACAACAACGATGGATTTGAGGACCTTTTCCTCACGTATTTCGGACAGAACCGGCTTTATCGCAACAACGGCGACGGAACTTTTACCGACGTAACCGCTCAGGCCGGGTTGCTCTCGCCCACTATCCGCTTCGGCTCCGGATGCACCTTCATCGACTACAACCGCGACGGCTGGCTCGATCTGTTCGTCTCCAACTATGCCGACGTGGATATGGCCAAGATGCCCAAGCCTTCGCTGGAAAGGCCCAACTGCAACTTCGAAGGGGTTCCGGTCAACTGCGGCCCCAGCGGCCTCCCGCTGCCGAGCCATCTGCTCTACCGCAATAACGGGAATGGCACATTCACCGACGTGTCGAAGGAGTCCGGCGTGGGCGCCCTACGCGGCTCCTACGGCCTCACCGCTGCCGCCTTTGACGTAGATGAAGATGGCTGGCCAGACATTTACGTCGCCTGCGATACCACCCCCAGCCTGCTGCTGATGAACAACCACGACGGAACCTTTCGCGATGAAGCATTGTTGCGCGGAGTCGCAGTCTCCGACGACGGGAAGGAAATGGCGGGTATGGGGGTAGGCATCGGCGACTACGAGTGCAACGGCCGCCTCGACATTGTGCGCACGCATTACATGAATGAGCCCACTGGCCTCTACCGCAACCAGGGCAAAGGTGAATTCGAAGACGTAACGGCGCGTGCCGGCTTGATCCATGAAAGACGATTCGTCAGTTGGGGTGTAGGCCTGTTCGATCTCGACAACGACGGCTATCCGGACATCCTTCTTGTCACCGGGCAGGTCTACCCTGAGCTCGAAGCCGTAAATCCGAAATACCCGCGTCGCGGTCCGCGCATCCTGTTCCGCAACCTTGGCAACGGAACTTTCCTTCAGATTCCGGAAGCGAGCCAGCCCGCCCTCGACGCGCGCCACGTCAGCCGTGGATGCGCGTTTGGCGACTTCGACAACGACGGCGATCTGGACATCCTGATCATGAATCAGAACGAAGCGCCCTCTCTCCTGCGGAACGATGCTCCCCCCGGGAATCACTGGATCAAGGTCCGCCTCTATGGGACAAAGAGCAACCGCAGCGCTCTCGGCGCCCGTGTCACGATCCGCAGCGGAAACAAAACTCAGGCGCAGGAAGTCATGAGCCAGTCCAGCTATGTCTCCGCAAACGACCCGCGCCTTCACTTCGGGCTCGGC
>PLPU01000104.1:0-4978 GCA_003159975.1 Acidobacteriaceae bacterium
GTCACCGTCTGTGTCGAGATGGAAGGGGTCCGCCCTGGTCGGCTGCGCGAATAGCCAGCATCTGGCCACCATGGCCTTGTTCAAGAAGGACCGTTTCGGTCACATTGACCGCGATCGTTACCTGTGCCGTTGTACTTCCGCTCACATTCTCCGCCGTGACGGTGTAGACGGTCGGCGTGGAAAACGCCTTCGGAGTGCCCGCGATGATTCCAGTAGACGGATCGAGTGTCAGGCCAACGGGAAGGGCGGGGGCGATGGAAAAGGCGCTGATCGTTCCGGTGACCGTCGACGTGTCTGGCGGCATCGCCGTGCCAAGGGTGTCGTTGACAACCGGACTCGCGTAGGCAAGATTGGACGGTATCGCAAACACCACGATAATCGTCAAGGTCGCCGTGGTGGAACCGGCTGAGTTGGCGACCGTGACCACGTAGTTCGCCATAGGAGCGGCTGCCGTCGGTGTTCCAGACACAGTGCCCTTCGAGGGATCCAGTGCCAGCCCCGGTGGAAGCGTGGGGCTGACCGAAAATGTGAGACCGCTGCTGCCGCCGGATACTGCGCCGGGGTCCGGAGTAATCGGGATGCCAACTGTTGCTGACAAGGCTGACGTTTCGTAAGTAAGGCTGCTGGGAGGAGTGGCCAGAACAGGCGAAGGGGTGCTGGATTTTCCCATGGAGTTGCTGCCACAGCCCGCCAGAGAAAAAGCAGGCAAGAAAGTACCGGCGAGAATCGAAACCGGACTCGCACCAAAAAGACAGAACTTTGGCAGGCGGGTATTGTTGGTGTTGATTCGCTGCAATGCTTCCATTTTGGGGATCCCTTTTCGAATGAGCGATTGATCTTTGGCGGGCAGTACGACATGAGTATCCGCGCATGTCAGCGAAACTGTTGTCTCTGCAATGTCATTAGATTTTCTTGAGAGCTAATTGCCTGGAGGAATCACAGTGCAGAATGAGGACATCGTTTGAAAGCACGGGCGTATCGGAGCAGGTGGCTTCAATCGAAAACGACGTTGGTGGGCCTGGGAAACGATAGATTTTGCTCGTCAACAAGCTCAGTCGTGAGTGGCTAAACGGGAATCGAGGTTTGAGGTCAAACCGCAGATAGCAGACGAATGCGCGTTTCCAGGATGATCTGTGTGGAAACGCGCGTTAGAGAATTGTCGTGGTTCGTTTTGACGAACAGCCGCTGTTGCCTTGAGTTCTCCTCACTGAGATTGCCATGTAGTCTGGTTTTCATGAAAAGAATTCCTTACCAGTCAAATGAATTGGCGATAATGGCAGAGCATGGCGAGAAGGCAGACCCCAGAACAGATGATCCAGCGAGGCTTGAAATCCTCGCTAATTGGCATTGGCTTCAACTTCGTCCTCGCCCTGCTCAAGTGCACAGCCGGGTTCATTGGGCACTCGTTCGCCTTGATCGCAGACGGCATTGAGTCCGTGTCCGATGTCGTCAGTTCGAGTGTGGTCTACCTTGGCTTGCGCCTTTCCATCAAACCGCCTGATGAAGATCATCCTTATGGGCACGGAAAAGCCGAGCCAGTAGCCGCCATTATTGTGAGCCTTGCGCTGATCGTGGCCGCAATTGTGATCGGCGTCGAGAGCATCGTGCGCATTCAGACCCCTCATCCGCTGCCCGAGGCATATACGCTGTGGGTCCTGCTCGCTGTGGTCGGGATCAAGGCATTGCTGTCCCGCTACGTGTCCTCGGTCGGCGAAGGCATCAACAGCACCGCCGTTCGTAGCGACGCCTGGCATCACCTGAGCGATGCCATCACTTCGACCTTTGTGTTTGTCGGTATCACGGTTGCCCTGTGGACCAGAAACGCAGCGGCAGACGACTGGGCTGCGCTCTGTGCATCACCGGTCATCATGTTTAATGCGTGGCGGCAGCTTCGGGCCCCCTTCGCGGAACTACTCGACACTGCTCCAGCCCCCAAGTTGGAACTGGAGGTGCGCTCCGTCGCCTCAACTGTCGCGGGAGTCATCGGGCTCGAGAAATGCCACGTCCGCAAAGTCGGCTTCAGCTATTACGTTGACCTTCATATCGTCGTCGAAGGAACTCTGTCGGTGCGCCAGGGGCATAACATTGCACACGACGTGGAAGACGCAGTGCTGCAGCAGGTGCCACAGATCGCAGAAGTCTTAGTGCACGTTGAGCCAGAAGAGGAGCTTCTGACCCCTTCTCTCAAAAGATGACTATAGGCGGATTACGACTCTCCGCATTCAGGCAGAGCGGTTGACTCGGGCCGAACCTGGCCATTTTCGAGATCTGTTCTGTTGGCCAGTCAACCGCTGGAAACTGCGCCAGTGCGGCGGCAACGCCTCTATCCCACCCGGCGAAAATGGTTCAATGCGGCGCTTCCTGAGTTGTCTTTGGAGTCATGCGCAGGGCATCTCCCACATTGCGAGTCGAGGCGCCAAGAGCGTGTCGAATATTCCGGTAACTCTTCCGCAAGGCGTTGCCCGTCGAATTGCCCGCGGCAGAGAGGGCCTCGCCGGTTGAGCTGCTGGCCGTCGAGAGGGCATCTCCCGTCGAGTTGCCAGCCAACGCGACGGCTGCCGTGGTGTTTTGTCCGCTGCCGGCAATCGCCTTTTCCGTGCTCAGGCTTGTTGCAATTACACCCTGTGCGGGATGGCTTCCGGGATTGAACCAGGCAATATCGGTGTCAGGAAGTTGATTCAGGCGCGCTATTGGAGCACCAGGAAAGTTCGAGTTCGACATCTTGGCCGTGAGCGGCCATTCGCTGGAGGAGATGAAGATTGAGCCGTTCATGGGGTAGCTCGGTTCTCCCAGATTGATCAGTGCCGTGGTTCGAAGAGGGACCATATTTTCGCACCGGTCAGCACCGCAACCTCCGTGACACAGCGTTTCATTCAGGTATGAAGCGTGCTTGCCCGGCGAGATCCAAATTGTAGCTCCGTGATCCTCTGAATTGAGCGTTGCAGCGCGCGCTCGACGCCCAAATACGTGAGAGGCTTATGCAGGCTCTTGAAGACTCGATTTGTGCGAACTGCTTGCTTCTTTTGTTCCGACATAGGCCCCTCGAAATGCGCTGCGACATGAGCACGCCGATCAGGACGGAGTTGAGCGCCTTTAGACGCCCCACAGCCAGGTCAGAACATTCACCGCAAGAACCGCAATTCCTGTGCCTGCGGCGACGCCGGCGAGCGCCTTCTTTGCACCCGGTTCACCGTGGGCGAAACCATAGCCTCCAATCACAATCGCAACAAGACTTGCAACCTTCGCGATGGTGCCGGTGAAGAGGGTTTGAATTGAGGTGAAGCCCGTGTCGAAGGGCGAGCCACTCTGGGCAAGAGCGACCATAGGGACGAGAAGGCATACGGCTGGAATCAAGGTGGACAGACGCATCCACCTGCGAAACTCTTGGGCCGTCTTCAGGGAAATGGGAATTCGGATTTTGATGGACATTGTCTCCTCCAACGACTGCGGTGCAGTCGCGATATTCCGGAGGCTAGACGCGTTGACTCCTTGCGTCCAATACTTTGTAACTATGGCAATTTTCTTGCAATCTGCCTTTGCCATAGTTTCCAGGTATGGCAGATTCGCGGCTTAACCGAAGAGGGGAAGGGTCCGCTTCGCAGCCGAGAGGCGAACTGATTGAGGTGGCTTCGAAGGCGGTAGGAGCGGTTGTATCCGCAGCATCTTTCGCAACGCTCGCACCAGTACTGGGATGGTCTTCTGCGAGGGCGATTTCTTGGAGATCAGTGCGCAATCGACTGTCCAGCTCACTCCCGCAACCGGACGGGTTACAACCCCGTCTTCAAGCTCCGATCCTTCGCGGATCAATGCGTGGCCATACCCTGACTTCACCATCCACTGAATGTCACGGGGAGTCGATGTTGTGCTTGCCACTTCGGGGTGAACACCAACCGCATCCAACATCTCCATCAGCTTGCGATGGCCTTCAGGGTTCTGTTTCGGCTCACGGAAGATTTTGAGCTTCTTTTCGAGAGATGATGGCGCAATCTCGCCCTGACTAGCCGCGGGGTCATTCGACCGCATACAAACCACAAGACGATCATGCGAGAGTTTGTCTACATTCAGGCCGATTCCATTGGCCGGAAGAGGCAACAGAGCCGCGTCAATGACGCCCCGTTCAAGCAAGGAAAGAAGCTCGACCGTGTCGCCGCTTTTCGGCGTGATTTCACAATTTGGAAAGAGGGCGAGATGCGCGTTGCATACCGTCTGCAATAAGGCGCGATCGATGAAGGGAGAAAACCCGATTCGCAGCGGCGCAATGGCCCCGTGATGACTTGCGCGGGCCGCCGCAATTACCTCGTCACAAAGTGTCAGTATCTGCCGGGCTCCTGCGGTCAACACTTCTGCTGCTGGAGTCAGTTTGACTCCCTTTGGCACTCGTACCAGGAGCTCGATTGAAAGAGCGTCCTCCATGGATTTGAGCTGGATNNTTCGAGTAGGGTTGAGATGCTTTCACGCTCCGCTTTGCGATTTGTGATGCGCGGCGAGCCGTTCAGTACCACAAGCGGTTCAGTATCCTTTAGGTGAGATTCAGATTATGAGGGGAGGAATCAAGAAAGTCAACATTACCAATGATTTACACTTCAGCCGCTGGCTGGAAAACAGGCTGCGCTAGCCATAGCCGGAAACTATGGCTGCAAAGACCCAGCCATAGTTTAGAAGTATTGGACATCCCCCGCGATGCACTCCACTCTAAGAGAGTCCATCATGTCGTCGCAATCAATCGCGTCCATTGCAGGGCTCGCCAGAGATTGCTTGAAGAGGCCTAGACAATGGCTGTAGTGACAGCAACGAGTATCCCCACAACGAAATCGGAGTTGCCAATGGCAGGCGAAAACGTCACAGAGAAAAAACGTCCCGGCAGGGTTACGATCGCTCCCGAAGAGAAGTTTTTGGTCGGAAGAGTGGAAGCGGCGGACATGCTCTCAATCAGCCGACGAGCACTCGACTACCTCGTCGCCAATAAGCTGTTGACCGC
>PLPU01000537.1:0-4623 GCA_003159975.1 Acidobacteriaceae bacterium
GAGTCGGTCACCGTCATCAGTCCTCAAGGTGAGATGACCCCTGTCGGCATCTATCCCAAGGTGGTGCGCTATCGCCTCGTAGGCGTCTTCCACACCGGCTTCTACCAGTACGACACGCAGATGGGCTTCATGCGGCTCGCCGATGCGCAAACCCTCTTCGACGAGCCCGACCTCTTGTCCGTGATCAGCTTCAAAGTCGACAACCTCGACCGCGCCCCGGAGATTGGCCGCGACCTCGAGCGCGCCGCCGGCCCGGGCTTCATGACCACCAACTGGATGGAGCAGAATCGCGAACTCTTCCGCGCCCTCAAAGAAGAACAGGTCGTCACCTTCATCGTCATCACGCTCATCGTCATCGTGGCCGCGCTCAACATCCTCATCGCGCTCACCATGATGGTGATGGAAAAGACGCGTGATATCGCGGTGATGATGAGCTTCGGCGTCGAACCGGGCCAGGTGCGCCGCATCTTCCTGCTCCAGGGCTTTCTCATCAGCCTGATCGGCACCGCGCTCGGTCTCGTGCTCGGCTATCTCGCCGCATGGGCCGGCGGCCACTACCACTTCATCCATCTCTCCGCCGAGGTGTATTCCATCGACACGCTCCCCTTCGCCCCGCGCCCCCTCGACGGCGTAATTGTAGCCGCCGTGTCCATCGGAATTTCGTTGCTGGCAACGCTCTACCCGTCGTATGCGGCAGCAAGAGTGCTCCCAGCCGAAGCGCTGCGGTACGAGTGAGCGAAGCAGGCGAAAAAGTAAACTGTACGCAGGGAAATAGAAAAACTGCGGGTGCCCCATCCATCGAGCGTTTTTTTGCTCGATGGGTGGGATAGCACAAAGTCCAACCTTCGGCTATCGGGTCTCTCAAAGTTCCATTCTGTTCCTTTTTTTAGAACACTGAAGCTTGCCAATCTGAGGCGAAAATGAATGACCTCCCCAAACTCTGGGCGTTGATCGAAGCGGACCTTACCCGCGCGCTGGGCACATTGCCAGAAGCTTCCGCAAGCCATCCTACCATTCGCGAGTTCGAAGAGTAGCTTGACCATAATGAATTGGAACTGGCCTGCGACATGCTTGAGTCTTACGCAAAAGACCACTCGGTCAGCAGAGAATTCTGGATGGCGCTTCGCGACGCCGCTATAAAGATGCAGTTGTTAGATCGCGCAAGGAGATACGAACGGCTCGCCTCGCGGTGATTTGAAGCTTTTGGGCGAGTCCGCGAGATTGACAATGTGACACATTTTGTGTCACATTTAACCATGCAGAGCATAACCCTCCGACAGCTTCGTGACACCCGCAAGGTCAAGGCTTGGCTCAGGGCCGGCGTTCCTATCGAGGTGCGTGAGCGTAACGAAGTGTTAGGCGATCTTGTGCCGCGTACCCCGCCAAGAGCCGAACCCGTCGAATGGCCCGATTTCGCAGCTCGCCTCAAAGAGCATTACGGCGATCGGGTTCTGACGCCGGTTGCCGACCTCATCGCAGACAGAGAGAGCAGCCGGTATTGATCGTCTACGCCGACACCAGCTTCCAAGTTGCCGCCTACATCGTGGATGTGCATTCCCCGGCTGTTGTAAACCGCATGGTAAAAATGCCTCAGGTTTACTTGACCCCATTCAGCCGCAGTGAAATCGCAAATGCAATCCACCGCCAGGCCTTCACTGGCCAACTTTCGCTGCCTGAAGTTCAGAGAGCCTGGCAGAGCTTCAAGAGCGATTGCGAAGTCGGAGTCTGGCAATCTGTCCCGTTCCCCAGTCCCGCGTGGGAAACCTGCATCGATCTCGCCAGAAAGCACGGTCCAACCCTCGGCGTCCGCACCCTCGACTCGCTCCACGTGGCCTGCGCCCTTGAATTGAAAGCCCAGAAATTCTGGACCTTCGACGAACGGCAAGCCCGTTTGGCAGAGGCTGTAGGACTCGACACAAGCGCGTAAGTCCTCACAACACAGGCCCTACTGCGGCGTGATAATCCCGCCCAGCGCATGCCTGCGCGGCAGCACAATCCCGCGATGATCCACTTCCGCCGCAGGCCCGCTTGGCTGTTCGATAACCGGCACGCCAGCCCTCTCAATCAGCGCCCCGCCGCACGCCGGACACCAGTCCGCCTCAGCTTCCAGTTTCACTTGCGCGTGGCAATGGCTGCAGATGCGCTCCATACTTAGAAGTTTAGCTGACCAGCATGGATCGTCTCGCTTCCCGCGCTACACTACTCCCACCGACGCTGCTACGAGAGGAAAAATGAAGGACCGCATCGAAGGATCGTTCACCGAGCCCGATCTGTGGCGCGGCGGATTCTACGAGTTGGAAATCGTGCCCCGGATCGGTTCATCCGAACAGGTCTGTGCGTTGCTTTCCGCACTCTGGTCGTTTCCTGCGCTTGACGGCTGCTATTTTCGCGACGATTGCGACCTCGCGCAACAACACCGCCGCCAACCCTGTGAGAACGGGCCCGAAGGTCACCTTTACGGACTTGCAACTCTGCCAGACAAGGGCCAGGTTGTCTGCGGATCCTACACGATGTCCGACGCAGGCGAAGGGACCTCGCCGCCGGCCTACTGGGTTAGCTTTTACTTCCCCCTTGGCGCCTTGTCGCAAATCTTTTCAGTCGGCGCGTATCCCTTCGGCTCTATGAATGGGGTACCGGATTGGCGCTTGCAATAGACGCTTTTCTACGGACCCTTGCAGAATGGATATTTCAAAAGGTGCCGTTCGACTTTGGAATGATTGGATTCGAGATCGGCGGACAGTTCACGCGCGAGACGATCAGGGCGAGCGGAATTCCGTCCGAACGCCCAGATGGAATTCTGTGGAATGAGAAGGACGAATTGAAATGGTTTGAACCGAACCTTCCATAGAAAATTGCGAAGTGGACTCCGGCAGAACAGGCATTGCTGCCCGGTACACTAAACCCATGCACCCCCCCATTCGCCTCGTGGCCATAGACATGGACGGCACGCTGCTTCCCACCTTTGCGCAGACTGTCAGCCCCCGAACCGCGAAGGCGCTCCGGGCCGCGCAGCAGGCCGGAATCATCGTTGCCATCGCCACCGGCCGCCGCACCAACTACACCGTCCCCCTCCTTGACGGCCTCGGCCTTCGAGCGGATACGCCCCTGCTTACGTCCAATGGTGCAGTGACCCGGACCCTGGGCGGAGAACCGATTGACCGTTGCCAGCTTCCGGCTCAGGTTGCGCGCGGGCTTTGCGGTCTGCTCCGCGAGTTTGGAGCCGTGGTTTTCACTTTTGACCGGCCAGGGCGCGGCGAACTCGTTCTCGAAGATCTGGATCAGGCCAACGGGCGCATCTCCCTCTGGGTCGAGTCCAACCGCAACGCGATCGAAGTCGTCAAACCCCTGGAGAATGCATTGCCCGACGGCGAAGACCCGATTCAGGGCATGGTGACCGGCGGATTGAGCAAGATGAAGCTGGCGGAAATCGCCCTCAAAGCCAGCGAATGGAGCGGAAGTTGCGAGTGCGTACGAACCGAATACCCGGCCCGCGACCTGTCGATTCTCGACCTTTTGCCGCCCGGCGTCTCAAAGGGTTGGGCGCTGGAGCGGCTCGCCAACCGGCTCGGCGTCGACCGCAAGGCGACCATGGCCATCGGCGANNGCCAAAATGCGCGGCTGGAAACAAGCCCCGCCGAACGACCAGGAAGGCGTGGCCCAGGTGCTTGAAGCGGCCGTAGCAAAGGCTTCCAAAGCCAAAGTTGCACCATAAGGCTAGAATTGGGACAGGAACTCGGCAATGCGCGGTAGACATCTCATCACGGTGACGGCACTCGCGGCCATGGCAAGCCTTGCCCCATCGGCGCGCGCGGGCGAAAGCGTGACCCTGCGCAATGGATTTGAGATGCAGTGCCATCACCACGCGCAGGTCGAAGGCCGAGTCCGGCTCTATCTGACACCGGGCCAGGACAACTACATCGAGTTCGCGCCAGACGACATCGCCCAGTTCCAGCAGGTTCCCGATCCGCCTGCGCAGGCCCAATCCCCAGACGCGACCGTCGCCAACTCGTCTGTCGCGCCACCTGCCGCGCCTGCGTCCAGACCAGACGCCAGTCTCAGCCCAGCCGAACTGCATCAGCTCCTGATGAAGTCCGGAGGCGAGCACAACCTCGACGTGGACCTGCTTGCCAGCCTGGTCAAGGCCGAGAGCGGCGGCAATGTTCGCGCCGTCAGCCGCACCGGCGCGCGCGGCCTGATGCAGTTGATGCCCGGAACGGCTGCCGCGCTGGGAGTCGACGACAGCTTCAAGCCGGACCAGAATGTCCGCGGCGGCACAGCGTATCTCGACTCTCTGCTTACGCGCTATCACGATCAACTGGCCCTGGCGCTGGCCGCCTACAACGCCGGCCCACTCGCCGTGGATAGGTACCACGGCATTCCGCCCTACCGCGAGACACAGGCCTACGTGGCGCGCGTGATTCACGAGTTCAACCGCCGCGTGCTGGCGCGCGAATCCCAGTCGAGCCAAGCGAAGGCGAGGCAAGCCCAGGTCAGCCAGAATGTCGCGTCTGCATCCGATGCACAATCAGGATCCGTGCGTTAATAGGACCCTGGCGAACACCCTGAGCGAATCCCCCCTGGCTGTCATCCTGGGGGATCCCGACCACGGCGGTCATCCTGAGC
>PLPU01000064.1:0-5062 GCA_003159975.1 Acidobacteriaceae bacterium
GCATCGTGCGATGCATCAGGTTCTGAGCCGAATCAATCAGCCGCGCGACCTCTTCCGGACTGAGTACAGTCGGCAGCTTCCGGGGGCGCTTGGGAAAGGGAATCTCATCGAGCAGGTAGGGGCGCCGAAGGGTCTTGACGAAGAGAAACCGCAGAGCCGCACATCGGCTCTGGATCGTGCCTGGCGACAACTTTTGATCGCGAAACAGATGCACCTGGTACTGGCGAATATGGCTTGGGCCGAGGCGCTCAGGTGAACGATGGAAGTACTTCGAAAAATCCTCCACCGCGTGGATGTAGCAACGGACAGTGCTTGGGGAGTAGTTGCGACGCTGGAGTTCATCCAGCATCAACTGCCGAAGATGGGTCACGGAAAACCTCCTGTGACCCGAGGCTTACACAGCCAACAATCTCCGAGGACAGCCCACGCCGCAGCGTCCGTCGCGCCAGCGACTTAGTTCAAACGCCGCAGTGTCAAGGAATCTGATAATCAGCGGAGGGAAGAACTCTTCGGGAACGAAGAAATCAGGAAAAAACACTGTGGGGACTTTTGTGGGTAGACTGCTTCAAAAAAGTGGGCAATTGTGGGTAGTACCCACAATTGCTTCGGGGTTGAAGGTTGTAGCAAGTCATTGAATATAAGCAACATAAAGCATTAACGAGCAATGCTGAAAAGAGCAAAATCCTAGCTATTAACCGAAGGGTTATTGGTTGTCGTTAGATCGAATGATCCTGCCCTTGAGATTGCCGCTTTCAGGTTATGGCCGCGCGTTATTGCTTCCCACCCATAAAGCCGAGTAGATGCGCGCGGGCCTCTTCGGCAGCGGGAAGACGGTTGGCAACGCGTAGCGTGACGCCAAATGATTCCATCAGCGGACCAAGGCTCGCGGCGTGTTTCTGACTGCGCAGACGGACCTCGCCGGGAAACGCGCGATTGCTCTGAACTGCTTTGAGAAAGACGCGAGCCAGCGCCTCGGCGGTTGGAACGCTTGTGTCGATCGCCTCCGGTGCATGGACAATGCCTGTCTCCGCATCGACCGCCAAAGCAATCGCAATGCAGGCAGCGCGCTCATTGGCCTTGCCGACTGCAGCACCGCTAAAAACGTATTCAAGCTCCATCGCGCCGCGCACGGCGTAGTCCCGGCCGCGTAGCGGGCGCAGCAGTACCTCCGGCAGATTGAGTGGTGCGACGGGAGGCTGCGCTGGCAGCACCGGCTTGATCAAGTCGATGTTGTATCGCGGTTCGGTGCCATCGGCCCGCGCCACGATGGGATAGGTATCGGCCCGATCCCAGAAGTTCACATCCTTCTGATTGGCAATAGCCGCGCAGATGACAACCACGGAGCGGATGCACTCGGCCAGCGTGCGCGCCTCCTCAGCATTGACGAACCAGGGATGAAAGCCCGGACGTATCACACGGAAGACGGGCGATGCCAGACCCCGGCCCTGCGGATGGCCGAGCGCGGCAAGCAACTCGCGATCCTGCCGCTTCAACTCCTTTCGCGGTACGAACTCCACACTCAGACAGTGCATCGAAGCGAGAACCTCGCCGGGGTCGGTGAGATCTTCAGCCGCGATCGAGCGAAATAGGCGCAAACCCTCCTCGCCTCGATAGGCCTGCATCGAGTAGACTTCGCCCATCGAACCCATCACCGAGCAATACCACGGCTCGCCGCTCTTGCTGTCGCGCGTGACCACCAACTCGCTTTCGCTGAGTATCTGCCAGGGGCGGAAACCGAAGAGATCGCTGGCCCGCTCGTAAAGCCTCTTCATAGCGGCGAACGAAGGCGGTTCCTCGCCCGCGAGTTCTTTCGTGAAGAACAGATCGGGGGACGCAGGAGTTGCATCGGCGCGTTTCTTCGGCATCGGCGGAAATAACTTTCGTGGGGAATAAGCAATTCACAAGACGGGAAGCGATTCTAGCTTGCGCCATGCAGAGAGCGATGGCTCAAGCACGGATGCCGACACGATCGATTCTGCATTCCAGTGTACATGGCGTCGCCCGCGATAGGATGGTCATTGAAATGAAGACCACTGACCCGAGGCGACGATGAGCGGCGGCAAACTCGATCTGCAACGAATTCGCAGGGCGATCCGCGGGAGCGGCAACGAGACCATCTTCTTTCTGCTCGATGACGCCATCTCGCTTCTTCCTCCAGCCAAGCTCCGTCAGTTGCTCGCACAATATATGAAACCGGAGCAGTTCGTCTCCGATGTCGCAGTGAAGCATGACCTCCTTGCCGAGGTTCAGGCCTTTCAGAAGGCATGTCTTGCCGGCGAATACTACGAAGCATCTGACGTCAGCTGGAAGAATTGCACGCAGAGTTCCCTGGGAACGCTGGCCTGGATTGCCGATTTTCGGCGGCTGCTTTTTCGCTGTGTGGAGCAAGCGAAGAAGCGGAATGTGGCCGGCGTGCGCTGCGCGTTTGATATTCTGTTCGAACTTCTGGACCGCTTCGACGATGCGGACGACAGGATGGTCTTCTTTGCCGACGAGGGAGGGTCTTGGATGGTTGGCATCGACTGGAAGCAAGTGCTGCCTGCATGGTTTCGCGTTCTAGCGGCTCCGGCGGATCCGGCCGAATATGCGCGGCGCTTCGAAACATTTGTCGACCGCTACTGCAATTACCAGCGTGCGGAATTGCTTGCGGAAGCACGCCAGGTCGCGACTCCTTCTCAACGGAAGGAGCTTGCGGAACTGTAATGCCGCGAGAATCATGCGGTCAGCCGTCTGGGATGACTTCCTGTTTTCCGGCCCGCGGCAAGGTTAAGAGATCATGCCTGTTTCTGATTCGTTCACAGCTCCATGCCCCCAACGCAGGGACACGGAAAGCGAGCAACCGGTAACGTAAGCCATCCGATTAGTGATCAGGTCTCTGGCCGGCAGATTTCTATCAACGTGGATTAAGACGCGGTCAGCAGTCTGCCTTTGTCCGGTATAGCTGGTGATGGCATAACCATCGGGATTTGCCGAGAGTAATCGGCTTTGATCTTCAGCTGGAATCTCCTTTTTCGACCCAAAATCCCGGCAATTGTACGCCCGTTGGCGCAAATTGCAAGACCAACGCGGTAGTTTCAACGGAAAAGCCGGGCGATTCGCTGCCGTCCTTGCCTCCCCCGTCTCATCGAGGGCCCTCCAAGTCCATTGCGCCGACACCTCTCCATCCTCCTTTGGCCTTCGTGGTTCGGATTCGCTGCGCTGCGGTCGGTCGGCTAGCTTGCCGGAAGCGGCAACAGCGCGATCCTGCGTAACATCGCCGCGAACCGTGTTCGCGTCGGGTGTCCTTCTGCCAGCATCATCCAGTAATACCGCGCATGCTTCACCAGTCGCCCGCCCGTCTTCACCAACCGCTGCTGCAAACTGGTCAGAGACCAGTCTGAGATGTCGGCTGGAAGAGTCAGTCTCCGCCACAGGTTCCCCAGGTTGTAGGCGAGAATGCTGAGCCACAACCGAACCTCATTGCTCCGAAATCGGTGGCAACTCAGCCGCGTCATCTTTACCGCCTGCTTGCCCTCCTTGATCCATTGCTCGGCCTTGCCGCGCTGGTTGTAGAAGCGAACGACCTTCCGATTTGCCAACTGCGTGTTGGTGACGATGAAGCCCAGCCGGGGGAAGAGCTCTCCGGCATGATGCTCAACCTTGGCAACCACGCGACGCGCCGTCGTCCAACTTGCGGCCCGATAGAGAAAGCCCTTGTACCAAACCACCGGCTTGTTTGCCGGACGCCCTACCGGACGGATGAGCAATTCGGCAATGTCCCGCAACAAGCAGTCGTTGGCCGGAATCCGGTTCGCGTACTTCACCCCGTGCTCTTCCAGTGCATCGTAAATATCGGGCTTGGCAAAGGCCGCGTCGGCCCGGAACCAGACATCCTTGTCCAGCTTCTTCAACCGTTCAATCTCCGGCATCAGGAGCTGCTTCCAATCGTCGGCGCTGTGAACATTGCCGGGCCGCAGTTTTGCTGCCACACAGTCGCCTCCAGCATTGAACAGCAGCAGCGGGTGGTAGCAGGTGGATGCATAGTGTTTGTTGTAGGCGCTCTGCTCTTGTTCGCCGTAAACCGGAATCTCGGTTGAGTCCATATCGAGTACCGCTCGCGATGACCGGTCCTGTCCTTCGGCCCTTGCAATCATTTCCCGGCTCATGGCCGCCAGGCCGCTGAGGTTCTTAGCTTGCGTCAGAACCTGAGTCTCGAACCAATGGAGCCGCGAGGGCAGAGCCGCGCCGCGGTCGCGAATCTTCTCCGAACCAATCAGGCGGAAGGCCGGGTCTTGCGAAAGACGCTCGGCGTCGTTGAGGTCTTCATAACCAGCCAGGCGAGAATAGATCGACTGGCGCAACAGATCGGAAAGGGGAAGTTGGGTATTCTTGCCGCGGCGCTCATCCTTCAGGTTGTCGGAGATGAGTTGGCCGAGGCCGAGCCGCTCGTCCAACTCCCGAACCAGCAACAGGCCGGCGTCGGAGGTGATTCGTGATCCCTGAAAATCAACCTTAAGCGACGAGTTGAAAGAGAAGTGGAAAGGCCGGTTTTGTTTCTCACCCATTGGGTTCATACCTCCGGAACATCTTCGCCGCGCTTGCACCCTCATAAACATTGACGATTATTGCGCTTCGAGGTTTCAGAGTGATGAATCAAAAAGGAAATGGGGGTTAACACGATTCTAACCCGATTCCTAACAAGCAAGTTGCGCGGAAACACGATTATCTGGCTCACGCCTTCCCGGCTTCGGGAGCAGGGCCGCTTGCCAGGTCAATTCTGAGACCCCGACTTCTTCTTGCTGGGTTCGGTGAACATCATCTGCACTTGCGTCCCAGCTGGGACAGTCACAATCAAATGCTCGCTCACTCCTAGCTGTTGAATCTGCGTGTCCGCTGCCTGACCCATGTTCTGTGCGGCCTGGGCCCGCATCATGTCCGCTTCGCTTAGGGAGCCGCTCACATTGTTGCCTGCAAACATCGCCGTGGTCGAACCAAGGCCGCTAAGAGCCGCAAGGAGGAATTGCTTCCCGCGGTTGCGTCCTGTCACGGTGCCTTTCAGAGCACTCATCCGCTGATCCAGTCC
>PLPU01000258.1:0-6083 GCA_003159975.1 Acidobacteriaceae bacterium
GCCTGTTCCATGGGGTTCAGGTCGGCGCGCTGCAGATTTTCGACGATGGTGATCTCCATCGCCTGCTCGTCGGAGACCTGGCGCAGGATGGCCGGAATGGTCGGCTTTTGAGCAAGCTGCGAAGCGCGCCAGCGGCGCTCGCCGGCGATAAGCTGGAAGCGGCCATTGGCCAGCGGACGGACCAGGATCGGCTGCACCACGCCGTTCGAGCTGATGGACGCGGCCAGTTCAGCCAACTGCTCCTCGTTGACGTGGGAGCGCGTTTGAAACGGGTTGCGATCGATCTGATCGAGAGGAATTTCGCGGGGCTTGCCGCCCTCCGAATCGGCAGCGGGAGCTGGTGCCTGCACCCGCGGCAGAAGTGAGTCCAGCCCTTTGCCCAGGGCGCGGCGTTTTGGGTCAACTGCGGCAATACTCATCATTCAAATCCTTATCTCGAAAAATCGTCGTGTCTTCTAAAACTGCACGTGCAAAAACGCCCCAACGGCCACGCTCCCCAAAATGCTCAGGAGTTCGACTGCTCAGGAATACGGCCAGAATCGAACCGCCGCCTGCGCTGCTGGGACTGCCTCAGCTTTCTTCCTTGCGTTGCGGGGGCTTTCCATATGATTGCGCGCGAGAAACTCCCCGGCCAGCTCAAAGTAAGCCTCCGATCCACGGGAGCGGGCATCGTAGAGCGCCACCGGCTTGCCGTGGCTGGGCGCTTCGGCCAACCGTACATTGCGAGGAATCACAGTGTGGAAGAGTCGCTCGCGGAAGTACTCGCGCAATGTTTCGGTGACCTGCTGGGCAAGGTTGGTGCGGTCGTCGTACATGGTCAGCAGAACGCCCTCGATCGTGACATCGGGGTTGAAAGCGGCGCGCACCCGCTCCAGGGTGGAAATGAGCTCCGAGACACCCTCCAGAGCGAAGTACTCCGCCTGCATGGGAACCATCAGGGAGTTGGCTGCCACCAGGGCATTCAGCGTGAGCAGGTCCAGTGCCGGCGGGCAGTCGAGAATGATCAGGTCGAACCGTTCCTGAATGGGCTGCAGGGCATTGCGCAGCCTCAGTTCGCGATCTTCTGCGCCGGCCAGTTCTATGTTGGCGCCGATCAGGTTCTTCGAGCCTGGCAACAGAAAGAGCGTCTCAATGCTGGTGGGAAGGATGACCTGGAGCGCTGGGGAATCGCCCATGAGGACGTCATAAATGGAATGACGGTTGTCATCGCGCTGAAAACCGAGGCCGGATGTGGCGTTGGCCTGCGGATCGCAGTCGACGAGCAAAGTCTTCAGCCCTTCAAGCGCGATGCAGGCGGCGAGATTGATGGCAGTCGTGGTTTTGCCAACCCCGCCCTTTTGGTTCACAACGCCGAGTATCTTTCCCATGGCAATCAAGAGTAAAGGAAGCGGGAGTTTCGGCTACGGAATTCGATTGTGGAGAACAAGTCCCGGCTGTGGAAAGCGCTCGGGATTTCAGGAGAGGAGGAGTAGGGAATCGCTTGAAGGGCAAGGGGTTGCGCGCGACGGCCAGCGATGCCGCAGAATCACCGTCGAAAAGGGCCTGTGGTGGAAAACTCGTGTGATCGATGAACGGAAATGGGACAGATTGAAGCGGAAAATCCAATTTAGAATTGCGCCCAGTTTGGGACGAAAGGCAAGTGTTCCACGTGGAACAATTCCCGTTCCAGACTGGATTCCTGGAATGTTCCACGTGGAACAATCCAACCCATTCAAACCGCCGGACCACTACCCCTTCCCCTGACTCACCCAACATCTTCTCTCATCACTGCGCCGCAGAACTCTTCGCGATACAATCCTCCCGGCTTTACCGAGGGGGAGACCGTGGACGTTCCGAATGCATTCGTTGGGTACACCAACAAGCCATCCAGCAAGGAAGTCGTGGAAGCGCTGGGACCGAACTCTGAATTTTGGGAGCAAATCGTCACCTGGCTGGCCACTGAAAAGGGCGTCACCGAGCAGGAATGGAAGTCCGGCTCACCAAAGTACGGATGGAGTTTGCGCCTCAAGACCCATGGGAGGACGATCATCTACCTCGCCCCGTGCGCCGGGTGCTTCCGGGCATCCTTTGTGCTTGGAGACCGCGCCGTAGCCGCCGCCCACCAAGGCAGCCTTCCCAAAAGCGTGATCAAGGCTATTGACGAAGCGCCACGATTCTCAGAGGGAACAGGAGTACGCCTGATGGTCAAGGGACAAAAGGATGTGCCGGGTGTCCGCAAACTCGCAGCCATCAAGCTGGCAAATTGATTCTTCGATGCGCGATTGCAAGCACCCCGGTCGCGCTGCCGGCTAGCGGATAGGCTTCAAACCGCGAAAACTCCTGTCCGCATAATCCCTCAAACTGCTCCAATTCGCCCTTGGTGGCCATGACAAGAACCCGCCCCTCGGGGCTAGCCAATTTGGACGCCGCACGAACCGCTTGAGGCATCCGATCGACAGCGCGAAGAACTACACAATCGAAACGCGCCTTCAATAGTTCTGCTCGCCCCGCATAGACCTTTGTGGCAAGACCGAGCACCCGAACCGCCTCCTGAAGAAACGCCGCCTTCTTGCCCTGCGATTCGGCAAGCGTTACAGCAATCTCAGGACGGCACAGCGCAATCGGCACGCCAGGGAACCCAGCGCCGGACCCGAAGTCCAGCAGCGTCCCAATCCCCGCCGGCAGCGCCCGGGCGCAGGCGATCGATTCGACAAAATGACGGGTGAGAATACCCTCCTCGTCCCGAATCGCCGTGAGGTTGATCCGGGCATTCCAGCGCATCAGCAGCCCCAGATAATCTTCGAAGCGCTCGCCAAGCGCTGGATCCAACGGATCGAGGCAAGCGCTGGCCAATAGAGCATTGAGTCGCTCAGCTACGGAAAAGGGGTCTTCGCCCACGTCAACCGTCATGACTCGAGCCGCGCAGCGACCGACGCTTCAATCCGGCGAGGCGTCCACGCCCTGGCTGCGCCTAGAAACGCAGCAAAGATCGCGCGGGAGAAGGCGCTTTGCGAGTAGCTGCGCTCCGGATGCCATTGGACGGCGACGACAAAATGCTCGGGCGAATCCAGTTCGACTGCCTCGATCACCCCATCCTCGGGAGAGATCGCGCTGACCAGAAGATTGTCGCCAGGAGTGTCGACCGCCTGATGATGGCTGGAATTCACTTGAATCGTTTCCTGTTCACCGGGCGGCAAAAGCCCGGCGAGAATGGACCCACGCTCAATCCGAACCGGATGAGCCTCGACTGCGGCGCGGCCTGGGCTATGGTCGACCGATGTCTTCAGATGCTGAATGAGCGAGCCGTTGCGCCAGACATTCAGGTTCTGAATCCCGAAGCAAATGCCCAGGATCGGCTTGTGTAGATTGAAGGCGTCCTGCAGTAGCAGCTCATCCACGGCTGTCCGTGCGGGGTCATCTATGGCGCACTCGGCAATTCGATCTTCGCCAAATCTTTGCGGGTCCACGTCGTGCGGGCTGCCTGGAAGCAGAATCCCGTGCACCCCTGCCAACAGCCTCGCCACACGATCCTGCTGCTCATGGAGCGGCACAACAACCGGCTCTGCGCCGGAGGCGTGCAGCGCGGCAAGATATTCAGGCAGCGAGCGCTGGTTATAGCCAGGATCGCTGCCGGTGGGCTCAGGAATTGCGATGCGTATCGGCATAAGAACTTCAGAACAGTGTACGGCTGGTGGACCCTGAAGCGAAACGCAAGCCAACGCGAATTGGCCCAATCACTCAATTCCAGCACCAGACACGTCCACCAAACGGTCGCATCTAAGCGAGGGACACAGCCGCTTCTGCTTGAGAGGGCTCGGGCCGGCCGCGCAGTTCCTGGATCGCGTCCCGCAGTTTCCCGGTCAGCTCGTCGGTCTGACGAGGCGTCATTCCCTTCGTCTCAATGGGCTCGCCCGCAGTGAGGGTCAGGTGACTTGGATATAAGTGCCGCGTATGAATCGGGAGCAGGTCATAGACCCCGCTCAGTGCAATGGGAACCAGCGGAACCTGGGCGCGGATCGCGAGGTAGGCGGCTCCGGACAGAAAGTTCTGCAGCTCGCCGGAAGGCGTCCGCCCCCCCTCGGGAAAGACAAAGAGCGGCATTCCCGAGCGCAGCGCCTTGACGCCAATCCCCAGGCTTGAGAGCGTGGCGCGAGGATTGTTGGTGTTGATCGGAATCTGCCCTGATCGATCTAAGTACCATCCTATGAACGCGATAGGCCACAATTCCTTCTTGGCGAGAATGCGAAACTGGAAGGGCAAAGCGGCAAAGATGACCGGCGTATCCATGTACGAGGTGTGGTTGGAGGCGTAAACGGCGACAGGACATCTGCGCAGGTTTTCCGCGCCACGAATTGTCAGCGAGCATCCGGCGCCCCACACCAGCATCCGTGCCCATAGGCGGGCAATGCGGTGCTGAACTCGCCCGCCCTTGTCAATCAAGGACACAAGCAAGGCCAAGGAGGCGCAAACGACCGTAACCACAGTCAGCGCTGGGATTTGAATCAGATTGGTGCGCCAGCGATGGAACCGGGGCATCGGATTGGGGCGCGGGCTCACGATGCATTGCTCCTTGAATCGTGCTGGGAGGGCCCTGGCTGGAAAGACCCGGGCTGGGAGTCGGGCTGCTTGGCGAGCAGAAGAGTGCGCGCCTCGCCGACCAGGTACACCGATCCCGAAACGACGATCTGGCCAACCGGCGACTGCTGCCTGACATGCCCTTCGGCAAGTTCGATGGCCTGGCTGACGGATTCGGCCTTCACCGCGAGAGTTCCGGTAATGCCGGCCGCGGCCAGCAGATCGTCGAGGGCAGCGGCGCGGGCGGCATGGATTGGCGCGAGGATGACCTGGTCAAAAATCGGAAAGAGGATCTGTGCCATCTCCGCGACAGGTTTATCGCGCAGGCAACTGAAGATGAGGGTGCGCGGGCGCTGATTGGGCAGGGCATTGAGCCCGGCGCGCAAGGCCCATGCACCGGCGGGATTGTGCGCCACATCCAGAATCCATTCGATGCCATCCCTCTCGATGTGCTCCAGGCGCGCCGGCCAACTCGTTTGGTGGATCCCATCGGCAATCGCGCCCGCAGTAACTGAAAAGCGGTGATTCGTAGCCAGCTCGACGGCCGCGGCGATGGCCAGCGCCAGGTTACGATGCTGATGAGCTCCGGTCAACGGAGAATCGACCTCGATCTCCGTGCCGAGAGCTTCGATGCGATAGGAACCGCCCGAACCGGCGTCGATCGGTGGCATATAGGGCACTGCGCTCACTCCGCGCACGTTCAATTCGGCCGCCACTTCGCCCAGAACCTGGTTAGCCTCGGGATGTTGCGGCAACGTGATCAGCGTCCCGCCACGGCGCAGAATGCCTGCCTTTTCGCGGGTAATAGCGCCGATGGTCGAGCCAAGCCACTCCGTGTGATCGAGAGAAATATCTGTGATCACCGAGAGCAGCGGATCGACAATGTTGGTTGCGTCCAAACGCCCGCCCATCCCCACCTCGAGCACGGCAATGTCCACCTCGGCATCGGCAAAAAACTTGAGCGCCTGTGCGGTAAGTATCTCAAAGAAGCTGGGAAGCTGCGGCAGGCTCCCTTCGAGAACCAACTGTTGCGCCGCATCGTGCACGCGGAAGTAGAGGCCGGCAAAGTCGTCGTTGGTGATTTCAATGCGATCGAGGCGGATGCGCTCATTCACCCGCGCCAGATGCGGCGAAGTGTAAAGCCCAGTGCGCAGTCCGGAGGCAGTCAGAATGGAGGCGAGCGTGGCCGCCGTCGAACCCTTTCCGTTGGTTCCAGCNNTAGAGCTCGGGCACCATCGCGTTGAGTTGTTCGACTGCTGCGGCGTAAGACATGGAAACAACAGTATAGAAGAACAGGGGTCAGGGATCACGGGTCAGAGATCGGCCCCGTCCGCCGCTTTGAGGACGGTGAATGCGTGCCAACCCGTAAAGGCGCGACTGGCTCAGCGTCCGAGCAGCAGTTGCAGGGCTTGGCGCGCATTCTGCAGGCAGTCCCGCGCTTCATCTTCAGACAGCAACCCCCGATGAACCGCCTTTCTCCCGATGTCGTTCACCTGGTTGGCGACACGCGGAAACCCCGGATCGAAGCC
>PLPU01000258.1:6194-6574 GCA_003159975.1 Acidobacteriaceae bacterium
TCGCATTCGCGCAAGTGTGTGGCGCGCAAAACCGCCGGCTCAACAAGCTCCAATAATTCCATGGCAAAGGCGGCTCGCAACAGATCGTTCTGCTGCGAATCGAGTGCGCGCTGAATCTCCTGCCACGCCGGCGTGAACGCGCTTTCCCCCACTTGCTGCAGGCGCGTGAGAGAAGTGAGCCGCTGGCGCGCGTGCTGGATAAAACCATGCCGCATCTCGTGAGCCAGCATCCCCCAGTCCGCCACAAAGCCGGCGGGATCCTTCTGGTAACGCATCCAAAGCTCGTCATAGACAATAGCGGGAAGCACGTCGCGCAACTGCGCAAAGCGGCCGGTTCTCGCCAACTCCGAGATGGCCTCGCAGAACTCCCGTCCCGGCGC
>PLPU01000258.1:6617-7040 GCA_003159975.1 Acidobacteriaceae bacterium
GCCCTCTTTCCCTGCTTGTGGAAGTTGTGGATCGACCGTCCCCTGTGCAGGACACGTCCTCTTGAAGCCCTCTATTCATGCGGTTGTGAACGCACTTTTCACACAACCCATCGGCTTTGCACAGCCCTTTTCTTACCACCTGTGGGAGTCGTGGGAAACCAGGGCTGCTTTGCCTGGGTTCGGCGCCACATTTCCAAAACTCCTCAATTGCACAGCCTGGATTTAGAAAATCGGTTGCATAGCCAAGCTGCTCGGTCAAAAACAGTTTCCCTTGATTTCCACTTTTCCGGCTTGAACTACGGGTACTACTATCTTTTCTATATATCTCTTATCCTTTTCCTCACTACCCGTCGCGCCGTTCAAACGCCGCGTACAAAACCGGCCCGTACCGCTTGCCGGGAACCATGGGCGCCGTTCAATTTC
>PLPU01000084.1:0-5192 GCA_003159975.1 Acidobacteriaceae bacterium
AAACGCGGGTCGGAGGTGACCTGGTAACCGCGCAGGCCGGTTTCTTCATCGACGACGTACTTCTCGATGCTGGTTGCCAGGGCAATCCGGCGGTCCGATCTCTCTATCTGGGTGACGGTAGAGTTGGATCCGGCGATCTGCCAGACGAGCACTTCTGCAAGGACGAGGCAAGCGACAATCGGAAGGATGAGGACTTGCAGGAGAGTTCGTTTGAATCGTTTGAGCTCCAAGGCCTTGGCGTCCTTCTTGCGGGCTAGACTGATCCGTCCTTTGGCCCGCCAGATGAGTGAGATGCGGGTGGGAGCGCAAGCAGGTTACCCAATTTATCAAGCAGCGCCGGCGCTCCCTCGCCCTTGGTCATGTAGACATCGACCAACGAGCTGACCTCGTCGGGCAAACCGACATAGGCGGAGAGCAGGAGAATGGGAACCTCGGGCTTGGCCTGGCGCATCCTTTTGGCGACCTCGCCGCCATGCATCCCGGGCATGGAGTAGTCCAGGACGACCGCCTCGATGGGCTGGGCGGCGAAGATTTCCAGGCCGGAGTGGCCATCGACTGCGGTGACGACGTGGTAGCCGGCGCGTTCGAGCAGAATCTTCCGCACCCGCAGGCCGACGACTTCATCGTCAACGCATAGAACCAGATGGGCATTATTCTTCACGTTCCAGGACTCTCCGGGGCCAAAGCGGCAACAAGTACAGAGTATACCTGCCGCCGCGTCGGGTTGTCGGGCGCTCGGCTTATGCGGTACTGGTCAAACTTGACCAGTACAGGATATGCGGGTAATTCATCGAACATTAGCAAAGCAAGGCACGGGCGTGAGCTAAGCTGAGCTCGGCTGCGCCTGATCCTTGGAGAGAGAGGATGAGGGAATCGGAATACGCGCGAAAGTGCGAAGGCAGGTGTATGGTTTGGGCAGCCCCGCGCCGGCGGCGACAGGGTAAACTTGCAGCGGCAAAGGCTGATTGGCGGGGAAAGATGGTAAGGGATGCAAGAGCGAGGGATTGAGCATTGAGTCAGACAGTTTTCGTGCTGGAGGATGACGCCGATATTCTGCGGCTGGTTCAGTACCACCTGGAGTCGGCCGGCTTTGCGGTGCGGCCCTACATGGCGTTAGGCCAGATTGTGGCGGACGCGGAGCGGCAGCCGCCGGCGGTGTTTCTGCTGGACATCATGGTGCCGGGCGGGGACGGACTGGATCTGTGCCGGAGGCTGCGCAAGAATCCGGCGCTGAGCACGGTGCCGATCATCTTCCTGACGGCCCGGGCCGCGGAGAACGACCGGGTGATGGGGTTGGAACTGGGCGCGGACGACTACATCACCAAGCCATTCGCGACCCGTGAACTGGTGGCGCGCGTGAAGGCTGTACTGCGCCGGTTTGAGCGGCCGACGACGCCCTCGGTGATCAGCTTTGAAGAGGTGATCATTGACGCGAACGCGATGCAGTTGCATGTTCGCGGCGAACTGACCACGACCACGGCCACTGAATTCCGGCTGCTCGACTACCTGGCGCGTCATCCGGGCCGGGTGTTCAGCCGCGACCACCTGCTGGACGCCGTGTGGGGCGATGCTCGGTTTGTCACGCCGCGCTCGGTGGACGTGTATGTGCGCCGCATCCGTGAGAAAATCGAGGTCGATCCGGAGAATCCGCGCTACCTGAAGACAGTGCGCGGCGCCGGTTATCGTTTCGAGATTCCAAAGAGCGAATAGGGAAGTTCGAATTGAAAGAGGGAATCCCGGTCTCGGAGAAGCGAAGATTCCTTCGGGGGGCGAGGCCCCGTTCTCGTATTTTCTGCAAGATTGAAGATTCAAATACCCGATAGCCGGTGGTTGGGTTTTGTGCTTTCCCACCCGTCGAGCAAGAGACGCTCGATGGATGGGGCACCCGCGATTCAGCGGTACATTCGGCACGACTGAAGTCGTGCCCTTTCGCACAGCGGGCCGGAAATTGCTTTATCGGAGCGGCAGAAATTGACGCGGAGAATATTTACCAAGCTGCTCGGGCTTTTTGTTCTGCTATTGGTCTTCTACACCGTGATCATGGAGTTCATCTTCAGGCGCATGGTGGAGAGCACAGCAGGCGCGACCCTGCGACTGCTGGGCCGCGAGGCGCTGTGGGCCGGTCTCATTGCGCTGGCCATCGCATTGCCGATTGCCACATGGGCTGCGGGCCGGGTTACACGGAGGCTGGAGCGCGTGGTCGCCTTTGCGCGGCGCATTGCGGACGGGGATCTCAGCGCGCGGCTCGACTATGAAGGCCACGATGACGAACTCGCTGGAATGGAAGCCGCGCTGAACCAGACGGCTGAACAACTGGGGCAGAGCTTTGCCGAACTGGAGAGCCAGCGGCAGGAACTGGCAACCATGCTCGATTCGATGCAAGAGGCGGTGGTCGCCATCACGCCGGAAGGCTATGTGCGCTGGTCGAATGCTGTGATGCGGCGCATTGCGGGCACCCAGATTCACCCTGGCCGGCCGCTGGTGCACGCGGTTCGCGACCCGGAAGTGCTGGCCTGCATCCGCGCCGCTCTCCAGCACAGCGAAGTGCGGTTTGGGCGCGCGAGTTCGCTGGCTCCGGGACGCATTTTCGAGATCAATGCGGCTCCGCTGCCCTCGGGCGGCGCGCTGGTGGTGCTGCACGATGTCACGGGCATTGAGGCGGCGGAGAAGTCGCGCCGCGACTTCATTGCCAACGTCAGCCACGAGCTGCGTACACCGCTCACGTCGATTCAGGGTTACGTGGAGACGCTGGTCGAGGACCCGCATCCGAATCCGGAGACGACGCGCGAGTTTCTTGGGGTCATCCTGAAAAACGCTACGCGCATGAATCGGCTGACCGAGGATTTGCTGGCGCTGGCGAGCGTGGAGAGCCCCAACTACAAGGTGACGCCGCAGCCCACGCGGGCCAGCGCGCTGGTTGAGGACGCCATCGAGTCGCTGGGCGGGATGGTGGTCGATTCCGAGGTGGAGCTCGAATCGGCCGGTGCGCCGGACGCACTGATCATGGCCGATCCCGATGCGATGAACCAGGTGTTCGGAAACCTGATTGAAAACGCATTGAAGTATGGCAAAGCCGGAGGCCGAATTCGCGTGGGCGCACAGCTTCTGGAGTCCGAGGTGGAGTTTAGCGTGAAGGATTTTGGTCCGGGGATTGCCTTTGAGCATTTGGAGCGCATCTTCGAGCGCTTCTATCGCGTGGACAAGGCCCGCTCTCGCGAGTCCGGGGGCACCGGACTGGGGCTGGCGATCGTCAAGCACATTGTGCAGGCTCACGGGGGACGAATCTGGGCGGAGAGCGAGCTTGGCTCAGGCGCAACGTTTCACTTCACGCTGCCGCTGGCGCGAACGACCGATGGGGCCAAGAACGTCGCTGAGACGCATCAAACGGTGCAGCAGGGCAATAAATAAACCCGATTCCGACCTTAATTCAAATCCCCTTAACATTGACCATAGACAATCATCTACGGCAGTAATTCTGCAAGGAGATTCCAGTGAAAAAGTTCTTGGTTGCCATTGCGTTGTTGATCCTGTGCGTGAGCACCGCTCAGGCCCAGAAGTTGACCGGGGCAGGCGCGACCTTCCCTTATCCGATCTACTCCAAGTGGTTTAGCGAGTACAGCGCGGCCCACCCCGGCGTCGAGATCAACTATCAGTCGATCGGTTCAGGCGGCGGGATTCGCCAGGTTACTGCGGGGCTGGTCGACTTTGGCGCCTCGGACGGGCCCATGACCGATGAGCAGCTGGCTGCATCGAAGGTCAAGCTGATCCATATTCCCACGGTGCTTGGCGCGGTGGTGCCCGTCTTCAACGTTCCCGGCGTGGGCGACATCAAGTTCAGCGGCGACGTGCTGGCGGATATCTACCTGGGCAAGATTACGATGTGGAACGACGCTCGCGTTGCCAAGGACAATCCTGGAGTGAAGTTGCCGGACCAGAAGATCATCGTGGTTCACCGTTCCGACGGCAGCGGCACCACCTACATCTGGACCGACTACCTGAGCAAGNNTGGGTGGCAAGGGCAATGAAGGCGTGGCCGGACTGGTACGCCAACTGCCGGGCGCCATCGGCTACGTCGAGCTGATTTACGCGCTGCAAAACAAGATCAGCTTTGGGGAAGTGAAGAATGCCGCCGGGAACTGGGAAAGGGCGTCCATCGCGGGCGTTACCGAGGCGGCGGCGAGCGTGAAGCAGATTCCGGCCGACTACCGCGTCTCCATCACCAACGCGCCCGGCAAGGATGCTTATCCGATTTCGAGCTTTACGTGGCTGCTGATCCCCGTGCATTCCACCGATCCTGCGAAGGGGAAGGTGATCAAGGACATGCTGAGCTGGATCATCAACTCGGGAGAAAACGAAGTGACTGCTCTGTCGTATGCGCCGCTGCCCAAGGCTGTGGCGGATAGGGTGCTAAAGACGGTTTATTCGCTGCAGTAGAGCGAGGCAGGTTGAAAAGAAAAGGGTCCGGCAGAGATGGCGGGCCTTTTTCTGTTTTTTTCGAAGCACAGCATTTGCGTTGGATTTTGGTCTTGAATGGCGGGGAACCGCAGAGTAGGATGCGGTGCATGCCTGCAACCCCGGAACAGCAGCTCAAGGAATTCATCGCCAAGTTCACGCCCGCCATGGGCAAGCTGATTCGCGAGTGCCGGGCTGCAATGCTCAAGCGATTTCCGACAGCGAACGAGCTGGTGTACGACAACTACAACTTCTTCGTGATTGGTTATTGCGCGACGGAGAGACCATCGGATTGCCTGGTTTCGCTGGCGGCAAATTCAAAGGGCGTCGGACTCAGTTTCTATTACGGGTCGACGATTCCGGATCCTCACGGCATATTGGAAGGCAGCGGGAACCAGAACCGGTTTGTGCGGCTGGTGGATGGCGCGGCTACGCTTAACAAGCCGGAGGTTGCGGAGTTGATTGACGCGGCCGAGGTGCAGGCTGATCCGCCTTTACCCAAAGCAGGCGGCGGGAAGCTGATTATTCGATCGATTGCGGCGAAGCAGCGGCCGCGACGGTAGCTATTTTGCAGGTTGGCGCTCGCTGCGCGAGACGTGGCAAGTTAGCAAGTTCGCGATTGCTGCGCGATCAAGCAGGGCGACCGGGTTAGCTTTGCAGGTGATCGGCGATCAGGCGGTCGACGAGCGCCATCAGATGCTCGCCCGTTTTTGGAAGGACAAATGCGGAGGCTTTTTCGT
>PLPU01000553.1:0-6772 GCA_003159975.1 Acidobacteriaceae bacterium
GGGGGATGGGGGGGTACCCCCGTTCCCGTGTAAGAAAGGACCTCGTGCTCAACGAATGTCGTCAGGTCATGCCCGGCGGGCTCCACTGCCAGTCGCCCGCCATGCGCGGCTGCTCCTTCTGCTACTTCCACGCCCGCCCTTAGCGCCCCGCGCGCCAACGCGAAGTCGCATCGCAATGCCGGACCCGCTCGACCGCAAAGGCATTCAGGCCACCCTCCACCAGATCATCCAGGCCCTCGCCGCCGGGCACATCAGCGCCCGCCGCGCCGGTGTTCTCCTCTACGGCATCCAGATGTCCCTCAGCCAAGCTCCCCAGGCCCCGGTCCCCACGATCCCGGTCTTGAAGCCCTAGGCTGGCGTCCCAATGCTCGCTTCTCTCGTGTTTACACCGGCCTGGCGCTTGGCTGGAAAGAGCATACCGGTTTTGCGGCTTTCCGGTCGCAGCGCCCACGATGCCACGGTAAAACCAGTGAGGATGAGCGGGGCGATGACGTGAAAGGCGTAAGCGCCGTAGCCGCCGACTGCGGCGCAGGATGCGGCCGCGCCCGTCAGGTCAAAGAAGATGCCGGCATACGCCCATTCCTTGAGCCGCGGAAAACGAGGCACGAGAATGGCCACGGCCCCAAGCACCTTCCAGAATCCCAAAATGGCGAAGAAGTATGTTGGGTAACCAAGGACGGCCACCACTCCATGTGGGTTGGCCTGATATTGCCAGATCTGCGCGACGCCGCCGCTTCCGATAGGAAACGCGACGAGGATAGTCATAGTCCAATAGAGAATGGAGTTTGTTTTCATGGTCAGTCCAGCCCTCCAACCACACGTTCCAGGTTGCCGATGAACTTGTTCCAGCCGTATTTTGCACCCTTGTAGTTGGCGCCTTCTTCCGACGGGAAACCGCATTGCTCCATCCGCACGTGCGTGCCGCTCTCGGTCGGCGTCAGCATCCACGCGACGATGGTTTCCATCCCCATGGAACCCCAGCTATAAGAGAGCCGTGCATGCGGTTCAACCACCTTGACTTCACACTCGATGACGCCGTTCCAGCCCGGCACAGGCGTGGCGCGGAAGGTGAACCGGTGGCCGACGACGGGCTGAAAATCATTACTCATCAACCACTCTTGGATCAACGCGCCTTCAGTAAGCGCGCGCCAGATTCTTTCCGGTGGATGCGGCATGTCCCGCTCAATGACGAGAGTGCGTGTTGCGGTGGAATCGGTCATTTGTCCATCCTGTTCAGTAGGTTTTCGAGACGGTCAAACCGTTCGCGCCAGAAGGCGCCGTAGTGATCGAGCCAGTCCACTATCGGCGTCAGCGCATCAGGCTGTGCGCGATAGTGCGTTTCGCGTCCGTCGCGGCGATGCCGTACCAGCTTCGCCCGCTTGAGCACCGTCAAATGCTTGGAGACAGCAGGCTGAGACACGCCGGCATGGCGTGTCAATGCGTGGACGGTCTGTTCGCCCTGCCGGGTCAATTGCTCGAAAATGGCCCTGCGGGTCGGGTCGGCGAGAGCCCTGAAAACATCATTTGCTGCAGCTTGCATCGAGAGCCCTCCCCTTCGGTTTGGGTCGCGGTACCGGTCGATTCACGAAGCAATTTACCGTGTGATTTGTCAGGCCGGCTACCAATCGAGGTGCGTTATCTGAATGAGGTTTCCGCATGTATCGTCAAGCACCGCGATGGTCGATCCCGTAGTCTTGGTCGGCTCCTTGGTGAATGTGACGCCGAGCTGCTTCAGTCGCTCATATTCCTTCTGGACGTCCGCGACGAAGAAATTAGCGGCGGCTATCCCTTGCCGAAAAATCTCCTGTTGATAGGTCTTCGCGGCCGGGTTGTAGCCCTCGGTGGCCTCAAGAACCAGTTGCACGCCCTCCGGATCTTCCGGGGAGACCACTGTGAGCCATCTGTAAGTCCCCGCCGAGAAATCCATTTTCGTTTGGAAGCCCAGAACGTCGGTGTAGAACTTCAGGGCCTTAGCTTGATCGTCAACGAAGACGCTCGTTAGTTTGATTTGCATGGCTTATCCTTTCTCCTCAGCGCTGTGAGGTTTTTGCAGGTTTCGCGATTCATTGCACCGCCAGGCAAGCCAGACTGTCGAAGATCGCCCGGTGGATCAGGTCGGCGCGAGCATTGAAAACGCCCTCCTCCGTAGCTTGTACGAGCCAACCATAACCAAATGGTTATTGATTGTCAAGAAGGATTTTTTGCAGAGACGGATCAAATTGAGAACGCTTTGACGGCAAGGCTTGGGGGGCGCGGAGCCGAGTTTCTTCTCACAAGCGTCTAAAGCGGTGTAGCCTTGAGAATGCCGATGGTCTCCGCTTCCCTGCCTCCGACAGCTTCGCTCACGGCGCCAGTTCGCCTCATGGACAACCATGGGCGTGTGATTCACGACCTGCGCGTCTCCATCACCGACCGCTGCAACTACAAGTGCGTGTACTGCCGCACGGGTGAAGTTGGCGCGCAATATCCCGAGTTGGGAATTCAAGAATACCTGCGTCTCATCAAGCTGTTTGTGGGCCTGGGAATTACCAAGGTCCGGCTCACCGGCGGCGAGCCGCTGCTGCGGCGCGGGCTGGTTGAGCTGGTAGAGGAACTGGCGCGATTGCGTACCGTGGACGATGAACCGTTAGACTTGGCTCTGACCACCAATGGCCATTTGCTGGACACCCTGGCCGCACCGCTCAAGTCCGCCGGATTGAATCGCGTTACAGTGAGCATGGACGCCGTGGATGCGCCCACTTTTGAGCGGATTACGCGTGTTCCGGGCAGTTTCGAGAAGGTTCTGGGAGGCATTCGCGCAGCCCGAGCGGCTGGTCTGACGCCGCTCAAGATCAACTGCGTGCTGTTGCGCGGCTTCAACGATGACCAGATCGAAGGCTTTGCGCGGTTTGCGCGCGAAGAAGATGTTGTTGTGCGGTTCATCGAGTTCATGCCGCTGGAAGAAGGCCGCCTTTGGACCCCCGAAATCGTGGTGCCCCTCAAGGAAATCGTGGAGCGCATCGGCCGGGCATTGCCGCTGGTGGACTTGCCTGCGCGCGAAGCAAGTGAGACGGCGCGACGCTATACCTTTGACGATGGCGTTGGTGAGATCGGCATCATCGCGCCGGTGAGCCAGGCCTTTTGCGGAGCATGCAGCCGAGTGCGGCTCACCTCGGACGGCAAGATTCGCACCTGCCTCTTTTCGCAAGTTGAGCACGACCTATACGGGAGGCTACGGGCCGGCGCGGGCGATGCGGAGCTCCGCCAGTACATAGCGGCTACCGTTCAGGGCAAGGAAGCCCGTCACCACATCGGCGAACCGGGATTTCTTAAGCCTTCGCGGTCGATGGTTCATATCGGCGGCTGAGCGAAGGACTCGGGCAGGGCGGCTATCCCGCGTGCCCAATGGCCGGAATGGCGTATCGCTTTTCCTGCGCGGTGTGACAAAATGCTCCAGAGATTCATCATGTGAAAAAAGAACAGGAAGACCGTATCCCGCTGGAAGACCTGCTTGTCTTCCACCAGTTGGCGCGTTCGCTCACTTCGAGCTTCGACCTGGATACCATTCTGCGTACCATTCTCGAGCACATGGAGCGGATCATCGAGGCGGAACTGTGGACGCTTCTGATGCTGGACGAAGCCAGCAATGAGCTTTACTATGCGCTGGCTGCGGGCGGAGAGCAGGCGGCGCTGCGTGACTTGCGCGTCAAGGTCGGCGAGGGCGTGGCGGGCTGGGTGGTGGAGCACGGCGAGACGCTGATCGTGCCTGAATCAGGGCCGGAAACGGAAAATGATCCGCGCCTGAATGAGGAAAATGGAAGCAAATCGGAGAGGGCGCGCTCGGTGATTTGCATGCCGCTGCGCGGTCGCAAGGGCACGCACGGCGCAATCGAGATTTTCAACCCTCGCGCCGAGCAAATGAACGACTACACCATCGCCTTCCTGCACATTCTGGCCGACCATGCAGCCATCGCAATCGAGAACGCGCGCGATGTGGCCCGCATTCAGCAGCTGACCATCACCGACGATACAACCGGGCTCTACAATGTGCGCCACCTCTACGACGTGCTGGGACGGGAATTGGACCGCTGCAGGCGCCAGGGGCTGCCGCTGGCCCTGGCGTTTCTTGATCTTGACCGCTTCAAGCTGGTGAACGACGAACACGGCCACCTGGTGGGCAGCGAGCTGCTGGCGCGCACCGGGCAGCGCCTGCAGGAACTTTGCCGCAAGCAGGACTGGTGCTTCCGCTACGGCGGCGACGAATTCGTTATCCTGTTGCCGGAGACAGGCCCCCAGGCTGCGCTGGCACAAGCTGGAGAGCTGCATCGCGCGCTGATGGCTTCGCGTTTCCACATGAAAAACGGGCTCGAACTGAACGTGAGCGCCAGCGTGGGACTGGCAACCGCCCCGGCTGACGGCATGTCTCTCCACGCCATCATCGGCGCCGCCGATACCCGCATGTACGCGGTGAAGAACGACGGGCGCGGGCAGTTGCGCGGCGCCTGAGATCGCTTCCGGCGGGACGAATATACCGCAAAGTCCCCGAAAATTGAGCTGTTTGTTACACCCTGTTCATCAAGCCATGGGTAGACTAACGGTCTGGCTCATCGAGATAGTCCAGGAGCTCACCCCATGCATGCGACCGACGACCCCATCAGACACTTTTGCATCAGGGAGATGACTCTTGACGACATTCCAGCAGTCATTGAGTTGCAGGTGCGTGCGTTTCCTGGCCTGCCGCCGTGGCGGCCGGAGCAGTTGGCGAACCACCTGAGTGTCTTCCCGGAAGGCCAGCTTGTAGCCTGTGACGCGGACGGCTGCATCCTGGGTTCTGCCTCCTCGCTCCTGATCGACTGGGACGATTATGCCGAGTCGGCTAACTGGTCGTTGATTACAGGCGACGGCTCCTTCACTACACACAATCCGCTGGGCATGACTCTTTATGGCGCAGACATGGGCGTCGATCCGGTCGCGCGCCAGTTGGGCATCGGCACCAGTTTCTATGAGGCGCGCAAGGAACTGATTCGCGAGCGCGGACTGAAGCGCCTGCTGACCGGCGGCCGCATTGCCGGTTACTCCGCGGTGGCCGATGAGTTGACGCCGAAGGAATATGTGGCAGAGGTGGTCGACGGCAAACGGAAGGACCCGGCGCTGAGTTTCCAGCTTGGGAACGATTTGGTCGTCTTGGATGTCGTTCCGGGCTACATGAACGACACCGAATCGCGCGGGTTTGCCACAGTGCTCGAATGGCTGAATCCGGAGTACACCTCATCCGTCAGCCTGCAGGCAAGCCTGCAGCATGCGGCGCTGGAGCAGGCTGCTGCGGAATCCATGCGCGGAACGCCGCGCCCGCGCCGCGTGCGCATCGCCGCCGTGCAATACCTGCTCCGCCCGATTGCGAGTTTTGAAGACTTCGCCCATCAAGTGGAATTTTTTGTGCGCAGCGCCAAGGATTACAAGGCGCACTTCCTGCTGTTTCCCGAGTTCTTCACGATGCAACTGCTCAGCTATATCAAGGAGCCCGCTCCGGCGATGGCGGTGCGGCGGTTGGCGCGCATGGCGCCGGAGTACGAGCAGCTGTTCACGCGTCTGGCCCAGGAAACAGGCATCTACATCATCGGCGGAACGCATCCGGTCTTCCAGCGCGGCAAGGTCTTTAACGCGGCGCATCTGTTCACGCCCAACGGGCAGGTCTTCCGCCAGAAGAAGGTTCACCTGACACCCACTGAGAGCGGCCCTTATCAGCTCAGCCGCGGCCACGGGCTCTACCTTTACCACACCGATTTCGGCAACATCGCCATCCTGATTTGCTATGACGTGGAGTTTCCTGAAGTGGCTCGCGTGATGGCTGAGGCCGGCGCTGAGATTCTGTTCGTTCCGTCATGCACCGACGGCCGCGAGGGCTTCTGCCGCGTTCGCTACTGCGCCCAGGCGCGGGCCATCGAGAACCAGGTGTACGTCGCAATGACNNGCCGCCATTCTTACGCCGTCTGACTACTTCTTCGCGCGCGACGGGATTGCTGCCGAGGGCACCATCAATCAGGAGCAGATGATTGTGGCCGACGTGGATCTGGATCTGCTGGACGAGCAGCGCGTCAACGGCAGCGTGATTCCGCTGCAGGACCTGATCAAGGACGCCTACGACAACGTCGTCCACTTCTCGGATTACAAGGGGCAGAAGCCGTTGCCCGTGGAAGATCCGCTCGAGTCGGTGCTGGCGAAGTAGCGGGACGAAAGCGCGTGCTGCCTATTCAGGACACGCGCCCTACTCCTCTTCTTCCGCGGGCTTTTCGGTGATTTGATCACCCGCGAGTCGTTCCAACTGATTTCGCCAATCGAGCGATTCGACAAAGCTCTTCGACTCGCGCCAGTTGGGCTCGACGATGACGTGCAACTCTAAATAGACCCGCGTACCCAATAGCGACTCAATCTGCCGCCGCGCTGCCGTGCCGATCTCCTTCAGCTTCGCGCCACCTTTGCCGATGAGAATCGCTTTCTGCCCATCGCGTTCGCAATAGATGGCTGCGGCGATGCGCGTGAGCGGCGGACGAGCCGGCACTGCGCCCTTTTTGCGCGGCACAAACGGCTTTGGCTCTTCGAATCGCTCGATGACCACGGCAGAGGCATACGGGACTTCCTCGCCGGTCTCGACAAGAATGCTCTCGCGAATCAGTTCGGCGACCATGAAGCGCTGCGGTTGGTCGGTGTACTGGTCTTTGGGGTAGTAACGCTCGCCTGTCGGCAAGACTCCCACGATTTTGCGGACTAGAATATCGAGTCCGTCGCGCTTGCG
>PLPU01000553.1:6848-7250 GCA_003159975.1 Acidobacteriaceae bacterium
CCCAGGTCTCAAATTCGAGACCTGGGGCACCCCAGCTTCTTCAACCGATTCGTCCGCCGGTTTCGCGGCCGCCTCCAGTTGCACCTTGCGTGTCGCGTCCATCAGCACCAGCACCAGGTCACGGGTTTCCAGCGCCTCGTAGACTTCCTGCAGCATGCGGCGGTCGAGGTGCGAGCCGGGCTTGTGGACGCCGGGGGTATCGACGAAGACGATCTGCGCCGCCGGATGCTGGCCCTTGAGCGCCGGAACCTCAACGACGCCGGCGATGCGGTTGCGCGTGGTCTGCGGCTTGGCCGAGACAATGGCCACCTTTTCGCCTGTGAGGGCGTTGAGCAGCGTGCTTTTGCCGGCGTTGGGCCGGCCCAGAATAGCGACAAATCCAGATTTCAAGGGATACTCCCA
>PLPU01000553.1:7307-14451 GCA_003159975.1 Acidobacteriaceae bacterium
CCCTCCAGGACGGCGGCGTTGGTGGGGGCGGGGTTCCACGGGCTCCACCCTTGGCTATTCTCACCCTGTCCCTCCGGGACGGGCCTAGATGCACCCCCCCCCACTCCCCCCCGGTGTGTTTGGAGGAAATTGCCTCTTTTCAAAGCGTTGGAGAGAGGGTTCTATCGTAAGTACTTTTGTTTTTAGGAATATAGAACCTGGATTCCTGAAAATGGGGAACTTAGGGCAGCCCGTGTGCGGCCCAGGAGCCGGGTAGGACGCCTCGGGTGAGCGCAGTTCAGAACTCCTCCTAGAGATAGGTTAGCGGATTCAAGAGAAACAATCGGCAAACGGGCTGTCGGCGGAAGACGCTGACGATAAGGGAGTTAGGTGTAAGTCAGGAAGAATTGTGGTTGACATGCGGTTTTTCGGCTGGCACCCGCGGTGCGGTAGACGCTCCAAGCCGCCCGCGTCCTTCCCGGTGGGGAGAACAAAAAGGGAATGACAGTGAAGGTACGTATCTTTTTATTTTTGTGCGACTTAGATTCCTTCGAGGCGAAGATTCGACAAAAGCGAAAGGGGGTCATTTTTTTACGAAGGGTTCAGTGGGGCAGGTTTTTGCCGCTGCGATGAGATTTTGAGCACGCACCGGTTTCCCTCCGGGAACCATCGAGCTGGGTTCCGCTCAAATGATTATGCGACAAATGAGGGAAATGATCGGCAAATGGGCTGGCAGCGGAAGGCGTTGACGATAGGGGAGATAGCTTGAGGTCCGGAGGGAATGGGGCTTGACTACGCGTCTGCTTTTCAGGCCTCGGAATCGCGATGTGGAGCGGGGGAACAGGTATCATGTCCCCTATTTCCCCTATTTCCCATGTCCCCTATTTCTCGGTTTCTCAGCCTAAGAGCTTCTGGAGTATGCTGGATTTAGCGGTCATGGCCCGGCAGGTGGAAGTTTGCTTAGTGATGCAAGAGTCGTCGTCGGATACCACGGAACGCGGCTTGATCGTGCGACAGAAATCATCGACACGGAAAGATTCAATCCAAGCAAGAATGATTACGATTGGCTGGGGCACGGAATCTATTTCTGGGAGTACGCGCCGCTGCGAGCGTGGCAGTGGGCAAAGGAAAAGAATGGTGCCGACGCGGCCGTTATTGAAGCGCAAATCGAGCTTGGGTACTGCCTCGATCTCACGGACATCCGATTTACGGAAAATGTGAGGGCCGCATATTGGGGGCTACGCGAAGCGTACGCTCGGGCGGGTGAGGTGCTTCCGATCAACAGGGGAAAGCTACGCTACCTGGACTGTTTTGTAATCAATTATTTGTGCGGATTCATTCTACCGCATTGCGATACAGTTCGGGCGCCTTTTCTGGAAGGCAATCCCATTTATGACGGATCAGCGCTGTTAACACAATCGCACGTTCAGCTTGTTGTGAGGAATGACGCCTGCATCCGGTTGCCGCTACGAGCGTTGTTCAAGGAGGAGTAGATGGAGCACACACAATTGAGCCTGATAACTGACCTCCAAAGCCAGATCCGCGCGCATTTCGATGCGGGCGACCCGGAAGAGATCGTTCGCGAGTCCCAGAGCCTGATCACATTTTCGGGGAGTGGTGCCGAGGCATCGCTAATACCGAATTCCTCTCAAGGCCCAGCGCTTGTGCATCCACAGCCTCGGGCTCTTCCTCTCAATGCCTACCTGGCCTCAGCGCTGACCGGTCTAGAACCAACCAAGAAATCGCTGATAATTCATCTGTCTGACATGGTGAATATGGTGTGTCGTTCTGTCGACATCGATCTATATGAGCCGAGAAAGAAGACAGATCCGGTTCACAATCCAGAGGTGGCTAATACAAAAGTATTCCACATTGATCGGGAACGCGTCGTCGCGTCTGACCTGTTGATTCACCTGTGCCACTTCCCTAGCACCGGATCGGGCGAGGAGCTCGGCTTTGCGCACGACGCCCTCGTCCCAATTGTTCTGATCATCCACGGTGACCAAAGCGTCAGCAGAATGATCACAGGAATTCCAAGTGTGAAGTTCGAGATTCGCTACAACGAGCCCGAAGAAATGAGGGAGTTGTTGGAGGAGCGGCTCCGGGAAATCCGGCCGTTGCTGGAGCAGCGGAGGCTGGCGAAGCAGAAACACAGCGAAAACATAGTGGGCGCGAAGGTTAAAGAGTTGCGCTTGGAGGCCTCATTAACCAGGGAAAAGCTTGCTGGCATGGTCGGGCTTGAAGAAGCGGCAATCTCAAATATTGAGGAGAACATCGATATCGTCTCGAATCCATCCCTTACCCATTTGCGATTGATAGCGACCGCGTTAAAAACAACGGTAGCGGACTTGGTTAACCCGAACTATACGGAATCCATCCTCTCTGGCATCCAGTCGATGTTGGACGAAAGAACTCTTCAGACCGCCGCTGCTCGCTTTAAAGGCTATTCGACGAAGGACCAACTGGCTCTTATGAAGCACTTCTTGATCCGATTACTGAATTTCCTGGAAGATCGAGGTCGATGAAAAGCGCTTCGCAACTACCTGATCCAGTCCTCACGGCAGAAAAGCTTTTAGCCAGAGCCAGAATTGATGCCCCGCCCGTCAATTTGAGCCACATAACCTCGATCTGGCCAAATCTATTCGTTGTCGAGGAGGAGCTTGATGGAACCGGCTACCTGTTACCGATTGGTGAGCTCGGGGCGGAGATTCTGATCAAGAAGGACGATAGCGAAGAGAGAAAGCGGTTCACAATCGCACACGAGCTGGGTCATTGGGTCCTTGGTCTCACACTGAAGAGGAAGATCGGACATTTTGCGCAACCGAAGAATGTGCGCCATTTTGAATTGGAGCGGTGGTGCGACACCTTCGCATCAAACATCCTCATGCCAAGCGCCATGATCCGAGCCAGCGTCCCGCAGACTGATCCTGTTCTGGCTGTCGTGTCAATTGCTCAAGCAGCCTCACGTTTCAAGGTGTCCGAAGAGGCATTCTATATTCGACTATGGGAAACATTGAAATTCCAAGTGGCTCTAGTCACCTTAAAGAACGAATCAGGAGAGAGAGCATGTGCGTTTCACAGCTTTGCGGGGAAGCGAGAGAATCTGGCATTAGAAAAATTCCTCTGCAAGCCGGCGGTAATCGCGCAATTGGAAGGGTCGCCCTTCCCGATTCTTTCAGTTTCAAGCGAGACAGGAAGAATCACATGCGCGGGTCGCAGGCTCGACGTGGATCGCTTGATGCTCGTACTGAAGTGGCCTGAAAGCGAGCTCGATTCTGACTAGCTTTCGAGACATCGGCGCATCGGCGGGTGGCCCACCCTTGATTCGCCAATGAAGTGCGGGTGCCCAATCCTTCCGCGCATTTTGCGGAGGGGTGGGAGAGTAGAGTTCCCTCAGCCGCCTCAGCCCTTGGACGTGTTCAGAGCCACCGCGGCGCGAATGAGCGCCTTCAGCGCCTTCTCGTTCACCTTGTCGCCTTCATGGAAGTCGATGGCGCGGCGCAGATTTCCCTCGAGACTGGAATTGAAGAGGCCTGAGGGGTCATGCAAAAAGGCACCCTTGGCGAAGGTCATCTTGACGACACTCTTGTGGGTTTCGCCGGTGCAGATCATCCCATCGTGGGACCATACAGGCACTCCCCAGGGGTTAGAAGGTTTCTTCCACTTACGCTCTTCCACGACGCCAGGATCGGCTTCCATGATCAAAGCGCGCAGCCGCTCGAGCATCTCTACGCGCCAGTCGCCGAGTTGCGCAGTTTTCGTGCCGGGTTTCGTGTCGGGCTGTCTGGACGAGGATTCGCGAGATGCAGGTTCGGTTGTTTGGGAACCACTCTTCTTAATCATGAGCGCTCACCCCATCGGTTGTAAGGGTAGGAAAGAAGAAGCTCTGACGAGAAACACGTGGAAGATGGAAGAACCCGATGGCCGATGGTTGGCCTTTTTGGTCTCCCACCCATCGGACAAAAACAAGGACGTCCGATGGATGGGGCACGGAGTATTTATGACGCACCCAGTTTCATCCACTGCGGGCCGGCGATCAGTCGATGCGCGGCGTGCCCTTGCGCAGCGTCATGCCGGTGATGCCGAAGACCACGATGATTCCGATGGCGAGAGCGAAGTAATAGGCCATGGGATGCGCCCAGCCCGGCGAGTAGGTCAGGTCTTGCCCAACCCACAGCAGCAGGATGGTGGCGATCACGGCAAACTGTCCGGCGATGACCAGAAAGGTGTGTCCCAGGTCGCGGCGCTTGTCCAGCGCCTCCACCTGGTCCGGAGTCAGGTTGCGCTCTTCGGGGGGAAGCAGGGAATTTGCCATCGAGTCTCTCCTGTTGATTCAGCGGCCCGCTAAGTTGACCATGGGCCAAGCCGCTCACAGCTTCAATTCAATCACAGGCCATGGTCCCCGCGCCAGTGGGACGCACGGCTTCGCGGCATGGAACGAAGCCTATTTAGTTGGGAGAACCGCCGGCTTTGCCGGGGTGGCAATACAAGTTTGACAATTGCTGAAATCGCTCCTGGTTTGTGTTTCTGCATTTTTCAGCAAAAGACGTTGGATGGGCGCAGAGGATGGGCGCCGTCCCTACGGGACTCCGGATGAATTGTCGGTTTCGCCAACCCCGCGTTGAAGCGCGGGGTTAACAACCAGTGCGCCTATGGCGCGGGCGACGCGACTCCCGACATGATGCATGACTGCACAGGCCCTTTTGAGGAGCCTCCAACCGTAAAGCCTTCGGCTCTGCCGGAGGATATCTACTCCAAATCTAGTCGGACAAAAACGCCAGCGACTGCAGTTGCGTGATCTCAAAAGGCTTGCGGCAGCGCATGTTGGCGCAGGCCAGCTTGTCGTCGCGGCGCACCATGTAAGACTGCGCCTTGGCAAAGCGGGCGCGGTCGCGTTCGTCGGCGTTGCGGGGCAGTTGCGCCCGCTTGCGCCGCACCACCCAGCTCACCTGGTATTCGCCGGATTGCCCGCACTTGGGGCAGGTAAGTGTGTGCTTCCGTAGTTCCGTAGTCTCGTTGAAAAACTCGCGCTCTTCCATGGTATTCAGCCCTCCGGAACCGCACCCCACTCGCAAATTCCCACCCGCGTGGACTTCGTGCCATTTTTCCTGGCAAGAAATCTCGCACAAGGGGCTTTCGCTCCGGTTCAATCTCTTCCATACTCATACTTGCCATGGCGAAACGCAAGACCTCCCGTTTTTCGGCCACCAAGGCCGTCAAGGCCAACGCACGTGAGCGCGTGGGCCAGCCTAAGCCCGCGCGGGTGATTGAAACCGAGCCGCGCACCGGCCGCGAGGCCAAGCACAAGCCCAAGCTCGAAGAGATCATTCAGCGGGAGGAATAGACGTGGCCAAAGCAGTGGGTGTGGGTGGTGTTTTTCTGAGGGCGCGAGACCCGGAAAAGCTGTCCGCCTGGTATGCGCAACACCTGGGCATTCCCTCCCAGGATGGGGGGTCGCTCGCCTTCGACGGGCCGGAATCGGCCGGAATGACCGTCTTTGCTCACTTCCCCGCCGACACGCGTTACTTCGGCGAAGGCACGCAGCAGGCGATGGTCAATTTCCGCGTGGACGATCTGGACCAACTGCTGGAACAGTTGGCCGCCGCGGAAGTGCGCATCGATCCCCACCGCGAGGACTACTCCTACGGCCGTTTCGCCTGGATATGGGATCCGGAGGGCAATCGCGTGGAGCTGTGGCAGCCGTTGCCGGTCAATGGAAGCGATTTGAGCTCATAGGAGCTGTTTCATAAATGCTCTTGCATGTTGCAAAACGTCCCTCAGGGGCTGAAGCCCATCTCTCATTTGAGGGCATCTCACGGCACGACTGAAGTCGTGCCCTTTCGCACAGCCAATCATTAGAACGGTTCTAAGCCGATCGAGCGACCTACGGCTGTTGCTGCGGTTGCTGCTGCTGCTGCACCGTGTAGGGGCCGGGAAGCTGCGGCGCCGGAGTTTTGTCCTCCGCCTGCTGCTTGCTGCTGACAGAAGTTCTCTTCGAGTAAATGCGGAACGACACGTAGAGGTCCAGCATCACTGGGACCGGCTTGCCGTCCTTGATGGCCGGCTCGAAGGTGGCCTTGCGAATCGACTCCACGGCATTCTCATCCAGGCCGAAGCCGATTGGCAGGGCTATGGCGATCTCACCTGGCTTGCCGTCCGCGCCGATTACAGCGTGATAGAGAGCCGGACCGGCAATGCCGCTGGCCTGCGCCCACTCATTCGACTCCGGCACGAAGTTCGTCACCAGCTTCGCCTTCCTGTCCACAGTGTTCTGCCGCAGCACGTTTGGATCCGCAGGCCGGTAATCGCTTCTGGAGGCTACCCCCTGGTAGTAAAGCTTCCAGAAGTCCGGCATTGCCGCCATCATGCGGGCATCGAGCCCCTGGGCGAAGACGTTGTCGAGGGCGTCTTTCAGGACCTTGGTGGCGTGCGCTGGAGAAGTGGTGGTGGTCACGCTCGAAGGATCCGCCGGACGCTCTTCGACGGGAGCAGCCGCCATCTCGGCCTTCGCCTCATCCTCGGCGCTCATTTCTTTCGGTGCGGGAGCGGGCTGCCCGGTTTGTTGGGCCGGCGCCGCTGCCTGTGTCGCCGCCGCGCCCGGTCCTGCCGGAGTGGGAGCCAGGCTCTTCGCTTTCAGGCCTTTGTCCTTCTCGTTATCTTTTTTCTTCTTGGGCGTCACCACCAGTTCGCGATCGATGCTGATCTTGACCACCTTCTTTTTGGGCGTGATCTTCACGCGGTCCAAAGCCCTGGTGGGATCCTCATAGGGCAGCGCGCCCAGAAAGTGCAATCCATAGCGCGCGCCCTCCAGCTCCACCTTGTGTTTGGTCAGGCGCACCCGGTCGATCTGGATGGCGCTCAATGTGTACGACCCCTGCGCCGAGTGGCCGATCAGCGTGCCGTGCTCGCCGAAGCTGAGGCTGTTGTCGAGGTATCCGCCGCGCAGGTAGAGCGGCTTGCCCACCAGCATCTGCTTCAGTTCCTCTTCCGTGATGCCGGCCTCCTGCGGCTGTGCGGGAGCGGCGGTTACCGATTGATGGGTTGGCTCTTGCGCGGGTTGCTGGGCTGCGTCGGGCGCGGGAGTTGGCGTAGCAGGGGTTGTTGCGGGCGGCGGCGTGGAGGCGGGCTGTTGCGCCCGTGCGGACAGGCTCAATGCCAGCGCCAG
>PLPU01000111.1:0-4089 GCA_003159975.1 Acidobacteriaceae bacterium
ACGGACATGACGCAGGGCACGGATTCAGTCGTTACGCTCGGTGAGTTCGCCAGCGAAAGCGATACCTTGTCGGGTTCATTGACCTTTACCGTGGGCGCCGGAACCCCGCAGGTCGTTCCGACCACCCAGGGAGAGACGGTCGATCAACTGATCGCGGCAATCAACAGCCCTTCAGCGACCTATGGAGTTAAGGCGCTATGGGTTCCGGTTGTCGGCGGCAATGGCTATGGAAACATCCAGTTGACGTCGAACAACACAGGCACCGCGGGGCAGATTAGCAACGCATCCTCGACGATCGTCGACACTGCGACGACCGCAACGCTGAACTATGTATCGTCCAGTGCTTACAACACGGGATTGAGCGACGGTGCAACCAATCTGGTTTACGATTCCACTTCCCAACAAAGCGACTCGGCGGTCGGAGATGCGACCTTTGTCTCCAATCAAAAGGCAGGCAGCGGGATTGCGACAACCAGCTATTCGGATGGCGCTGGGCAGGCCTTGAACGGCACCGACCTGCTGGTCCAGGCGGATGCGGAGAGCGCGCTGACCGAACTGAACACCGCGGTTACCGACATTGCGGCGCAGGATGGTTATATCGGAGCGCAGATCAACACCCTCAACTCCATCAGCCAGGTCATGAGCACGCAGCAGGAGAATGTGGTTTCGGCGCAGAACGCGATTCAGGCGACGGATTATGCGTCGGCCACCTCGAACATGTCGAAGTACGAGATTCTCTCGCAGACCGGCATTGCCGCTCTGGCGCAGGCCAACAGCGTGCAGCAGGAAGTAACCAAGCTCTTGCAATAATCAAGTTTTGTTTTAAGCGCAACACTGCAAAAACTTCAAGACAACCCAGGGACGGGCGGCGGCAAAGGCACAACCTTTGCCGCCCATTTTTTTGAAGCAGGGAACAGGGAACAGGGAATAGGGACTAAGGGACTAGGGAATAGAAAAGCGTCCATCCTCGCACAGCAGAATTACGATTCTCTTGAGATGAATGCACCAACTTTCAAGCGAAGTCCCACAGTCCCTTAGTCCCTTAGTCCCTCAGTCCCTTAGTTTCCCGGTCCCTACACATGCTGCACCGCCTGCGCCAGATGGCTCAACGAAGACTTCGCATCTCCATACAGCATCGTGGTGCACGGCTTGAAGAACAGCGGATTCTCAAGCCCCGAGAATCCGCGGCCCTGCCCGCGTTTGAGCACAATCACGCTCTTCGCGCGGTCCACTTCCAAAATCGGCATCCCCGCAATCAGCGATTTGGGATTGTCGCGCGCATCTGGATTCACAACGTCGTTTGCGCCAATCACCACGGCCACATCCGTCGAGGGAAACTCCGGATTGACCTGCTCCATCTCATAGAGCGATGAATAAGGAACATTGGCCTCGGCCAACAGCACATTCATGTGTCCCGGCATGCGTCCCGCCACCGGGTGAATCGCGTACTTCACACTCACCCCCCGTGCTTCCAGCAGTTCGCCCAGTTCGCGGCATGCATGTTGTGCCTGCGCAGTCGCCAGCCCGTAGCCAGGAACAAATACAACGCGATTCGCAAATGCCAACTGCATCGCGGCATCGTCGATCGAAATCTCGCGCATCACGCCGCCCGCATTCGACGAGCCGGCCTCCGCGATCACCGCCCCAAATCCGCCAAACAGCACATTGGTGATCGACCGGTTCATCGCCTTGCACATCAACACCGACAAAATGAATCCCGAGAAGCCATCCAGCGTGCCCGCAATAATCAGCACGTTGTTGCCCAGCACAAATCCAGTTGCCGCCGCCGCCAAACCCGCATAAGAATTCAGCAGCGACATCACCACCGGCATATCCGCCGACCCAATCGGAATCACCAACATCACGCCAAACACAAACGCCAGCCCCAGCATGGTGTAGAAAAAGACCACCGCTTCAGGATGAATCCAGAACAAAACAAAGCTCGTCACCATCCCCAGCGCGATGACCAGATTGATAGCATTTTGTCCGCGAAACTGAACCGGCTTGCCAGCGATAATCCCTTGCAGTTTGCCCGCCGCAATCAGCGATCCGGTTGTTGTCAGCGCTCCGAGCATCACTTCAAATCCCAGTGCGCCGCGCGTCACCGTTCCCATCTCCGCAGCCTTGACCACAAACTCGCCAATGCCAACCAACGCCGCCGCCAGAGCGCCAAACGCGTGCGACAACGCAGTCCGCTGCGGCATCGCGGTCATCGGCACACTCACCGCCATCCATGCGCCGATCACTGAACCCAGCGTCAGCCCCGCAATAATCCACACCCAGGTAACAATCTGCGTGCCAACCAGCGTGCCCACAATCGCGGCGAACATGCCGCCCTCGGCCAAAAACATACCGCGCCGCGCCGTCTCCGGATGCGACATCATCTTCAGCGACAGAATGAAGAGAATCGATGCGATCAGGTAGGTCGCTTCCATGAACAAAGAGGTCGGGTTCACTGTGCCGCCTCTTTCTTTTCGGGCTTGCGCTTGCCAAACATCTTCAGCATGCGGTCGGTAATGCCAAATCCGCCCACCACGTTAATCGTCGCGGTGGTCACGGCCACAAAGCCCAGGATGTGCGCCCCCAGCGGATAGTGCACCGCCCCCGCCAGCACCAGCGACCCAATCAGCGAGATGCCGGAGATGGCGTTCGTAGCCGACATCAGCGGCGTATGCAGCAACGGTGGCACGCGGCTGATCACCTGGTAGCCAAGGAAGGCAGCCAGCGCAAAGACGTAAACGGAAGCAATCAATACAGCAGGGTTCATGGCTTATCTCGAATGCGGTGTTATGGTTTTGCGGCGGTCTCTTCCAGCAGCTTGGCCACGCGCGGATTCACAGCCTTCCCTTGATGCGCAACGCAGGCCCCGGCCAGCACCTCGTCGGCCAGATCGACTTGAAGCTCGCCCTTCTTCACAATCAGCGCCAGGAAGTTGAGAATGTTGCGCGCGTAAAGCTGGCTCGCGTGCACAGGAACTTCGGCAGGCAGGTTCAGCGGCGCCAGCAGCGTAACCCCGCCAATTGTCTGCTCCACTCCCGGCTGAGTCAGTTCGCAATTACCGCCGGCAGGTGCAGCCAGGTCCACCAGCACCGATCCCGGCCGCATTGCCTCAACAGCTGCGCGGCGAATCAGCCGCGGCGCCGGCCGTCCCGGCACCTGAGCCGTCGTCACAATCACGTCCGAGTGCGCCGCCGTGCGCGTAATCAGATCGCGCCCGCGATCCAGCGCTTCCTCGCTGAGTTCCGCGGCGTATCCTCCGCCACCTTCCGCGCTGATTCCGCCCAAATCCACGTCAAGAAACTTTGCGCCCAACGACCGCACCTGCTCTCCCGCCGCAGCGCGCACGTCGTACGCTTCGACCACCGCGCCCAGCCGTCGCGCCGTCGCAATCGCCTGCAACCCCGCAACCCCGGCGCCAATCACAAACACCCGTGCCGGCGGAATCGTCCCGGCCGCTGTCATGAGCATCGGAAACAAGCGCGGCAAACGATCCGCCGCGGCAATCACCGCCTTGTATCCCGCGACCGTCGCCATCGAAGACAGCGCGTCCATCGACTGCGCGCGGCTGATGCGCGGCACCAGCTCCATGCTGAACAGCGTCGCCGGTCGCGCAATCGCCGTGTCCAGCGCATGTGGCGCATCAAGCGGCTTCAGAAACCCAATGACCACCGCGCCCGTCTTGAGTTGTGCTTGATCGCCCGCGGAAGGCGCGTTCACCACCGGCAGCAAATCCGCGTTGGCCACAATCGCCGCGCGATCCGCCGTCACCGTGGCGCCCGCCTGCGCGTACGCCTCATCGGAAGCGCCGGTCGCCACCCCGGCGCCCGCTTCCACACGGACCTCGACACCCTGCGCCAGCAGCGATTTCAAGCTTTCCGGCAGCAGCGCCACACGGGTTTCACCGGGTGCGGTTTCTTTCAGAATGCCTATGAGCAAAGCGCCTCCGCCTTTGGTTGGGAACACTTGAGAACGAGCGATGAACTCCGCCTGCAATTGTCGCAGTTCCGCCCGATAACCCAAGATTATTCAATAAAAGGGAGGGATACTTTGTGATGATTGTCACTGGGCGGAAAAGATCGCAACGCCAGC
>PLPU01000327.1:0-542 GCA_003159975.1 Acidobacteriaceae bacterium
GCCTTTCCGCAGGGAATGACGATCAGGCTGCCGCGGAGGACGCGGGAACCCTGCTGATTCCAGAGTGTGAGCTGGCCGGAGAGCTGCGCGTTCTGATCGATGCGCGCTTCAATCTGCTGCGGGCCGTCGACCAGGCGGGTCTTGGGGAAGTCGTAGACCACGGCGGTGCCGTAATTTGCGCCGTCGCTGCGGCCGGCGATCCAGCCTATCAGGTTGTTGCGGTTGGCCGGCGTGAAGGGCAGGATCTCAACGAATTCAAGACCGGATTCGCCGGGAAGCTTCATGAGCACGAAGTTCGGCGCCATGGGCTGCGCTGCCTGCGCTCCGCTCTGGCCGGAGGATTGGGTGGCGACAGTCCAGAGATCTTCGCGGTTGTAGAAGACCTCGGGATTGGTCATGTGGTAGAGGCCGTACACCTCCGCCTGCAATTGAAGCAGCATTTCAGGATAACGCACATGCTTGTGGAGACCGGCGGGCATGGCTGAGGCATCTTTGAACAGCGATGGGAAGATGCCGCGATAGGCGGCCAGAATCGGATCTTC
>PLPU01000327.1:634-8289 GCA_003159975.1 Acidobacteriaceae bacterium
GCGATGTCGCCGCGATCAAATGCCAATAAGAGGCGGCGGAAGAAGCCGCCGACGACGATGCCGCCGGTGCCCTGATAGGAGGTGAGGTTGTTGGTCTGGCCTTCAGGGTAATTGAACTCCTGCTGATGGGTTTTCACGTAGACGTCGGTGTTGCTCATTTCACCGAAGTAGATCTCGGGGCGGGTGACGCTGAGGCCGGGGACGGTGCTCTGGACGGGCATGTTGGAAAGAAACAGCGTGGGCAGGCCTTCGGGGGTGAAGCCGTTGACCGGGTTCATTGTGATGCCGTAGCCGTGGGTGTAGATGAGCTTGTCGTTGATCCAGTTGCGGCTGCTCTCGGGGAGTTTGTCGACGTTGAGTTCGCGGACAGCGAGCATGACTTCGCGCTGTGCGCCGTTGATTGTGTAGCGATCGATGTCGATGTCGGGGAAGTCGTAGTAGGTGCGAATCTCCTGGATCTGGCGGAGGGTGTCTTTGAGGGCCTGCACGTCCCAGAGGCGAATGTTCTGGAGGGTGGGCTGATTGTTGGCGGGATCGGTCGCGCCCACGGTGGTTTCGGCGGGGAATTCAGTCTGGGAGAAGCGGTCGAGGCCGTAGGCCTGGCGGGTCATCTGGATGTTGTTGACGATGTAGGGCTGCTCGCGCACTAGTTCATTGGGCTTGACGATGAAGCTGGAGACATACCAACTGACGATGCCGACGGCAACGTAGCAAAGCGCGGCAGGGATCACAGCGGCAAGGAGCCAGCGTGCGCGCGGGCCAAAGATGGCCGCGGCAAATGCGATGGCGGCGCCGAGGATGAGGGCTGCGCAGACCAAGAGCATCCCGGTGAGGGTAACGTGCGCGCCGGTGTAGGCGACGCCGTCGAAGATGGTGTGGTGGTCGAATAACTGCTCGAAGCGGCTGAGATAGACGCGGATGGCGAAGGTGAGCAGGAGGAATCCGAGCGCGAAGGAGAGTCCGCGCCAGGGTAACTCGAAGCGCGATCTAAGGCGTGTTTCAATGGCGCGCGCGCTGCCGGCGACAAGAAGAAACAGGACGGCGAGGACGGCGACGATGAACGCCATGGTCATCAACCAGCCGGCAAAGAGCTGCCACGCGGGCAGGGTAAAGAGATAGAAGTTGAGGGGCAAATTGAAGATTGGGTCGATGACGGCGCCGGTCGAGTGCGGGGCATACCAGTAGAGAGCAAAGGTGGGCCACTGGGCCTGCATGGCCGCGCCGGTGGCCAGCGAGATAAGCAATGCGACGATGATGGCGATGGCATGCAGGACGGGCGCGACGGGCAGGTTGATGGGGTTGCCGCCGATGTAGATGGTGTGATTGCCGGGGAGATCGCCGGCGTGGGCGCGCTTGAGCAGAGAAAATGCGCCATAGAGCACCAGGAATGTGGCTGCGGCAAAACCGAAGAAGATGCCCCAGGCAATGCCTTGCGACTTCCAGAAGACCTCACTGTAGCCGAGAGAGCGGAACCAGAGCAGGTCAACCCAGTAGGAGAGGGCGGTGCGGCCCGAAAAGAGAATGAGGGCGGCGATGGCGAACAGAACGAAGATAATGCGGCGGCGTGGCCGGGCCGGTTGCGACTTGAGAGGCCAATCGATGGACTCGGGCAATTCTCTACCCCACCTTGCTTGCTGCTTTTGAAACTTGACTATTCCACTTTAGTCCTAGTGAGCGGAGTTTGCTGGCGGGAGGCGTGAGTTCTCGAGCTCAGACCCATGACCGGGAGCGATTCTCGCAAACCGTTCCTGATCAGGAATCCTCTTCGCATTCGGGAAACACTTGAGAATTCCGCGCCGGAGCGGCGGGATCGGAAGATTGCCGCGCTCGATTGTCCGATAAGGTCGAGAGGGAAGTCGAGGAGACGGCGGAGCTTTGTGCACGTGCTGTGTGCGTACCGTTTTTTTTCGGCGAGCTTCGAGTTCCAGGAGGAGCGGCAATTCACTGCATGAATACGTGTCTGACAGGCGTGTGCACTTTCATTTGAGGGGAGAGTGCGGGCGCGGATTCCGGAAGGGCCGAGAGTGGAAGGACCAAAGGGGATGGCTGTTGCCGGCAGATCGGAGATGGCTGCCACGCTGGAGCAGGCGGATCGAGAGCTTCAGGAGCTGGTGCGCGATTCAGAAGACGAGATCGCAGGCGTAGTTCGCGACTTTGGGGACCTGGCCCGCGAGACGGACGTGATTTTGAGTCTTGCGGCGGCGATTGTGGAATGCGTAGAGGCCGAGAGCGTTCTTTCGGTGCTGGGCAGGGCGGAGTCGCTGGGCATTGCGGCACGGCAGTTTCTTGAGGGGCGGTTGAAGGCGACCTCGGGGGTTCTGGATACGGTAACCTCCGAGGCAAAGCTGCTGGAGGGTCTGTCGGAGCTGACGCGCGAGCAGAGAGCGATTGCGCGCGAGACCCAAACGCTGAGCGTGCTCACCAACATCGAAGTTGCCAGGCTGGGCGAGCTGGGGAATGGATTCCAATACCTGGCGCACCAACTGGACGACTTCTCTGAGTCGGTGGCGAAGGGTACAAAAGAGCTCGCCAGCCACACGGAGGAGCGCAAACGCGCGATTGAAGAGACCCGGCGGATGCTGGCGGTCGAACTACCCCATATCCGACAGGAACTGGCTCGCATGGAAACCGACCTGGGCAAGGCATTGGCGATGGTCAACTCCAGGCTCACCGCGCTTTTAGAGACTCCGGAGCAGTTTCGAGTCTGCGTGGTTGAGATCGCCGGCCAGATTGCGGGTGTTGTCGCGGCCGTTCAGGTCGAGGACATTACCCGCCAGCAACTGGAGCACGTCAGCCAGGGGCTGCGCATCGTCGCCGGCAAGGTGCGCGGGCTGGAGAATGGGAATCTGGAGGACGGGGATTTTGAGGGATCTCCGGAGGCGCCCCGGATCGCTGCCGGTCTTCAAATCCAGGCCGGGCAGTTGACGAACATAGGGGAGACCGTGGGTGAGTGGGTTTCGCGGATCAGAACGTGCATGGACGGGATTCTGAGGATCGGCTGTTCCGGGGTGGTGGAGATCGGCCCCAAGGTTCTGCTCGAAGTGCGGGAGCTTTCCGCACAGCTGGGCGGGATTGAGATGTTGGAGCAGGAGAGCCAGGCGGTCAACGGCGAGGTGCAAAGCACGCTGGCAGGCCTCTCCAACCTGATGCAATTGGTGGGTGAGCATCTGGCAAGATCGACCGGGGCGCGCGACCGGCTGCGGTTGCTCACCTTCAACTCCATCATCGAGGCCAGCCACCTGGGGNNGTCGGGACAGGCCATGGAGGAAATCCTGCAGCTGGTGAAGCAGGTTCAGGAGGGCATCAGGCACTTCTCCGAAGAGGGCAATCACGGGCTGCGGGAGGCTCAATCCGAGACCGGCGCGGGGCTGGAGACACTCCGCGGCTCGGCGGATTTCGCGGCCCGGCAGGCAAAGGAGATCGAAAGCTCCACGGGAAGGATGCAGGCAAAGACAGCCGCGATCGGCGCAAGGGCCGACCGCCTGGAAGGATGTTTTGCCCGCGCGGGAGGCGTGCGGAGGACGATCGAGGATCTCGGCCGGCTCATCGAGCGAGAGGTTCCGGGCGCGCTGGGCCGGTGCGATCGGGTGGAAGCGGAATCTCTCTTCGCTGCGGCGTACACAACGGAGATTGAGCGCCAGGTGCTGCGCGCGGTTCTCAAGGGGGAGCCGCTGCCGGGGCGGCAAATGAGCCTCGCGGGAAACGACGTGGAGTTGTTTTGAGATCGGCAAGCGAGCCAGGAAGGATTTTTCTTCCTGGTTTCAGGGCGTATGGGGGTCAGCAATGAGAAAAATCTTAGCCGTGGACGATTCAGCCAGTATTCGCCAGATGGTCAACTTCACGTTGAGCAAAGCGGGGTATGAGGTGGCGGAGGCGGTGGATGGCAGGGATGGGCTTGAAAAGACCGGGCGGCAGAAGTTCGACCTGGTGATTTCCGATTTGAACATGCCGCGAATGGACGGGATCGAGATGATCACCGCGGTGCGCAAGCTCCAGGGATACGCTTTCACGCCCATTCTGATGCTCACCACCGAGTCGCAGGCGGAGAAGAAGGATGCGGGGCGCAAAGCGGGCGCGACCGGCTGGATCGTGAAGCCGTTCAACGCCGAGCAACTCACCGCAGTGGTGCAGAAGCTGATCAAGTAGGCGCTCAATTCTGAGGTTCTTCCAAGAAGAATCGCTTCATTGACTACTCACGAATTGCTCTATCAAAGGCGAAGAAACAGATATGAGCGGAAGGNNTGATCGACATCGCCTGCGCGGCGGAGTTGAAGAAGCTGCTGATCGAAGCGCTGAGCGGAGCAAAAGAGGTGCGCGTGTCGCTCGGGAAGGCGTCGGGCCTGGATGTGACCGCCGTTCAATTACTGCGGGCGGCGGCGCGCGAGGCGAAGGCGTCAGGGCTTGAGTTCGCGCTTGCGGGCACGATGCCGGAGCCGGTTTTGAAGGCTCTTGGCAGTGCCGGGTTTCACGAGTTTCCGGTTTCGGCCGGGATCAGCCAAGTCAGCGGGGTGGGGTAGTTGTCAACCGTAGGCAGCGTCGATCAGTTCAGACACAGCTTCTGTGAGGAAGCGCGCGATGTTCTTGTGGATTTGGAGTCGGCTCTGCTGGAGCTGAACGAGAATCGCGCCGATGCGGAGCTGGTGGGGCGGGTGTTCCGGGGCCTGCATACGCTGAAGGGGTCCGGCGCCATGTTCGGTTTCGATGAGTTGGCCGCCTTCACGCACAACCTGGAAACGGCCTTTGACGAGGTCCGCAACGGGCGGCTGGCGATCAACTCGGAGCTGATCGATCTCACGCTGACAGCGCTCGATCGCATCCGCGTGCTGCTGGAGGACAACGCTGAGAGCGCGGCCGCGGAGGCAGGCGCGCGGGCGGAGATCCTGGCCCGCGTAGGGCACATGATCGGAGCACCGAAAACGGCATTGTCCGAGGGTTCGCCGGCACAGGCCACGAGTCCCGCGGGGGCGATCCGCGACTGGCACATCCGGTTTGCGCCGGGAGCCGACCTGATGCGCAGAGGCGCCGATCCTTTTCTGCTGCTGCGCGAGCTGGGCCAGATGGGTGGGCTGTCGCTTCGGGCCTCGATGGCCGCTCTTCCGCCGCTCGCCGAGCTCGATCCGGAGCGCTGCTACGTCTGCTGGGAGATGGTGTTGGCAACCGCCGCGAGCCAGGATGCGATCCAAGATGTGTTCATCTTCGTCGACGACTGTTGCGAGCTGACCATTGAACCCGCCAACCCTTCAGAGGACCGCGGGCCAGGGGAGCTATTGAAAGCCGACGCGACGGCCAGGGCGCTTGAGGAGCACCGCACCGAGGGCGGAGGACGCCGGACCTACGACAAGGCCGACAACGCATCGAGCCTGCGCGTGCCCGCGGTCAAGCTGGACCAGTTCGTCAATCTGGTAGGTGAGCTGGTGACGGTGCAGGCGCGGATGAGCGAGCTGGCCGCGCGGCGCGACGACCCCGAGGTGGCCGAGGTATCGGAGGAGATTGAAAGGCTGACCTCCGCGCTGCGGGAGAATTCGATGAACATCCGGATGACGCCCATCCGCGGCACGTTTGAGAAGTTTCGCCGCCTGGTTCACGACCTGGCGCGCGATCTGGACAAGGATGTCGAACTGACCATCGAAGGCGCGGACACGGAACTCGACAAGACAGTCATCGATCAGTTGAGCGATCCGCTGATGCATCTGATCCGCAACAGCATGGACCACGGTATCGAGCCGTCCAGCCTGCGCACGGCCCGCGGCAAGCGTTCGACGGCGACAGTTCACCTTTCCGCGCGCCATTCAGGCGCGAGTGTCCTGATCGGGGTATCGGACGATGGCGGCGGGATCGATGCGGAGGCGGTGCGAAAGCGCGCCATCGAGAAGGGCCTGGTGGCCGCGGACGCGCCGTTGACGGAACGCGAGATCTTCGCACTTCTTTTCCAACCCGGCTTCTCGACCGCAAAACAAGTGACGGACGTCTCTGGCCGGGGAGTGGGAATGGACGTGGTGCGGCAGCGGGTGGATAGCCTGAGGGGCACCATCGACGTGGCCAGCAAGCCCGGATTGGGCACCAGCGTCACGTTGCGCCTGCCGCTGACGCTGGCGATTATCGACGGGCTGCTGGTGAACGTGGGGGAGGCGTATTTTGTGCTGCCGCTGGCGGTCACGCTGGAATGCATCGAGCTGACGCGCGCCGACGTGGAGCGTGCCAACGGCAAGCATGTGGCCAACGTGCGCGGGGAACTGATTCCATACATTCGCTTGCGGCAGTACTTCGGCATTGCTTCAGAGCCGCCCGCGATCGAGCAGATCATGGTAGTCGAAACCGAGGGCGGGCGTTACGGCTTCGTGGTCGACGAAGTGCTGGGCGACTGCCAGACGGTGATCAAGAACCTGGGCCGTTTCTACCGGCATGTGCAGGTGGTCTCCGGCGCGACCATTCTGGGCAATGGAAGGGTGGCTCTGATCCTCGACCCCGAGCGGCTGGTGCAGGAGGCGGTGCGCACGCTGGCGCACGGACCGCGCGGACGGCCGGTTGCAGTTTCAGGGCCGGGCCGCAAACGCGACGGTCCTTGAGTCAGGAAGAGCGAGCCAGGCAGAGCGGCGGAACGGCGTCGGCGGTGGCCAGTTTGCCAGCGCCAGTCAAAAAACGATTGAAACAGCTTCAGTCTCGAACTCCTCCCATGCCGTGCCCAAGGGCGGGTGACAAGGGAAGTCGACGAATGCAAGCGCAAGGGAGGATTGAATTTCATGCCGAATACATTGGTAAGCGAGGGCCGGAAGCTGCACGGGGCCGGCAACGGAAACGGCGGAAGCGGTCATGGGACCGACGAGCATGCAGGTCACGGCAGGTCGAACGCCAAAACGCATCTGGCCGAGGACGACTCGATGCTCGTATTGCAGGAGATCATGCGCCTGGTCGACGCGTCCAAGGAGGGCAGGCTCTCGGAGCGCGGCAAGGCAACGCTGTTCAACGGCGTGCATCGCGAGATGGTCCAGGGCGTGAACGAGATGCTGGACGCCATTCTGCTGCCCATCGGGGAAGGCAACCGCGTGCTTTCCCAGATTTCGAGCGGCAAGATCGACGAGCTGATTACCCAGACTTACCAGGGCGATCACGAAAAGATGAAGTTGGCGGTCAACAATGTGGCCGTGGTTGTTCAGGGTCTGGAAAAAGAAATGGGGCGGCTGACCGACGCGTCGAAGGAAGGCCAGCTTTCTGAGCGCGGCAAGCCGGAGCAGTTTCAAGGGGCGTACGCCAAGATTGTGCGCGACGTGAACGGCATGCTCGATGCGATCCTTCTTCCCATCGGCGAAGGAAATCGCATTCTGGCTCAGGTTTCCAACGGGAGGATCGACGAGCTGATCGCCCAGACCTACAGGGGCGATCACGAAAAGATGAAGGTAGCGATCAACACTGTCGCCATTGTGCTCCAGGGCCTGCAAAAGGAGTTGGTACGGCTTACCGACGCATCCAGGGAAGGCCAGCTCTCCGAGCGCGGCAAGCCGGAGCAGTTCCAGGGCGCCTACGCGGAGATCGTTCGCGGCGTCAACACCATGCTGGATGCCATTCTGCTGCCCATCGGCGAAGGGAATCGCATTCTTGCCCAGATATCCGCGGGCAAGATCGACGAAGTCATTACCCAGACCTACAAGGGCGACCAC
>PLPU01000071.1:0-11531 GCA_003159975.1 Acidobacteriaceae bacterium
ACTCGCCATTCCCGAACTTGTTCTCTGCTCCAAATACCGGGTGTATCGGCCCAGCCGTAGGCATCGGGGCTGACCTCAGTGCATTCCCCGATAATGAGGCCGGCAGAAGCGCGCTGCGCGTAGTACTCCGCGTGGAGTTCAGTAGGCGCATGTCCTGGATTGTTGGCGCGCATGCGAGTGAGCGGAGCCATCACGATCCTGTTTCGCAACTCCAGGTTGCCCATGCGGACCGGAGTGAAAAGGGGTTGCTGTTTTGTATTTGAAGTCATAAAACAATCTCCATACGAATGCGGGTCAGACCGAAACAACAGTTTTTCCGAACTGGTTGCCGGATTCGAGAAACCGATGGGCCTCGACAATTTCGTCAAGTGTGAATGTGCGTGCGATTGCCGGCACAAGCGCATGGCTTGAAATACCCTCGCTCACAAATTGCTTCACCGCCTCAAGCCGCTCATCGTTACGGACAACGGCAGGAAAAGCGAACCCGCGGATAGTGAGATCCCGCGCGAACACCTGAAATGGAGGCACCACCGTGGGTTCCGCACTCAAGGCTCCATAGAGAATCAATGTGCCTCCAGTTGCAGTTGCCTCAGCCAGTTTTGAAAAGCCGGCGCCACCGACAGCATCGAAGACAAGTTCAGCTCCCGTGCCGCTGGTCAGTTCCTTTACCTGCTGCACAACGTCAACTTCTTCGGCGACGAGAACTGCTGCGGCGCCGTGCGCGAGCAACTCGTCCGACTTTTGTGATGTACGAGTAAGGGCAATTGGCCGTGCTCCTGCACGGATGGCAGTCTGGATGGCAGCGAGCCCGACACTGCTCGAAGCCGCAGAGATCAACACCGTGTCTCCATTTTTCAAATTGCCAACAGAGATCAGACCTGCCCATGCTGTGCCAAACGCAGCCCACGTTGAAGCAGCCTGTTCGAATGTCTGGTTATCGGGAATCGCGACCAGGGAACGGGCCGGCGCGATAGCTGCCTCTGAATAGAGGGCGTACTGTGCTGCGCCGTATGCTGGAACAAGTGCGACTCGATCTCCTGACCTCCAGTTCTCCACGTCCGGTCCCACTTCGTCGATCACTCCGGCAGCCTCCCAACCAATATAGGTTGGGAGGGGCGGCTTCAATGGAGATCGTCCAGATCGAAGCGTGATCTCGGTACGGTTGATACCGAAGGCACTAATGTCCAATCGAACTTCACCCAAGCCAGGTGAACACACCACGGCATCTTCGATGCGCAATACCTCAGGGCCGCCGAATTGATGAATGCGTACGCTGCGTGCTTTTCTCTCGACCATGTGACCTGTCCTGTACTCTTCCGTGTCGGCGCCCTCACCCTTGTTCCTGGCAATCATCAACCGAGAAAGCGATTGACCTCGGAAACAAAATCCTCGTGGTTCTGATACCAGGATCCGTGGTTCGAGTCCGGAAAGAGAATCAGTCTGGCATTGGACAGGTTCTGGACAAGATGCAGCGAGTTGACGGTGTAGACAATGACATCGTGGTTTCCACTGACGACCAGGGTGGGCTGGTTGATGTTCTTGAGATACGCGAACCGCTCGCCGGGATGGGTTCCCCATTCGCCGACAGCCGCAATCTGTGCTGGGGCCACCTTTTCATTGATGGGAGCGTCGCGATTTTCGGTGCGAGACAGATAGCGCTTGAGAAAGGCGCGTCCGGCGTCCTGGCTGGCTTCGGAATCGGTGAAGAAGACTTTGAGCCAGAGATTCTCCGGCGGGTTATAGGCGGCACCGAAAATGGCCGCCGTCTCCGGGGTAATGTGGCCTTGACCATTGCCTGCGTCATGGTTGCGCGGGGCGGTTCCAATCAGGATGAGCTTGCGAATCAGCTCGGGACGGTCGATGACAATTTGCTGGGCAACCATACCGCCGATGGAAAATCCAAGAAGATCGATCTGCTTGAGGCCGAGAGCATCGATAAAAGCCTCCGCGCTCTTGGCCATTCCCGCAAAAGTCGATGGAACTTCGCCGGATGAGCTTGCAATTCCCGCATTGTTGAAGAGAATGACTTCGCGCTCCGGAGTCAGGCCATCGAGAACGGCGGGATCCCAGTTATCAAGATTGCCGGTGAAGTGCTGGTTGAAGACCAGTGGAATGCCGCCCTGCTTGCCCCAACGGCGGTAAGTGAAGCGGATGCCGTTTGCCTCGACGAACTGCGTGGGGACGGTGATTGCTGTGTATGTACTCATGGTGTGCTCCTCGATGTTGGGAATGGCTATTGGATTTGTGCCGTTTGCCGACGGCGGATGGGCGAGCGCCGACCGCTCAAGCAGAAGCGCCGCACCGGTGAGGCCGAAGCCCTTGAGAAAGGTGCGCCGGTGCTGGTGGTTTTTCATGCGACTCCTTCGACTAATGCGACGCGAAAGTCAGCGCCTTTTTACCAATGCTCGCGGAGAGAGCCGGCGGAGCCAGTATGCCGACTCTCTCCGCGGGTGCGGCGACACGTTCTTCTGCAGGTTTTCGATTCGGTTTTGGGGAATGGCGCAAGTCGACTCAGGCGTTGGTTCCCCCATCGACAGTCAGATTCGCACCCGTAATATACGCGGCCTCTGGACTGGCTACGAACGCGACCAACGCGGCGACTTCGTCCACGGTGCCATAGCGGTTGAGCGCCGTGTTCGCCTTCTGTGGCGCTGCCCAATCACCCGAGGCGGGATTGAGATCGGTGTCGATCGGTCCAGGCTGAACATTATTGACCGTGATGCCGCGGCCGCCAACTTCTCGGGACAACCCCTGAGTAAACATCTTGACGGCGCCCTTGGTGGCCGAGTAGGCGGCGAGCCCAGGAGTCATCATGCGCTCGCCGACGCAGGAGCCGATATTGATGATGCGACCGCCATTGTTCATGTGCTTTAGCGCCGCTTGTGTTGTGACGAATACTGCGCGAACGTTGAGGTTGAGGACATGATCGAACTCCTCGATCGTCGCCTCCTCAAAGGGCTTGGGAATCGCCGTACCGGCATTGTTGACCAGGATGTCGAGCGAACCAAACGCTGCCACGACTTTTGCAACCGCCCCTTTGATTGCTTCGGCATCGACCGAATCAGCCTGGATGGCGATGGCCTTTCCGCCGCTGCCTTCGATTGCCTTCACCACTGCGGTAGCCGAACTTGCATCCTTTGCGTAAGTGATGGCGACGCTCGCTCCATCGGAAGCCAGGTGCTTTGCGATGGCGGCGCCAATGCCCCGCGAACCGCCGGTAACCAGTGCGATCTTGCCTTCAAGTTTCTTTGACATTTCTTTTCTCCTTGTGGTTCGCCGAGGCTCCACTTGCCTCGTGGCGTTATTTCAATCGGGGCCAAGAGTACTGTCCGCTATTTCGCCGCCAACACTGCTTGTCCAACGTGGTAAGTCAAATGGTTCGTGCGTGTGATCAGAATCGAAAAGCGATTGCGCAAGGGTTCTTTTGCGAAGTCTTCTTCAGAGACTGCTGTATGCCGCGCGACCCAATCATTCAATGTCAGCTCGCGGAGACCTGCCTCCAGCCGCCGGTTCACTTGGGCCCACCACTCACGCATCACATCGACTGGCGGCAACGTTGACGCTCCGTCCGGTGAACTCAGGAAGATTGCATCGAACTCCGGATGTACCCGTTCCGCAATCCCGAGCAACTGGAGCATCCTGTCGTGAGTCGATGCCAAATGACCCCAGAGATAAACAAGCCGGTTCCGGTCGGGCGCGACCTGTTTTTCGAGTGCCGATTCATCTAGACCCCCGAAGAGCTTGTTGGCCCTCCCAAGATTGCTCTTCCATGTCGCGATGGCTACGGGAACTAAACTTTCCTCGTTCAACATGTTCTTGCTCCCTTTCTCTTAGTCGATACGAGTCGTATCGTATCCATAGCATTTATTTCGATACGCGATGTACCATTCAGGATTCAGGAGTTTCCTCTTTTTTTTTAGGAGCGCCATGGAATCGGTGAGAAAGCAAACGGGAGCGCAGACCTCGAGCGGTGGCCGGCCCAGAAGCCCCCGCATTCACCAGGCAATCTTGAAGGCCGCTGTCGACCTTGTGCTGGAACGCGGCTTCAGGGCTATCAGCATGGACGATATCGCCGCCAGAGCCAACGTCGGCCGCATGACGATCTACCGGAGGTGGTGCAACAAGGCCGCGATCATCATGGACGCGTTTGTGGCCCGCGTGGACCCGGGGACACTTTTCCTGCCTGCCCGGAGTTACACGGAGAGCATACGGCTGCAGATGCGCTCGATGGCGAAGGTGTTCCGCGGCAAGGACGGGGCTCTTATCCGAGCGCTGCTCGCCGAGGCTCAATTCGACCCCAGGCTCGCCGTTGAACTGCGTGACAGATGGACAATGCCGAGACGAAACATGGCGATCTCGTATTTTCAGCAAGGAATCAAGGATGGAGTTTTGCGCTCTGACGCGGACCCTGACGCAATCATCGACATCCTTTACGCCCCGATTTATTACCGCCTCCAGATGGGCACGGGATCCTTGACGGATGCTTACGTCGATGAGATTTTCGACCATGCGATGAAGGGGCTCAGGAAAGCCTGAGTGATTCGGCCGGGTTGTTTCGACTACTTCCTGGATTGCGACCGTTGTCATCCTCTGGCCCTCTCGCTTTCATCTCCATAAGTGCCATCCGCAACTGTTGATTCTTGATGAGCAGTTCACAAATCCATTCCTGCAAACCCTGCAGCCGGGCTTGCCATTCTTCTTGCAGGCCGTCCACCAACAAATCCGGCAGAAGATCTGTCAAATCCGCAGCAGCCCCACGCCTTATTGGCGGGACTGAGCCGGCTCTCCACAATGGCTCTCCCTGGGGCGGAGTGCTCATGTTGCTCTCCCGTGCAGATTGTGCTCATGGCAAGCGCTTACCTTCCTTGATGTTGTTTCGAATCGTCGTCCGCGACGTTCTCAATGCGCGGTTTGTAAAGCTGGCATCCAGACGGCTGATTCGTTGTTCCCCGGCTTCGCATCGCTCACGCTGGTATTGGAGTCTGCCAAGAGCTTTGAGATTGCCCGAATGGATACGGAGCGGAAAAACTTCTGGTGGTTGTCATTAGGCCAGTTGAGAGATTCCATCGCGTGGAACCAAGCGTCTGCGGCCCGCAGGCGGCCGCTTGGGCCCAGCACCTCTGCTGTCGCCTTCAGAAATGCCGCCATCTCACATTCGGCGTGGCCTTCTATGTTCAGTGAATTAGCGTCGTCGCGATTGAACACTGTTGCTCCTCCGCCTTGACAGCTTTGGGGCCTCGTGTGCTGCCTGCTCTTCTAAGGAACTATGAAGGAAGCTTGGGGTGAATACATCCCGCGATGGGATACATTTTGAATGCCGGGGATTGGTGTGGATCCTATAACCCGATCTAGGGATTTCTCGGACCCACTGAGCGCATGGGACTGTGGTATGTGCCAACTCACAATCCGACCCTCAATTGTCGTCGAGGTGGACGTCGGCCCGGGGAATAACAATTTCACGACGGCCGAACAAACGCGCGTCAACCGAGAACGCACCCGGACCAAGCAAGACCTGCGCTGCGGACATAAAAGACAAGTCCAGAGCTGTGAACGCATTGTTGTGCTTGACAGGGTCAAGGGATTGGAACAACGAAGCACCCACGGCAACATAACTTACTGTGGCTGCAATACCGGCTACAGGAGTCAGGAAGCCAATGAGCAGCATGAGCCCTAGCAGGATCGCGATTGATCCCAGAATCCAGTTGCCCAATGCGGCTCCGGAAGTTGAAAGGGGAAAACTAAGACCTTGGATAATTGCGCCCGAACTGACGCCCAACCGCAGAAGGATGAGTCCGACGCCAGGCCAACCGTCGGGAAAGCTGGAGAATAGCCTTTGCAGCTTATGCCTCCTCGGCAGGAAAGCGCACTGCCGATGAGACTAGGCTTTTTCGCTTTAGATTTAATCCCCCGATCGAGTGATTGTTTGTTACAAATCTTCTGGGGAACGCACTTATGGAAGGGGAGCTAGACTTGTATGATGCCGCGCCGTATTCCAATTGCTACGGCTTCTGTGCGATCACCTGCCCCAAGCTTCTCCATGATGTGTTTGATATGTGCTTTGACCGTCTCTTCAGAGATAAACAGCAGCGATGCAATGTCGCCATTACGGTTTCCGCCGGCGATCTTCTGAAGGACTTCGATCTCGCGCTTGCTCAGCGATTCATCGCCGAAATGTTCTGCAAGATGAGCCGCAACCTCCGGCGGAATACTTTTCTTTCCGCTGTGCACCTTGCGGATCATCTCCACGAGTTGTTTCCGGGGCATGCTCTTGAGCATGTACCCTTGAGCTCCGGCCTGGAGTGCGCGCTGGATCTCGACGTCCCCTTCATAAGTGGTGAGCATGATGACGCGCGCATCCGCAGCCAACGTGCGAATGGCGATCATGGCATCAATGCCTCCAATATCGGGCAACCTGAGGTCCATCAGAGTGATGTCCGGCCGGTGCTCCCGGTAACCCTGTATAGCCTCGCGGCCAGTCGCGGCTTCGGCAACCAGCAGCATATCGGGCTCGTTCCTTATGATGGTCGCAATTCCTTCCCTCATAATCGGGTGATCATCAACGCAGAAGATTCGAATCGGAGAAGAGACGTCCATCCTTGCCCTCATTTCCTTTGGCTGCCCGCTGGCGATTCCAACCGCTCCCGGCGCACACTGGGAAGCCAGCGGATTTTTCGATCATTGGCTGCGCTTTCGAAAGCTATCTCGCTGGGGACGATGAGTTCCACCTCGGTGCCCGCGCCCGGGCGGCTGCGAAGTCTGAAACTGGCGCCAATAGCCTCGGAGCGATCCCGCATGCCTGGTAGTCCCCAGTGGCCTTCACGACCTGAGTGTAGTACCAGGGGATCAACCCCTACGCCGTTGTCGCGCACCAGAACCCGCAGATGCTCGTTCGAATATTCCACGTCCACCTCGACGCTATGAGCATTAGCGTGCATAAATGCGTTCACAATGGCCTCGCGGCCTATGCGGTAAACCTCATTGCGAATCATGGGACGCAGGGGGCGCACATTGCTATGCACGATAACGCGGAAAGCCACACGGTCGTCAAAAGAGAGTTCCTTTCCCATACGTGAGAACGCCATTTCAAGACTGTGATTGTCGGTCTCCGGCGCACGTAAACCGCGAAGAGCGTTTCTGCCCTCTTCCGTAACGTCAGTCATCAACTGCAAAATCCGTCTCAAGAGAGGCTTGGTTGGCGAATCATCGGGAAGTTGATCTTCTGCCACATCAAGTTGCAATGCAGCACTTTGGACACCTTGCAGCAGCGTGTCGTGCAGTTCCTGCGCGATCCGCGTACGCTCCGCAAGCCGTTCCTGGAAACGGATATTCAATTGCTGCGTCAATTGGTAAATGCGCAGCCGATAGAGCCCGAAGACCGCGAGGCTGAAGGCGACCAGACCTGCCATCTGAAACCACCAGGTTTGCCAGAATGCTGGCTCGATGACGAATGGAATGCTGGCCTCCGGTCCATTCCATAGACCTTCGCCATTCGAAGCTACCACGCGAAAACGATAGAAGCCCGGATCGAGATGAGAGTAGACAACCTGGCGAGATGTGACATTGCTACTCCAGTCCTGACCCGAGCCGTCGAGCTTGTAACGAAATTCTAGCCGTTCCGGAATAGACAGGTTGGAAGCTGCATAGTTGAAGGTTATGCTCTTGCTGCCTGCCGAAAGCTTTGGTGATGTTTTGAGATCAACTGGGATTCCCTCAGCCGATGTCGATTCGATTCGAACCGCAACCGGTCCAGAATTCCGGACAGAGCGTTGTGGACTAGCCACTGCAAGTCCGCGGTTAAGGGACACCCACACATTGCCGAGCGGGCCCGCTGCCACTGAGCGGTCACGCCGCACGCCTTCCAGTCCCCGAAGTCCGTCTGCAATTCCGTAGCTTTGGAAATCCGAGTCATCGAGAGTGCCCATTCGCAGTCGATCGCGATCCACACGATTCATGCGATCCGAGGTGGCGAACCAAAGTGAGCTTCCCTTGTCTTCCGTGATTCCAAAGATCTGCTCGCGCAATGCTTCCGGCACTGTGCGCGGCACACCTGCATGGCCGGAGGCAACAAATGCAAGACCTGCGGAAGTAGCAGCCCAAATTACCTGTTTCGAATCCTCGAACACAATCGTTACATTCGCTGATGGAAGACCGTCAGCAGTTGTGCGATTCGACCAATGGCCGTTGGCGAAGGATGCAAGGCCGTTTGGAGTGGCGAACCAAGCGGTTCCGTCGCTGGCCTCGAGGATTGAGTTGACAGAGTTCGCCGGCATTCCATTGGCCACGGAATAATTCGTAAAGACTCCGTCTTTCAGCCGGCTGACCCCGGCGCTCAGGGTTCCCGCCCAGACGCTTCCATCCCGATTGCGAAAAACCGAACAGATGCTGTTTTGGGGCAGTCCATCCGCCTGCGTATAGGTCTTCGCGACAAACGAGCTGCCGCTCCTGGTAAGGCGAGTCAGGCCCCCGCGCTGTCTGCCAATCCAGATTTCTCCGCTCCCACCGCTGATCGAGTAAACGACGTCTCTATCTAGTCCGGCAATTGTCAAATGCCCGACGTGATTGTCCCTCAGCCAGTAGAGTCCACCGGAGACAGGAGCAAACCAGGTGCGGCTTTCAGAATCGACGTAGACCGGACCGTTGTTCGCGGGAGGAAGACCTTCGCTAGTCGAGTAAGTTTTGAACGCCCCGTCCCGAAGCCTTTCAATGCCTCGCGGACCACCGTACCAAAGTGCACCGTCATGATCTTCATAGACTGCCGTAATCTTGGTACCCTGGTTTCGGCCGGTCTGGTCGAAGGATGCAACCCCTGAAGTGTTGATGCGGACGAGTCCGTGGTCAGTCCCCACCCATACGTTGGAATCGTGATCCTTGCCCATCGCCAGGACATGGGATTGATTGATCGAGCGCGGGAGACCTAACTTAACCAGTCCTTTCCCGTCCCAGTACTCGATGCCGGCGGTCGTTCCAATCCATAGCCCGCCATTATTGGCTGCAAGCAGGGTATTAATGTCCTTGTTCACCAACTCTTTGGCCACGCTTGAGACGGATCCCCCGTCGACGCGAAGAAGTCCAAAGTTCCGTGATCCCATCCAGATTCTGCCGTCGCGAGTAGCAGTAATTGCGTTGGCGGTGGCGCTTAACTCTGACGCGTTGGCGACTGTTTCGAGCTTTCCAAAGCGAAAACGAAAAATGCGACTACTGAGTCCCGCGAGAAGCAGCCCTCCTTCGCTATCTTTTGAAATCGCAGTAAAGGCGTGCTCTTTCAGGCCGAAGCGCGCATAGGCATCCTCGAATTTCCCTTCGCGATAGCGGAGCAGATGCGGACCATCGAGGAGGATCCACATGCCCCCCTCTTCATCCGACTCCAGTCCGCGCACCGGACCGCTCGAAGGCAAACCCGGAATGGGCCGCTGAATCAGGACAAAGCTGAAGCCATCGAAGCGAACCAACCCTCTTTCCGTTCCTATCCAGAGATACCCGTCCTCTGATTGGCAGATGGCATAGACCGCCTCACCCAGGAATCCTCGGTCGGTACCCCAGGTTTCGTGGATATATTGCGACATGGAACTGCTGGGATCCAACGCGCAAGCCCCGTGCGCCAGGCAAGCACACGCAATCCCGGCCAGCAAGCTCCTCCACAGCAGCCGCCCTGAAACCCCTCGATCACGGAAGGTATTCAAACTTCTCAATAACCACCTCTGCAGGGCCTTGCAAGGTGCTTCTGGTGTGGTGAAAGTCGTAAAGGTCGATATGAATTCTCTCCCCCGCCGGGGTAGGAACGCCCGAAGTGAACACATGCTCGCTGATCCTCTTCGCTTCGGGGGTAATTACGGAGCCGCGCATAGACTTGAACGAAGCAACCCCAGGCTCCCAGCGAAGTATATGCGTAACCTCCCCTGCCGGCACCGTAAAGCGTGCCACATTCTCTGGAGCGTAGAAGGGCTGGACGACATACTGCGCGTTCAGAAGGTTCGGTGTGGCCCAACGGCTCAATTCAATGTCCAGTTCCTTGCGGGTTTCATCCGGCGCCGCATCATCCAGCGTGTACATGCCAACCACGGGAGATGCCCCCAGATGAGCACTATCCTGAACGACAAACCGATAAGAGCCAAATCCGAGGCTGCGGTTCAGAATGACTTCCGCGCAGGTCCAACGGCCATCCCGGACAGCCATGCGAAGATGCAGATAGCCATTTTCGTCGACCCAGGCATTTTCGGGATCATAGAAATTCGGTTCACCTCCACGGTCACTTCCCGCACTACGGACCGTCCAGTCATAGCCGCTAAAGTGGAGCAGCTTCGGAGTGAGCGGTTTGGCGGTGGCACCCTTTGCCGTTGCTACAGCAACAACACCGTTTCCCACACTCGGTAACGCATCGATCTTTGACGGTGGTTGATACCCCGGTTCCACAAGCAGGGCCGCATACTCGGTTCCGAGATGAGTCGAGTTCTTCCAGCTCGAATCCGGCAGGATGTTTGTGAATGGTTGAGCTTTGAAGGGTTGTATCCACCAAACTCCACTGCGCGCATAAAGGACAATTTGCTGCCCAGGTCCAACTCCGCTCGCCCGTCCCTCAATGTAGTCCATTTGCAATGGGCCGCCCGGGTCGCCCGTCGGAACTCGGGTCAACTGGACCGACGGCTTGGCAGTTACGTTCCGCGAATGGCAACCCCCAAGTGCGAAACTGACGATTAGGAGCAGAACAATTGACTGGCGCTTGGGGGAGCGGGAAATGCGGTGAAAAGGGCGCATGGGTCTCCGAGGTCTCGCAGTAGTTGAAGACTAGCAAATGTTGTGATCGATTCAAAATAAGACGCAATAGAGGACTTTCCGGAGATCGATTTGCCCAATCAGAAGCCAATGCAAAGGCCCCCGGGCACTTACTTGCGGCTTTAATGAAATCGACAATAGTCTGTGCGCGTCCAGCGTGTGTCGAAGAAAGCCACGTCGCAAATGCAGAAACGCTCAGCAGGATCGAGCCTCGGGCAGACGTCGATCTGCACGTTTTCTCCAAGTTTAGCGACCGTCGCCGTAAATCCGGGAGACCCGCGCAGGTTGTGTGTGGCGTCACGGACACCTCGGAGGAAAGCCCGCATTAGCTGGCCCCATTTAGGAACAAGACGGCATTGCAGATGATTTCGTTGCGACGCGCAGCGATCATTCGACGACTGCAGAGGCTGGCTTGTGCTTGGATCTCGCTTGACGACTACAGGCCAATGCACTCATCGAGCAATTAAGATTGATCTACGTCTTCGGCAACTGGACGAAAAACCATTAATTTCCTTCAGATGGCCAAGGCGTTTGCAGCACGGGCGGAAGCAAGGTCCGGCGCGAAGACATCTGCATAGTCCCACCACATCTGGCTTTTGGGCGGGGACCTAGCCGGGAAGCGCGTGAGAATCGGCCGATTTCAGGCTCCAATCGCGCGGGTTTTCACACCGGGCATAGAATTCTTGCAAGATGGCTGTTCGGAAAATCGTGCACATCGACATGGATGCCTTTTATGCATCCGTCGAGCAACGGGATGACCC
>PLPU01000565.1:0-3766 GCA_003159975.1 Acidobacteriaceae bacterium
CCTACAAAAAGAGCTCGGGCTTTAACCCCTGAGAACTGACAACCTAAAACTGACAAGTGTCTATTCTGGAGGGTGCCCACAATGTAGTTTGGAAGGAACATCGGGACATTGCCACCAGTCCGCCTGGGCAGCTGCTCGCCTATCCGTCAGTAGCCGACCGATTACTACCGAGCCGCCTGTGACTCAGGCGAATGTTTCCGGTCTCTCCCCGAACCTGCAAGGACGGAAAGAAAAAAATGTCAAAACTGGTTTACAATGGCGAAGAAAACAAGAAACAAAGTCTCCGCTAAAGCGGGGACGCCGAGCAGGATGAGCCCGAGAGAGATAAACCCGCAGCCCCAACCCGAGCTTCTCTCGGTGGCGCTCGCCTTGCTAGGTCATGAGCCTGATCTGTCGCCGGGCGAAGCTGCCGCCGTTGCCGGAATCAAACCTTGCACTGACAACGCGCTAGTCGAGCGATTTCGGATCGCCATCGCTAAGGGCAACGACCCCCTCGGTGACTGCTTCTGCAAATTGCGTAACGCTGTGGACCGGCGACGGCATGGCCAGACCTTTACGCCGACAGGGATCGTAAGTGCGATGATCCGGAAGGCGCAAGCTGAGGTCGAGAAAGGCGGTGCATTTGCCCAAGTAGTAGATGGCGGTGCGGGTACCGGGCGTTTTGCCCTCGCGGCTGGTCGTGCTTTCCGGAAAGCTGACATCGTAGCGATCGAGCCGGATCCAGTGTGCGCTGTCCTTCTGCGCGCCAACCTTGCCGTTGCCGGCATGGCTGATCGAGTTACCATCCTAGTGAGCGACTTCCGTGACGTAAAACTCCCCCCTGCAGGTCGCCGGCTCTTTATAGGCAATCCCCCTTATGTGAGACATCACGATATCGAGGAACATTGGAAGAAGTGGTACGCAGCTACTATGCGGACACTTGGGGCAGACAAGGTCAGCAAGTTGGCTGGCCTGCATCTGTACTTCTTTGCGAGGGTAGGCGAAGTCGCGAAGCCTGGCGACGTTGGGGTGTTTGTAACGGCCGCCGAATGGATTGACACTAACTATGGTGCGGCACTACGTGCTTCCCTCTGCGCACGGTTGGGCGGCGTTTCCGTGCAGGTGGTGGATGCTAAGGCAGAGCCCTTTCCCGGCGTTATGACTACCGCTGCAATTACCGTTTTCCATCCTCATCAAGCTCCAAAAGTAATCAAGCTTCAAGCCGTTGCGAATGTCAGCGAACTGGACACACTGGCGGGAGGGGTGATTCGGCCCGCGACCGACCTTGCTTCCGCAAAGAAATGGCACCCTCGCTTCTTTTCCCCAGCCACGATACATGTTCTGAATGCACCGCGGAGCGGCACGCGTGTGGGCTCTCTGTTTCGTGTTTCGCGAGGGCAGGTTACGGGGGCTAATCACATTTGGATCGCAGGGGAAAAAGCTGCGAACTTGCCAGCCCGGTTTCTCTTCCCATGTGTCACAGGGGCCAACGAGTTATTTGCGGCAAGTGAGGATGGGGGTCAACTTAAGCACCTCGATCACCTGAGGCGAGTAGTGAACCTTCCCCGCGACCTCGATACCCTTAGCCGCTGGGAACGCCCCGCAGTCGACGCCTTCCTCACATGGGCCGAACAAGAAGGCGGCAACAGAGGGTACATTGCCACGCACCGTAGCCCGTGGTGGGCAATTCGTCTTTTGCCTGCCGCGCCGATTGTCTGCACCTATATGGCGCGCCGACCACCCGTGTTCATCCGCAACATCGCTGGTGCCTGTTTGCTGAATATCGCCCACGGATTGTACCCTCGTGTGTCAATGTCCGATATCGACTTGGATAACGCGTGTTTAGCTCTCAACAAAGCATCCAGCCTCAATGACGGCCGGGTCTACGCAGGTGGGCTGACTAAATTCGAACCCGGCGCAGTTGAGGACATGTTCATTGACTGGACTTCCTTTACTTGGCTGGAGACCGCAGTATGAGCAAAGGCTGGCCAAAAGGGGCTCGATTCTGGGAGAAGCACGAAATTGTTGCTGACGCCCAAGCCGCTCGCGAGCAATTCCGTCAACGTCGCTTTGGCGAGCCCATGGAAAAGTATCTTGCCGCCTTCGTCGAGCTTGAGCGCGCAAATCAGCAGGTAATTGGTAGTTTGAATGCCCTGGTTGGCGATCCAGTCAATCCTTCGCTGATCGCGAACTGCGTCAGGGATCAGAACCTTTGCACGGCACTCCGATATCTGGGCGCGCCACCAATCTCTGCTGATGACCTGGAGACTCTTACGGGTGCCACGCTCGCGTGGACCTTGATTGAGAAAGATGTAGAACGAGCAATCGCTATCAGGGACGTGATCCGCCAGATTCTCGATCCGAAGCGTTTTCCTTGGATATATGAGAATCGCGCACCTACTTCGACGGAGCGGAAAGCGGCCATTCTGGCCTCCACCGTTGCGGCAAGTTCGCAGCGCCTGCAGACCAGTCGACGCACGGACGATGGTAAAGCCACAGAGGAGGCTGTGCGCGGAGTTCTGATCGGAATGGGAATGACGCCCGTTCCGCTTCGCCGCATCGCAAACCCCATGGTCGATGTCCTGGATATTGGTCATTTCTCTGCCGGTCCGTGCGTGCTTGGGGAGGACGAGGCAGATGTGGTCATCCGCCTATACGACGGGCGCATAATGGCACTTGAATGCAAGGCGTCTAATTCGGAAATCAATAGCAGGAAGCGGATCAACAAAGAGATTGGCCAAAATGCTCAAAACTGGGTCGGACGGTTTGGATCAGACTTGATAGTCCCTGCGGGGGCAATTCAAGGAGTGTTCAAGGCGAGTTATATCCAGGCCGCACAAGAAATCCCAGTAGTGTTCTATTGGGGACATCGCATCAGCGACCTCAGGGATTTTATTTCTTCCACGAAGAACAGTTAAGAAATAGAAGAGATTAGAAATGGGGGTTCACTCCAATACCCATTCCCTAGCGGTTGTGCACGTTTCGAACCAGAGACCTCGGACACTGAGACCAACCGCGATTCCCGACCTGCGCCGCCCACAAACGCGTTGTCAATCCCCATCTCCAACCACCCTCAACCCATCTCCTTTGCCATCAACGCCTTCCGCCGGTAGCCAATTTGCCGATCATTTCCCCCATTTGGTGCACAATGGATGACAGCGCACTCTCCACATCCCGGAACAATACCGGAAGCCGGACCGTAAGCCATTTGTTTTCTTATCGATGCAGTAACCCCTTTGTTATGTTATGGGTAGGCGCAGCAAATCCCTAACTTCATGAAAAGAAGTGTTTTACTCAAATGGGTGGGGGGGGTACCCCTCAACCGCAAGAAAGGACCCTATGATCGCCGAGTGTAGTAATGTCATGCCCAGTGGACTCCATTGCCAGTCGCCCGTCACGCGCGGCGAGTCCTCCTGTTACCTCCACTCCCGCCCCCAGCGCCCCGTCCGCCCCCAAAAAGCCCGTCCCCAGATGGTTGCGATCGAAGTGCCCGACCGTCTCGATCTCAAAGGCACTCAAACTGCCCTCTATCAGGTCACGCAGGCCATGGCCGACGGCGCCATCAGTCTTCGCCGCGCCGGCCAACTCCTCCACGCCATCGATAAAGCCTCCCCCCACGCCAACCGGACAGTTGGCCACCGAAAACTGACAACTGGCGACCGATGGCATTACAATCCGAAGTTCCCACCCAGGATTTTGGTGGGACGTACAAGAAGCGGAGGCTGACCATGGAAGTGGAGTTCACCGCCCGGCAAGTGAAGATCTCCAAGGCGCTGCGCACGCAGGC
>PLPU01000565.1:3799-5605 GCA_003159975.1 Acidobacteriaceae bacterium
GCTGAAAATCAGGCCCGCCGCTACCGCGACCGCCGTCTCGAAGGCAAGCGCCTGCCCAAAGGCGAAAAAGTGCTCACCGCGCCCCCGGTTTCCCGGCCCAAGACGCGCCCCACCCAATCCGATCCCACCGCCGAAGGCGAGAAACCGGCAAAAACCAAGCCGCGCGCCTCCATCGCGGTACACTCGTTTCCCTCCCGCGCCACGGTGGTCGAGCCGCACATCCTCAAAAGCGCCGAGGCCATTGTCCTTCGCGCCATGACCATCGAAGAGGCGGTCAAGGAAGCCGAGTTTCGCGACCGCGACCTGCTCATCTTCCGCAACGCNNCCATCGGACGTCTTTTTGTCCGATGGGTGGGATAGCACAAAGGCCAACCGTCCGCCATCGGGTTTTTCCACCTTCCATCCTGTTTGCTATCAGGGAAACGAGGGTCGCGAACCTCCCCTCCCATTTGGCTTCCAACAGGCCTCGGCGCGCACTTTGGTTGCACCCTATGCCCGGTTTAGGGGATGGTTGCCATCCCCCGCAGGGAATAGCATTTCGAGTGGAGCCGCGCCTGCAAGGGAGCCACAAACCGGCCGAGACATTTCCCCCTGATACAGCATCGCGGCGACTCCCAGGAGGCTGTGAGTTTGCATCTCCCCAAGAACTCGGACTCCGTGGAACAGCAGGACGTTCTTGACGCTTTGCCCGTGCTGGTTTTCCTTGAGCGCGCTGGCAAGGTGGTCTTTGCCAATGCTGAAGCGCGCCACATGATTGGCTTCGAAGAAGCCGAGTGGATCCCGCGTCCGGTCGAAGACATTTTGTGGGGCTTGTCTCCTGGCGCCGCCGAGCCGCGGACACTGCTCACCGGCACACGCCACGGCAGCCCGTTCCATGCCACGCTCACCGCCAGCGATGGCCGCCTCCTCCCCGTCGAAGGCACCTACAGCGTTCTCAATGGCGAACTCTGCGACGCCATCATCGTGGCTCATCCTGGAGGACGCGCGCAGGCGCCCAGGCCGCGCTTCATTGAGGATGTGCTCTCCAGCATCCCCGAGGCCATCGTCATCGTGCATGGCGACCGCGTGCTCTCCACCAATCCGGCCTTCACCCGCATGTTCGGATACACCGCCGATGAAGCCACCGGCGCCAATCTGCGCGACCTCATTGTGCCGCCGGCCCATGCCGATGAGCACGCGATGCTCGAAAAGATGGCGAACCAGGACGCGCTCGAACCCATTCAGACCGTGCGCATCAACAAGTCCGGTGACCCCTTGGATGTCGCCATGCTGGCCAGCCCGCTCACTGTCGATGGAGCCAGGGTCGGCTGCATCCTCAGTTTCCGTTCCCTCGGCGCCCGCAAGCACGCCGAGTCCGCCGATCCTGACGCCGCCTTGCACGACCCGCTCACCGGCCTTCCCAATCGCGCGCTGTTCCGTGACCGCCTCAGCCTTGCTCTAAGCCGCCGGTCGCGCCGCCGTGACCAGACCTGCGGCGTGCTCCTGCTCGACCTCGACCTCGGCCAGCCCGGCCAGATCAACGATTCCCAGCCCGATTCCGACAACCCTGCCCCATCCGACTCCCTGCTCGTTGCCGTTGCCGAACGCCTGCGCGTGGTGCTCCGACTCCAGGACTCGGCTGCCCGCCTCGAAGGCGGCGAGTTCGCCATCCTGGTCGAAAACATTCTCGATCCCGGCGACCTCGACATCGTGGCCAGCCGCGTCCTTCTCCAGATGAATCGGCCCTTCGAAATTCTCGGTGTTGTTGTCCAACCCGCCTTCAGCATCGGCGCCGCCATGGCCACGCCGGCCCATACCGTCCCTGAA
>PLPU01000565.1:5646-7248 GCA_003159975.1 Acidobacteriaceae bacterium
TGGTATCAGCCCATCTTCCGCCTCCAGAACGGCAAACTCCAGGGCTTCGAGTCCCTGCTGCGCCGTCGCCTGCCCTCGGGCTCGGTCGAAAGCTTCAGCGATCTGCTTTCCGTAGCCGAGGATTCCGGCCTCTCCATCACCCTGTGCCGCGAGTCGCTCGCCGCCGCCTGCCGCCAGTTGCAGGTCTGGACCCAGGATTTGAGGCAGGCGGATCTCACCCTGACCGTCAATTTGTCCAGCCGCCAGTTCTACCACTGCGATCTGGTTGCTCAAGTCAAAACCGCGCTGGCTGCCACCAGCATCGATCCCTGGCGCCTCGTGATTGAGGTCCAGGAGACCACGCTGAACGAGAATCCCGAGGCGGCAGCGGCCATTCTGGAGCGTCTGGTCGAATCCCGTGCGCGCGTTGCAATCGACAACTTCGGCTCCAGCCTCGCGCCCCTCAACCACCTCATGCGCCTGCCCATCGCCGTGCTCAAGCTCGACCCCAAACTGACCGCCGCTTCCACCGCCGCGGCACGCCGGCTCACGGTTCTCAAGTCGCTGGTTCGCCTCGGCCACACGCTCGGCATTCAGGTGGTCGCGCAGGGCATCGAGACCCCGGAGCAACTGACCGCTCTCTGCCGCATGGGCTGCGAACTCGGCCAGGGCGCCCTGCTCTCGCGCCTGTTGAACCCAGCCCAGGCGCTCACCCTCGCCGAACGGGGTCGCTGGGCGATCGAGCCGGGTGCCTGAGCCAACCTCTTCGGTGTAGCATGTGCCCATGACCCCTCCCAAAAAGGCCGTGCGGACCAGGCAGCCGAAACCGCAACCCATCCCTCGAAAATTATTGAAAAAGCCTGCCAGGGAACTGGTCATCGTCACCGGAATCTCCGGCGCCGGCAAGGCCTCGGCCCTCAAGGCCTTTGAAGATATCGGTTACCACGCCGTCGACAACCTGCCCCTCGAGCTGCTCCCGAACTTCGCCGCCCTCGTCCGTGCATCCACCGAAATCGAGCGCGCCGCCATCGTCGTCGACATCCGCGAAGGAGCCACCCTCGACCGCCTCCCTGAAATCCTCAAGAGCGTCCGCAAGCTGCTCTCCACCCGCGTCGTCTTTCTCGACGCGCAAGACGCCGTCCTCGTCCGCCGCTACTCTGAAACCCGCCGCCCCCACCCCCTCGGCCGCTCAGAAACCGTCTCCCGCTCCATCGTTGAAGAGCGCCAGCTCCTCGACCCCATCCGCAACGTCGCCGACACCCTCATCGACACCTCCGACTTCAACGTCCACGAGCTCCGCGCCCACATCCTCGACCGCTTTGGCCACCACGACCAGGCCCAGCAGCTACTCGTCTCCTGCCTCAGCTTCGGCTTCAAAAACGGCGTGCCCCTCGACGCCGATATGGTCTTCGACGTCCGCTTCCTGCCCAACCCCCACTTCGTTCCTGAATTCCGCAAGAAGACCGGGCTCGACCCCAAAGTAGCCGCGTATATCTGCGGCTTTCCCCAAACCCGCGAGTTCCTCACCCGCGTTCTCGACCTCATGCTCTACCTGCTCCCGCATTATGTCGAGGAAGGGAAGAGCTACCTGACGGTCGCCTTCGGATGCACCGGCGGCCAGCA
>PLPU01000545.1:0-6946 GCA_003159975.1 Acidobacteriaceae bacterium
GGAAGCAGGTGCGGTCCCTGTTGGCCGGGCCGGTGATGGCGGAGTCGATGGCTTTGATGAGCTGGTCGAGGGTGGCGGTGGAGGGACAGGCGGGGACGGCGGCCATTGGTTCCTGTGCGTGGATGGCGGGCGTGAGCAGGGCGGCGGCGAGGGCGAGGATCAGTATGGGGTGGCGCATGGAGGAATTGTACAGAAGCAGTGAAGGAGTGAACGAGTGAAGGAGTGAAGCAGTTCACTTGTTCACTTCTTCACTTGTTCACTGCACTTAGACCTAGCGGATATTGAAGCTGTAGACCGCGCTGTAGGAGAAGAGCGGGTAGACCTGGACCTTGTTCAGGTCGAATCTCCATTTCGTGAGCGAGGCCTGCAAGGCATTGTTGAACACAATTGCCACCGGATTTGTCGAGTTGCCTACGTTGCTGCAAATGGTCTGTTGGGGGGTAAGGCAGGCCCAACCGGAGAAGGTTACGTTCGCTGAAGGTCCGCCGGTAAACGCAACGCCAAACTCCGATGGAAACGACCAATGGCGGTTGGATCTGGGAATGAATTTGCCAAATCCGCCGGCGAGTGTCACGGCTGGACGCGTGGTATGGAGTCCCAAAATGCCGGTCCCGGTCAGCGGCGTTGCGCCGGTGACAGGATTGGTGTTGGCGGAAAAGAAGGTCTGTCCATTGAGCGAGAAGCTCGTTCCGGAGGCAATTTGAGTGGTGAAGGTAATCTGGTTGGCGTTGTAGAACAAGAGCCCAGGGCTGATTCGCCAGACGCTTGAGAATGGATACCAGTCCAACGAGGCAGCAGCCGATGCCATATGCACGTTTCCAGTTGCGTTGAAACCCTCGATCTCGAACCGGTGGATGTTCAGGAAGAAGAGGTTTCCCATGAGGCGGGCGTCGAATGCGTGGTTCAGGACGATTGCGGACTTGATCCCGATTCCCAGCGTGTTGACGTCCACACCGATGCCGATGCGCGAAAAGGGGCGTTGGTAGGCCTGGCCGGCGGGCGTGACGTCGTATTTCTCGCGGCCGCCGAAGGCTGCCGGGTCCGGGGCGTCAGGGAGTGGAAGAGCCGGGTCCGCGGAGTCGACAATATTGCCTCCATCGGAACCGGGCCAGACGAGGCCGGGCAAACTGGTGCTCGCGGTGGAACTGCTCGAACCGATCGCGGTGGAAGTGCTGGGGACGCCGGTGCTGGGAGGGTTGAGGGACTGTGCGGGGGCCGTCACCGAAAATGGGAGGATTGCGGCCGAAGCGAATAAGAGAACACGCTTCAACAAGGATCTCAAGATTGCCATAAGCACCATCGCAGATCGATCTCCCTGCATATGCGTCTTTGCGCGCTTTCAGGGGCTCAAGGCCTGTTTTGCACTGCAAGGTTACGTTCGAGAATGAAGCCGGGAAGCGCTTGAGCTACATTACCACGGAACTGCGAGACTGGCGATTAAGTGGTGTGGGCTGCCTAGCATTTCGATCAGGTGTCACATCATTTGTCTTAAATTCGGCGTTACAATCCGCCCTGTGGCCTGAAACTCCAACCTGGAAGTTGGCAACGGCGGTTGCGTGCGCTGTCCTGATCGGCGCGGCAGCGATCGCCTGGCAGGTTTACTCCACTAAAACCACTGAGCAAAGACTTGCGCAGGACGCGAAAGCTTCCCGCGAAGGTGCGGACCGGGGAGATGCAAAAGCCGAAACGAGGCTGGCGTATATGTATTCACTCGGTTTGGGGGTGCCGCAGGATTACGGCGAGGCTCTTCGGTGGTACCGAAAAGCGGCGGACCAAGGTAACGCAGTGGGTGAGGACGGTGTCGGCTACGTGTATCTCAACGNNGTACGAGCACGGCGCGGGAGTGCCGCAGGACTACAACGAAGCTCTGCGCTGGCTCCGCAAGGCCGCTGACCAGCGTTACGCGCCTGCCGAATACGACCTCGGCAATATGTACTACTACGGCCGTGGGGTGCCGCAGGACTACGCGGAAGCCGTTCGCTGGTACCAAAAGGCAGCTAATCAGGGCGACGAGTATGCTCAGCATGTTCTGCACTGGAAGTGGAAGGGCATGAGCACATTCAGCAAGATCGCCAACGGGACGATGTTGCTGGGGAGCTTGGTGTTTTTGATCGGTTTGCTCATGCCGGGCGGAAGCATTCGAGGCGGGGGACGGCGAAGACTCGTGCTGGCCGGACTAATCGGCCTCTCGTACGTAGCATTGGATCTGCTTGGGTTTCGTTATTTGGGAATCCTCACGCCCGTAATGGCCATCGGAGGCTTTCATTTTGTTCGGAGCCTTGTGGGAGGGACGTGGGTCGCTGTTCTTCTCCCGGTGGTCATGCCGAGTAGGATTTGGCTGATGGTGATCAGGATTTGGCTGGGACTATGTGGCATATTGTTTATCGGATTCAATCTCATGGTGTTAGCGAGTCCCAAGTTGAGGAGTATTTCACCCACCCTTGGTTCATTCTGGTCGCTGAATGGGAACCTGCTAGGAAATTCAATTCCATTGGCCGTCTTTTTGTGGCTGACCAAGAAGAAAGCCAGGCTGGAACAGAGCCTCGATAGCGAGATTGCAGCGTCCGACTCACCGATAGACGTCAACGGGGACAGGCCTTAGCCGGTCCCCCATTTGTTCTCAGGTCGGTCGTCAGATTTCGAGGATGACGGGCATGATCATGGGGCGGCGGCCGGTGGTTTTCTGGATCAACCGCTTTAATTCGGAGCGGACTTTTTCTTTCACCATGCCGTAGTCGGATTTTTGCTCGGTGCTCAGGCCGTCGAGTGTCTTCAGGACCAACTCTTTGGCTTGCTCGGTGATGTCTGAACCGCCGAAGCCGCGCATGATGACTTCAGGCTGCTGGTCTACCTTGCCGGTGCGCTTGTTGATGGCGAGAACCGCCAGAACAATGCCGTCTTCCGAGAGAATGCGGCGATCCTTGATGACCAGGTCTTCAACAACGTCAATCGAGGAGCCGGAGTCGATGAGGATGCGGCCGGCGGTGACTTTGTCCTTCTTGCGGGCGTCGGTTTTATCCATTTCAAGCACGTCGCCGTCTTCAATCACGATGGCGTGCTCGACGGCGCCGGTCTCCATGGCCACGCGGGCATGCTTCTGGAGGTTGCGGTAGTCGCCGTGGACGGGAATGAAGTACTTGGGGCGGACGAGGTTGATGAGCAGGCGCTGTTCTTCCTGCGCGCCGTGTCCGCTGACGTGAATGAGGCCGTTGGCGCCGTCGTCGCAGACGACAATGGCGTCGCGGCGATAGAGATGGTCGATGACGCGGAAGATGCTCTTCTCGTTGCCGGGAATGATGCGGGAGCTGAGGATGACGGTGTCGCCGGCGTCGATGTGGGCGTGGCGATGGTTGTCGACCGCTGCGCGGCTGAGGGCGGACATCGGCTCGCCTTGCGTGCCGCTGATGAGGATCATCAACTGCTCGGGCGAGAAGTCGCGCACCTGGCCGGGATTGATGATGAGGCCCTGGGGAATCTCGATGTAGCCGAGGTCCTGAGCGATCTCAGTGCTCTCCATCATGGAGCGGCCGACGATGGCGACCTTGCGGCCGTGCTTGCGAGCCAGCTCAAGGGCGATACGGATGCGATAGATGGAGGACGAGAAGCAGGTGAAGAAGAGCTTCTTTTTGGTCTGCGAGAAGACTTCGTCGAGACGGGGAATGACGGCGCGTTCGCTGGGTGTGTAGCCGGAGCGCTCGACGTTGGTCGAGTCCTGAAGCAGGGCCAGGACGCCGCGCTTGCCGTATTCGGCGAAGGTGTGGAGATCGAAGGCGTGGCCGTCGATGGGGGAGAGATCGATCTTGAAGTCGCCGGTATGGATGACGACGCCGACGGGGGTTTCAATGGCCAGGGCTACGCAATCGACCAGCGAGTGAGTGACGCGGATGGGCTCGATGGTGAAAGGGCCGAGGGCGAATTTTTCTTTCGGCGTGATTTCGACGAGGGTGGTTTCGTCGAGGAGGTGATGCTCTTCAAGCTTGCCCTCGACGTAGGCCAGGGTGAACTCGGTGGCATAGACGGGGACTTTTAGCTCGGAGAGAATCCACGGCAGGCCGCCGATGTGGTCCTCATGGCCGTGGGTGAGGATGATGGCGCGGACATGCTGTTTGTTTTCAATGAGGTAGGTGATATCGGGAACAACGATATCCACGCCGAGAAGTTCCGACTCAGGGAACATCAAACCGGCGTCGATCACGATAATGTCGTCTTCCCAGCGGAGCGCGAGGCAGTTCATACCGAATTCGCCAAGGCCGCCGAGGGGGATAATTTTCAGTTTTTTCGTTTGCATCTGTCGTATTCGATGGTAGCACCGAGAGGCAGTGAATAGTGGTTAGTGGCTAGTGGTTAGTGGTTAGGGAACAGGAACCAAGGGACTGAGTGACTGATGGACTGAGGGACTGAGGGGCTGCGGGACTGAGTGAGGAGGGATCAGGACTGGGTGCATCTTTGGCGGTTGAGACTCATCCAAAGCGAGCAGGAGGGCGTATGCCTACGATCGTTCGTTTTCATGAGAATGGTGGACCGGAGAATTTGAAACTGGAGGAGCTTCCCACGCAAGAGCCCGGCAAGGGCGAGGTGAGGCTGCGGGTGAAGGCGCTGGGCCTGAACCGGGCCGAGTCGATGTTTTACCGCGGCCAGTATCTGGAGCAGGCGACGTTTCCTTCGCGGCTGGGGTATGAGGCTGCGGGCGTGGTGGAGGCGGTGGGCGAGGGTGTGGACGCTAAGTGGGTTGGGAAGCCGGCGGCTACGATTCCGAACTTTCTGATGACTCAGTATGGGACTCTGGGCGAAGAGGCGGTCGTGCCCGTGGGGGCGCTGGCCGAGTATCCGGCGAATCTGACGGCGGAGCAGGCGGCGGCGATCTGGATGCAGTACCTGACGGCCTATGGCGCGCTGGTGCACTACGGCCAGGTGAAGGCGGGAGATTTTGTATCGATTCCGGCTGCTTCTTCGAGCGTGGGATTGGCGGCGATCCAGATTGTGCGGGATGCGGGCGGGACGGCGATTGCGGTGACGCGGACGTCGGCCAAGTGGGCCGAATTGCTGGAGCTTGGCGCGCAGCACGTGATTGTGAGCGAAGAAGAGGACTACGTTGCGCGCGTGAAGGAGATAACGGGAGGCAGGGGCGTGCGGCTGACGTTTGATCCGGTGGCGGGGCCGTTTGTAGAGAAGCTTGCAGATGCAGCGGCGCCGGGCGGGATCATCTTCCAGTATGGCGCGCTGTCGCTGGCGCCTACTCCGTTTCCGCTGTTTGTGGCTCTGACGAAGGGGCTGAGCATGCAGGGCTATACGTTGCGGGAGATTACGCAGGATGCTCATCAGCGAGAGGTCGCGGTGAAGTATGTTTTCGATCGGCTGGCGGATGGGCGGTTTGTGCCGAAGATCGCCAAGACGTTTTCGTTCAAGGATACGGTGGCGGCGTACAAGTACCTTGAGTCGAACCAGCAAGTGGGTAAGGTTGTGATTACGGTTCCGTGAAAAAAGCAGGGAATAGGGAATAGGGATTAGGGATTAGGAAGACTACTCGGTGGGGAAGTGGACGCCGAGGGCTTTGCGGGCGGATTCGAGGAGGCGGGCCATGCTTAGCGACATCTGGTGGGAGATGATGGGGCTTTCGCATTGGCACTGGCGGATTAGTTGGCAGAAATGGGCGGTCTCGTAATTGAAGCCGCCGGCGGTGCAAGGCTCGTGGAGTTCGATGATGCGGCCGTTGAGGTAGTGGATTGTGGCGCGGGTGGGGTTCCACCAGTTGGCGTGGATTAGAACGTAGCCGCGCGGAGCGGAGAGCAGGGCATCGCCGCGGCTGAGCAGATCGAGGCCGGTGTGGAGCTGGGCAAAACCGCGTTCATGCTCGGTCTGGAAGATGGCCATTGCGTCCACGCCGGCGGGGTTGAGCCGGCCCATGGTCTGGATCTGCTTGAGGTCGCCGAGCCAGTCGAGGGCTAGAAACGCTTCATAGGGTCCGATTCCCAGGATGCCGCCGCCGCCGAGCTCGGGAAAATGGAGTGGGTAGTCGGGGGGCAGCGTGGAGTCGCAATGGCCGGCGCGGACAAAGCCGACGGGGCCGATGGNNCGGTGAAGGTGGGCGGCGGCGAGGACCTGAATAAGTTGGGCTTCGTTGAGCGTGGAGGGTTTTTCGCAGAGAACGTGCTTGCCGGCTGTGAGGGACTGGATGCAGAGGCTGGCGTGGGTGTCGGGGTGGGTGGCTACATAGACGGCGTCGATTTCGGAGGACAGGAACTGATCCAGAGATGAGTAAGAGTGGGGAACGCTGAACTTTTGCGCGAAGGATTGGGTTCGTTCAGGATTCCGGCCCCAGACGGATGTGAGTGAGGCGGATTCGACGGCTTTGAGGCCTTCGGCAAAGCGGGAGGCGGCGCGACCGGGGCCGATTACGCCGAAACGGATGGGTTGGAGGGGATGGTTGGCGTCCTCGGAAGACATTGATCCAATGTAGCGCGTGGGGCGCATGGGAAAGAATATAAGAGGCGATAAAGAAGAACAATCGATAGATGGAACTATCCCACCCATTCCGCGAAAGGCCGCGGAATGGATGGGGCACAGTCCGATGTGTAAGGAGCGATAAAGAACTTATAGATAGGGATATCCCACGTCCCCAGGTGCGAGGGACCTGGGGCACCCGGCCTGTTTCGCTACTTGACGGGGTGGAAGGTTCGGCTCCAGCGGGTTTTATCAAAGAAATGGATGAACTCGTGGAAGGTGGATTGGGCCTGGTCGGCCAAGGGCTTTTCTTCGATGCCGGAGTCGGGTATCTCGATGGACCAGTAGACAAAGAGCGGGCGGCCGACGATATTCTCTCGCGGCAGGAATCCCCAATAGCGGCTATCCATGCTGATGGTGCGATTGTCGCCCATTACGAAGTAGTTGCCGGGAGGCACGACGATATCGTCGCCCTTGATGCAACTGGGCAACTGGACGGACCACG